>CAMCDA010000120.1 GCA_945873195.1 Asaia bogorensis
GCAGTTGCCGGTCTTGCAGGCGGCACTCCGTGCGATCCAGACACAACAGGACGTCGACAGGGGCGTTGCTCCCGAAGCCGTCGCTGCGTAGGGTCTTATCGGGCGATGGCCGTCAGGGGAGTTTCAACAGAGAACGGGACAACCCCCCCGTGCCGCCATTCAGGATGTCGCCACCCGCGCCGCCGATGATGATGTCATCACCACCGGCGCCGTTGATCGAATCGGCCCCGATGCCGCCGTCGAGCATGTTCGACAGGGCGTTGCCGGCGATCGAATCATCGAATGTGCTGCCGATCGCGTTCTCAACGCCGAGTAGCGCGTCGGTTCCCGTCGTGGTGCCCTTGGCCGTGCCAGTACCCAGGTTGATGGTCACACGGCTGCCGGCGAGCGCGTAGCTCGCGGTATCGATTCCATTCCCGCCCTTCAGCGAGTCATCGCCCTGGCCGCCGATCAGCGTGTCGTTGCCATCCATGCCTTCGAGCGTGTCGTTGCCGAGGCTGCCGTCGAGCGTGTCGTTACCCTTGCCGCCGATGATGGTGTTATTGAGCGAATTGCCGGTGCCCCGGAAGTTCGCAATGCCGAGCGTGGTGAGATCCTCGAGATTGGCACCGAGTGTATAGCTGCTGAGCCCGGTCACTCGCACCAGGTCGTGGCCGGCGTCCAGGCCTTCGGTCACCTTGTCCTGCTTGGAATCGACGATGTAGATGTCGTTGCCCAGGCCGCCTTCCATCTTGTCCTTGCCGGTGCCGCCGTCCAGCAGGTCCTTGCCACCGCCGCCCAGCAGGGTGTCCTCGCCACCCATGCCATACAGGGTATCGTCGCCGTCCATCCCCGACAGGATGTTCGTTGCGCCGTTGCCGTCGATTCGGTCGTTGCCGCCATTGCCCGTGCCGTTGATCGCCGCGCCGCCCGTCAGCACCAGGCGTTCGACGTTTGCAGGCAGGGTGAAGCTGATCGAGGAGAAGATCGTGTCCGATCCCTCATTCACGCGTTCGGACACAATGTCGCTGGTGGAGTCGACATAGTAGATGTCGCTATCCTTGCCGCCGGCCATGATATCATCGCCGATCCCGCCATCGATGGTGTCCGCCCCTTCGCCGCCGTCGACCAGATCGTTGCCGTCACCCGCGTCGATCAGGTCGTTGCCCGCTTGTCCACGGATGATGTCGTCGGAGTCGCCCCCGATCAGGATATCGAGCAGGCTGCTGCCGGACAGGATCTGCGGTGTGATGGAATAGGCCGCGATCGTCGCGTTCCAGGTCAGCCCCGTGGTGACGCCGCTGAAAGTGTTCTGTGCGGAGAAGACGAACTGGTATTGATGGAAGCCGGGGACCGGGTCGCCGACCAGACCGGCTGAAATTGTGTCGGACTCCGATGCAAACCCACCGATCGCCCCCAGAAATACACCGGTCCTATTGTAGGTGGACATACTCCAACTGGTGTTCCCGAAATATTCACCAGTTTCGGGGTCGTTGTACCCCTCAATTCCATAATTTATAGTCATCTCGAAGATGCTGGAGGGGCGATCTATGACGAGTGACACGGAAACGGACATCTTAAACCCTCACTGGAAAATCTTTTTTGTCAGGCTCTCTCTACAAATTAGCATACCGCGCGAATGATCGCATTGCCAGCCGACGTGTGAATATTAAATTGTCATAATACTTAATGAAACGAGGGAATGGAGGCCGGCGCGCGTGCCAGCCCCCCCCACCGTGTTGAACGGCTACTGCGCCGTCGCCCCGGCCGCCTTCAGGATCGGCGTCCAGCGCGCCACTTCGCTGCGCACCAGTTCCGCCAGAGCCGCGGGCGTCCGGCCCTTCTCGTCGGGGATGACGCTGCCCAGATCGAGCAGACGCTTGCGCGTCGCCGGGTCATCCAGTGCCGCGCTGAGCGTTGTGTTCAACTTCGTCACGATCTCCTTCGGCGTCCCCTTGGGGGCGAACACCGCGTTCCAGGCGCTGACCTGATACTCGGGCAGGCCGCCTTCCTTGGTCGTCGGCACGTTCGGCAGCACCGGTGACCGGTCGGCCGTCGCGATGCCATAGGCCCGGATCGCGCCGCCATTGATCTGCTCCACCAGGTTGACGATCTGGTCGCACATGTAATCGACCTGACCGCCCACCAGATCGTTCAGTGCCGGTCCGGTGCCGCGATAGGCCACGGCGGTCGGCTTGATCCCGAGTTGCGCCGACAGCAGCAGGCAGGTGGTGAAGGAGACGGACCCCACGCCGGCATGCGCCTGGTTCACCTTGGCGGTGTTGGCCTTCAGATAGGCCACGAACTCCTTCAAATCGGCCGCCGGGAAGGCCTTCCTCGCGACGATCACGATCGGCGTGCCGGCGACCAGGCCGACAGGCTCAAAGTCCTTGGTCGGATCGTATTTGAGGTTCGGATACAGCGCCGGGGCCGCGCCATGCGTGCCCATGTGACCCATCATGATCGTGTAGCCATCGGGCGCCGCCAGCTTGCCGCGGGTGATGCCCGTGGTGCCGCCGGCGCCGGCGACATTCTCGATGACCACCTGCTGGCCCAGGGACTTCGACATGTATTCGCCCACGATCCGGGCGATCACGTCGGTCGGGCCGCCGGCGGCGAAAGGCACGATCATCGTGACCGGCTTGGTCGGATAGGCCTGGGCCCAGGCGCCCGAGACGGGCAGCACCAAGGCCGCCACCAGCAGCCATGCCAAACGTTTCATCGTCAGTCTCCTATCAATCCGGGGAGTCCCCGGTCGATCCACGCCAGAACCCCACAATCGGGGCGCGTGCTTATTCGGTGAAGGCATCTTCGCGTCCCCGCCGAACCGCCGGCAGCAGGGCCACGATCAGGATCGCCGCCGCCAACACCAGCAATACGGCCGAGACGGGCCGCTCGACAAAGGTCATCAGGCTGCCGCGCGACAGCACCAGCGCCTGCCGCAGCTTTTCCTCCAGCAGGCGGCCCAGCACAAAGCCCAATAGCATGGGCGCCGGTTCCAGGCCGAACTTGATCAGCGCGTAGCCGACAAACCCGAAGAACGCGGTGAAGAACACATCGGCCGGGTTGTTGTTGATGGAATAGATGCCGATGCAACAGAACAGCAGGATGGCCGGGAACATCAGTCGATACGGCACCCGCAACAGCCGCACCCACAGCCCCACCAGCGGCAGGTTGATGACCAGCAGCATCAGGTTGCCGATCCACATCGACGCGATCATGCCCCAGAACAGGCTGGGGTTCTTGGTCATGACCTGAGGCCCGGGGATCACGCCATGGATGGTCATCGCCCCCACCATCAGCGCCATCACCGCGTTCGGTGGTATGCCCAGGGTCAGCAACGGGATGAACGCCGTCTGCGCCCCGGCATTGTTCGCCGCCTCGGGTCCCGCGACGCCCTCGATCGCGCCATTGCCGAACCGGGACGGATCCCGCGCCAGCTTCTTTTCCATCGTATAGGACGCGAACGGCGCCAGCACCGCGCCATTGCCCGGCAGAATGCCGAGGATGGAGCCCAGCACCGTGCCGCGCAGCATGGGGCGAATGGATTGAGCGAGGTCGGCGCGGGATGGCAGCAGCCGGCCAATCGCGCCGCGTACGACATCCCGTGCCTCGGGCGCATCCAGGTTCCGCATCACCTCCGCGATGCCGAACACACCCATGGCGAGCACCGCGAAGTCGATCCCGTCCGACAGACCCTCCAGCCCCAGGGTCAGCCGATCCTCCCCGGTTTCCAGATCGGTGCCGACCGTTGCGAGCAGCACGCCGAACACGATCATGATGATCGCCTTCAGCACCGAGCCCCGCGCCAGCACGACCGCGAGCGTCAGGCCCAGCAGCATCAGCCCGAAATACTCGGCTGGCCCGAACAGCAACGCGAGGCGGGTCAGTGGCGCGCCAATCGCCGCGATCACCAGCGTCGCCACCGTCCCCGCGAAAAACGACGCAATCGCCGCCGTCCCCAACGCAACCCCCGCTCGGCCGCGCTGCGCCATGGCGTGCCCGTCCAGCGCGGTGACGACCGACGTCGCCTCCCCGGGGATATTGATCAGGATCGCCGTAGTGGAGCCACCGTACTGCGCGCCATAGTAGATGCCGGCGAGCATGATCAGCGCCCCGGTCGGATCGACCTTGAACGTCAGTGGCATAAGCATCGCGATCGTGGCGATCGGGCCGACGCCCGGCAGCACGCCGATCAAGGTGCCAACAAGGCAGCCGGTAAAGCACAGCGCCAGGTTGGTGGGGGACAGGGCCGTGGCAAAGCCCAGCCCGAGATTGCCGATAAGATCCAGCATCGCCCTAGTACCCCAGCAGCCAGGGCGCCAACGGGATCGCCAGACCCAGCGCGAATTTGAACAAAAGAATGCAGAACGTGGTCATGACAACACTAAAAATCAGCGTCTCCGACCATCGCGTTTCCGGACTGGCGGCCGCGCCGATGATCACCGTCAAGGGGCCCGCGACCGCGAGCCCCAAGGGCCGCACGCTGAGGCCGAACGCGATCACCGCCGCGATGATCATGATCGGACCACGGAACGTCCACCGCTCCAGCCTGCTGCCATCGGTGGTCAGGGCGGTCACCAGCAGCACGACGCCCAGCCCGCCGAACAGGATCGCGAGCGCGCGGGGCATCATCCCGGCGCTCATGGCGCTCAATGTGCCGGCGGTCAGGTCGGCGCCTTGCCACAGCGCAAAGGCCGCCACCCCGATCACCACCAGGCCGGCGGCGGTGTCCTGGCGAAGTAGAGGCGGTGTCGGTTCCGGGTTCGGCGCGCTTTCTGAGGTCATGGGATCGTTCCTGTGCGGTGTGCGGTGGCGCCTTGTTTCTGGTTTGCAAGGTAGTCCTTGACTGATGGGACCGGCAATGCGGCGCGGCCCGGTTTCCGCCGTCTTCCTCTTTGCCCGCGCCGCCCCAGGCGGTAACGTCCTGGCCAAAGAGGATACGCTCATGCCCGATACCGCCATCACCGCGCTTACGCCCTTGCTCGACCGCATTCGTGCCGTTGTTGGGGATCGCGGCATCCTGACCGATCCGACCGATACCGCGCCTTATGCGGAAGACTGGCGGCGCCTGTACAAAGGCAAGACCTCGGCCGTCATCCGGCCGGCCAACACCCAGGAGCTGGCCGATGTCGTGCGGCTGTGCGCCGAGGCCGGAACGCCGATCGTGCCCCAGGGCGGCAACACATCGATGGTGGGCGGCGCGGTACCGAACGAAGACGGGTCGGAGCTGGTTCTGTCCACCGCTCGCCTGAACCGCATCCACGCGATCGACCCGGTCGACCTGACCATGACGATCGAGTCCGGGGTCACCCTGAAGGCCGCCCAGAACGCGGCGCTGGAAGCGGGGTGCCTGCTGCCGCTGTCGATTTCCTCGGAAGGATCAGCGCAGATCGGCGGCGTGCTGGCGGTGAATGCCGGCGGCAACAACACCGTCCGCTATGGCAACGCCCGCGACCTGGTGCTGGGGCTGGAGGTCGTGTTGCCCGACGGCACCATCTGGAACGGGCTGCGCCGACTGCGCAAGGACAACACCGGCTATTGCCTCCGCCAATTGTTCGTGGGGTCCGAGGGCACGCTCGGCATCATCACCACGGCGATCCTGAAACTCGCCCCCAAGCCGCGCGAAATCGCGGTCGCCTTCTGCGCCCTGCCGCATGCCGAGGCCGCGCTGGACCTTTTCGCCCGCATCCAGGCCCACGACGCGGCCGCGATCAGCGCCTTCGAACTGATGTCGGGCCTGGGCACCGAATTCGTTCTCAAACACATCCCCGGCGCCGTCCTGCCGCTGTCCCAGCCCGCGCCGTTCTACGCACTGGTGGAACTCGCGACCCCCCGTCCGAACGCCGGCCTGCGGGAGTCGCTGGAAAGCGTCCTGGAAGCGGCGATGGAGGCCGGGTCCGTCACCGATGCCGCCATCGCGGAATCCGACGCCCAGCGCGCTGCCATCTGGCGCCTGCGAGAGGAACACTCCGAAGCCCAGAAGCGGGAAGGGGCGAGCGTGAAGAACGACGTCTCGGTCCCCGTGTCGAAAGTCCCGGCCTTCATCCGCAAGGCCACCGAGGCCTGCGAGAAGCTGATCCCCGGCGTCCGCTGCGTGCCGTTCGGCCACATGGGCGACGGCAATATCCACTTCAATCTCGAACAGCCGGTGGGGGCCGATCCGAAATGGTTCCTCGAACAGGATCACGCGATCATGGAGGTCGTGAACGAGGTGGTGCGGGAATATGACGGCAGCTTCTCGGCCGAACACGGGATCGGCAAGCTCAAGCCCTATATGATGCCGGACTGGCGCGGCGGGGCGGAGCTTGCAATCATGCAACGGATCAAGGCCGCGCTGGACCCGCGCGGCATCATGAACCCGGGAAAGGTCCTGCCATGATCCGTCGTTTCCTGACCGCGCTGATCCTGCTTGGCGTGACCGCGACCGCGGCGCTGGCGCAGGGCACCAAATGGCCCGAGCGGCCGGTTCGGGTCATCGTACCCTTCGCCGCCGGCGGACCCAACGATGTCGTCGCCCGGCTGTGGGTGGATCGGCTGACCCTGGCGCTGGGCCAGCAGTTCATCGTCGATAACCGTGGTGGCGCCTCCGGCATGATCGGATCGGAGGCCGCGGCCCGCGCCGCCCCGGATGGCTATACGCTGCTGCTGGCCTCCAGCAGCACGCTGGGATTGGTGCCGGTCGTGGCCAAGGTCAATTTTGACCCTCTGAAGGATTTCACCCCGATGGCGCGGGTGGGCGACCTGATCCAGGGCCTCGCGGTCAACCCGAGCCTGAAGGCAACGAATGTCGCGGAGCTTGTGGCCCTGGCCAAGGCGAGCCCCGGCAAGATCGCCTGGGGCACGCCCGGATCGGGCACCGGGTCCCATCTGATGGTCGTGAACTTCAACAGCCTAGCCGGGGTGGACATCCTGCACGTGCCGTATCGTGGCAGTGCCGACGTGTTGAATGACCTGATCGCTGGCCATGTCCAGGTCATGTCCGATATCGTCGTCCTGCCGCATGTTCGCGCCGGCAAGTTGCGCCTGCTGGCGATGGTCGGTGATGATCGCCATCCAGGTTTCCCCGACACGCCGACCCTGGCGGAACAGGGCTTTCCCGACATAACGCCCACTACCTTCTACGGCATCTACGGCCCCGCGGGCGTGTCGAAGGACATCGTGGACAAGGTGAACGCCGCGGTTTCGGAGATCATGAAGAACCCCGAGATGATCCAACGCTCCCTCGAACGGGGCGTGCTGCTGAAGCCGATGGATGGGCCAGCGACCGGCAAGGCGCTTGCTGCTCAGACCGAGATCAACCGCGAGATCGTGAAGACCGCCGGCCTGAAGATGGAGTAGGTCAGAAGATCAGCGCGTGTAGGTAAATCAAGCCCGGCGTCAGCGTGTTCCCGATGCCACAGCCAGCCACGAAGGCGCCGGCCATCGCCGGGATCAGCAGCGTTGGGTTCACGTAGCCGCTGATCGCCACCATGAGCACGTCGTTATACACGTAGACACCGACAGCGGCCGCCGAACCGAACATCAGGCAGTTCAAGCCGCCAACGGCCTGCGGTGATACCGGCGGTCGCGCCGGGGCCGCCGTGGTCGCCCCTGGCGTGGCCGATGTTGGATTGACCGAGGCGGGCTGCAACGCGGTTGTCGAAGCCGGCAGGGCAGGCGAGACGGCGGCTTGCGCGTGGGCCGCGATCGGGGCGGCGGCAATTGCCAGGGCCAGCATGGCGGCTTTGGCCAGACGTCTGCGTTGCCGGGGAACGAACATTGCGGTCACTCCAACCTTGGGTTGTGGACACTCTGCCGTAAATGGGCGGCGAAGGCGAGGCGCATTCCGCCGCGGGATTGCTACTTGCACGAAGCCCCGATCCGCGTGTCATTGAAACGGTCCGCCCCGCCCGGCAGATAGGCCGGCAGGTTCACCACGCAGCCCGGCTTGAACGCATAGACGTTCGACCGCGTCATGATCGGCACGATCGCCGCATTCGTGGACACAAGCGTCACCACATCACGCAGCACCGCCAGACGCGCGGGGTCACGGCTGTCCATGACCTTGGCCTTGCCGAGGAGGGCGTCGATCTCGGGTGCCACTGCGCCGCCCGGCGCGAAGGGGCCGCCGGTGCCAACCAACTCGAACAGCATCTGCACCGGCTCACTGCGCCCGCCATAACGGCCGAGCATCATGTCGCCGCGGGAGGGCTTCTGGAAGAACAGCGGGAACTGGGAGACATCGACGGTGTCATACTTGAACCGGATGCCTGATTCCGCAACCATCGCCTGCAAGGCCTCGGCCAACTGGCGGAACTCGGTGTTGTTCAGCAGCAGCACGCTCAGTTCCAACCCGTCCTTCAGTCCCGCCTCGGCCAGCAGGGCCCGTGCCTTGGCGGGATCGTAGGGATAGCGATTGTCCAGGGCCTTGATGTTCAGCGGGGACGCGCCGGCGAAAATCTGTTCCGTCGCCCGCGTGCTGCCATAACCCAAGGCGGTGGACAGCGCCTCCCGGTCAATCGCATGCATCAACGCCCGCCGTATCCTCCCATCCGCCAGCCCCGCTCGGCTTGAGTTGAAATACATCGTCCAGAACGCGTTCTTTTCGTTGACCTGGACGGTCATGCCGGCCGTCTTGGCCTCATTGATCTGGCGCGGGTCCAGCAAGACCACCGTCGCCTGGCCCGAGCGCAGCGCGTTCAGGCGAGCGCGCCCGTCCGGCACGTAGTGGAGTTCGAAGGCGGCGGGTCGGTCGGCGGTGCCGCCCCAATAGGTATCGTTCCGGGTCAATACGGTCTTGGTGTTGGAATCAAAGCCGCGAACCCGATACGGACCAGCGCCGATCGGCTTGATCGCGCCGCCGGCCGCGCCATCCGCATAGGCGGCGGGGGCGAGGATCATGCCGGCGGTGCCGCCGAGCCAGGATTCGATCTGTCCGCTTGGTGTCTTGAGCTTCAGGCGAATGGTGCGTTCATCCAGGACCTCGATGGACGCGATCAGGCCCATGGCCTCCCGGATCGAACTGCCTGCCCGTTTGTCGAGCGCCGTGTTGCGCTCGAGGCTTTGCGCGACGGTGGCCGCGGTGACCGGGGTGCCGTCGTGGAAGGTCGCTCCGCGCCGCAGGGTCAGCGTGATTTCGTCCAGGGCGGCCGAGCGTGTCCAGGATTCGGCGAGGCCTGGGCCGGGATTGCCGGCGTCGTCCAGCCGGATCAGCGGGTCGAAGATCGCCAGCAGGGAGTCGTGGGCGTAGCTGCTGTTGTTCTGCGGATCGGCCGGGTCGAGCGTCTGGTTGCCCGCGAGGTTGTAGTAAACCAGCGTGTTCGGATCGGCGGCGAAAGCGGGGGCGCTGGCGGACAGGGCCAGCGCGGCGCACAGCAGACGGAATTGTTTGATCATTCGGCGGCCTCCCGGTCTTGCGGGGCCATTGCGTTGGTCAGGCCCCGGATGTTGTTGATGCCCTCGATCCCGCGCAGCGTTGCCAGCAGGGCGTGCGATGACCCGGCGGGCAGGGTGCGTTGTGCGCAGTTAAGAAATTTCATTTCCAACAAATCATATGGCAGCGGTACCTCGGGGCCACGGCCGAGCGGGCGGGGGACGTGGCGGGTGAGGACGCGGCCGTCGGTGAGTGTGACTTGGATATCGGCGCCGAAATGCAACGACAGGTCGACGTCGACCGCCGCCTGCGGGGTTGCGAGGATGCGGGGCAGCAGGCCCCTGATGGCGGGATCGCGGTAGGAGTCGCCTTCGAAATGTTCGATGCCGATCTGGCGGCTGACCAAGGCTCGGGCGAGGCAGTACTGCACGCTGAACTTGGCATCCAGTTCGCTTTGCGGGTCCGGGCGGTTGGTGTGGGCGAGGCGGCGGGCGTGGGTCTGCGCCTCGATCTTGGCCACCTGGCTGGGCTTCAGGTCATGGTCGCGCACCAGCATCAGCATGGCGTCGATCGCGGGATGCGTGCTGCCGCAGCAGGGGTACTGCTTGATCGCCAGGCCAGGGCTGACGATGTCCCACGGGTCACCCCAGCCATCGGTGATCCGGTCGGCGTTGTAGTTACCGGCGCCGTTGAAGACGTTCAGGAAGCCCTGCTTGTGCTCGAACGCGTCGGCGCGGGCGGTGAAGTCGTCGCTGGCGAGCAGGGCCGCGAGCAACCCGTTGCGGGCGGCGTGGCCGACATGCAGCGGTTTCGTCATCGTGCCGAAATTGGCTTTGATGCCGGATGAGAACGTCGCGGCTAGGGCCAGCGCGCGGGCGATCTGTTCGGGTGGCAGGCCCATCAGGCGGGCGCAGGCCGCGGCGGCGCCGAAGACGCCGATCGTGGCTGTGGGGTGCCAGCCTTTTTCGTAGTGATGGAAGTTGATACCGCGGGCGATGCGGGTTTCCGCTTCCCACCCCGTGACATAGGCCGCGATGAAGTCGCGCCCGTTGCTGCCTCTGGTTTCCGCAAGGGCGAACAAGGCGGGCAGGATTGGGGCGGAGGGATGCCCGCCCAGCGTGTCGGAGCAATCATCGTAGTCGAGGGCATGGGCCGCGGTGCCGTTGATCAAGGCGGCTTCCAACGGGCCGACGCGGCGGTCGTGGCCGAAGACAAGGCAATCGCCGCCGGTGGTGCCGATCGTCGCCTGCCGGCCGATGATCTGCGCGCAGGGTTCGTTGGCCCCGGCGAGGATGCAGCCCACGGTGTCGAGGATCGCCACCTTCGCCCAATGCACGGCGTCGGGCGGCAGACTCTCGAACGTGACGGCCGCGATTCGTTCGGCCAGGGTTTCGGCGATGGTCATGCTTGGTCCTCCCGCCTGCTTGTCGTTGCAGCATAGCCGATCGGGGAGGGAAGGCGAACCCGACGCCTTGCCGCGACGGGCCGGGTGGGGTTCGATCCGGATTGTTATCGCCCCTGGGGGACACACGCGACATGAGCACAACCGCCGCACTCTGCAAGAAGATCGTTGCCACCACCTGGGACTCCCTGACGCCCGAGGCCGTCGCGGCAGCGAAACGGCTGGTGCTGGACGGGCTGGCGATTGCGCTGGCGGGGACCGAGGAGGAGGCGATCCGCATCCTCGCCGACCACTACCGGGGCTTTGGCGCGCGGGAGGATGCGACGGCGATCGGCTTCGGGTTCCGGACGGCGCCTACCCTTGCCGCGGCGCTGAACGGGGCGGCGATGCATGTGCTGGATTTCGAGCCGATGTGGACTCCGTCGAACCACGCGCTGTCGACGAACCTGCCGGCGATTTTGGCGCTGGCGGAAATCCGGGAGGTCTCCGGTCGGGATCTGATCACGGCTTTGGTCAAGGGGATCGAGTTGCAGACCTGGATCCGTCACGCCGGGCGGGTCTACGAGCATGGCGGCGTGAAGTTTCATCCTCCTGGCCTGACCGGACCGATGGGTTCGGCGGTGGCGGCGGGGCATGTCCTGTGCCTCAGCGCGGAGCAGCAGGCGCATGCGCTGGGCATGGCGTCATCGCGCTGCGGCACGGTGCACGCCAATATCGGCAGCATGACGAAATCGACCCATTGCGGGCTTGCCGCGATGCATGGGCTGGAATCGGCATTGCTGGCATCGAGGGGTTTCACCGCTAATCCGGAGCCGTTCGACTCCCATAACGGCTACGCTCGGCAGATGTTTGGCGAGTCGTTCGAGCCGGCCGATCTGCTGAACTTCGGCCCGCCGTTCCGGATCGTGCAGCCGGGCTATGCGATGAAGATGTTTCCATCCCAATACGGCACGCATTTCGCGATCACCGCGGGGATGACTCTGCATGCGGAGATCCCCGATCCCTCGGCGATCCGGGCGGTGCGGATGACGACGCCGGTGATGCAGTATGTGAACCGGCCGCGTCCGGCGACGGGGTTGGAGGGGAAGTTCAGCCTGCAATACACCTTTGCGTCCGGCCTGCTGCGCGGCGGTGCCAGGATCGACACGTTCACCGACCAGGAAATAGCGCGCCCGGACATGGTGGCGCTGCTGGACCGGATCACGATGACGATGTCGCCGGACATTCCGGCCCGGTTCGACCGGATGTGGCTGGAGGCGGAGGTGGAACTGACCGACGGGCGCGTCCTCCGCACCCGCTGCAACGGCCCGCGCGGGATTTGGGGCGCGCCGCCGATCAGTGAGGAAGACCACCTAGTAAAGGTGCGGGATTGCCTGTCGCGCAAGCTGCCGACGGATCGGGCGGAGGCGTTGATTGCCCTGGCCAGCGGGGTGGAGACTCTGGATGCGGGTGGGGTGCGGGCGATGATCGGGATGGTTGCGTAACCGTCACGCCCGCTCGGGCCGGGGCCATAGCATCGCGCCGTGCAGCACCCGTAGGATCACGACCGTTGGGTCGTGGTCATCCTCGACGCTGTAGACCACGAGATACGGATAGGTTCCGATGCCGAGTTCCCGGGTGCCCGACGATCGTCCCGGCTTGCCCAGCAAAGGGTGGTCCTCCAACCGTTCAACCGCGTTCAGGATAACCCGACCGACCCGTTCGGCGGCCTGTGGGTTACGCTCCCGCAGCCAGCCGATAATGCCGAGGAAATCATCACTGGCCGGTTCGGTCCACCGGATCCGCACTACCGGCCCGTCGCGATCAACCGCTCGAACGCCGAGACCACCGTCGCGTGTTCAACCACGCGCCCATCACGCAGCGCCTGCTTGCCTTCCTCAACCGCCGCCTGAAACGCCTGTTCATGGGCGACGTAGGACCGCAGGGCCTCATTGATGAGCCACGACTTCGTCCGGCCGGTTGCCGCCGACAAACGGTCCAGGTCGGCATCAAGCGCGGTGTCAACACGAGCCGCGATCGTGACGGATTTCGGCATGGGAGCCTCCCGACCTGCCATTCCAGGGTGTTTGCATTGTAAACCTCCATGCCTCGGGGGCAAACCGATTTCCACACCCCTTCCCCTCCGCCCCCCACCCATCGCAAACTCTCCGCCAAAGGAGGCCGCCCATGACCCTCGCCCATCAGATCGCCGAACGCATCCATGCCCTGCGGTATGAGGACATCACCCCGATCTCCCGCGAATGGACGCGCCACGCCTTCATCGACACGATCGGCTGCGCCCTCGCCGGCATGGCCGAGGAAGCGCCGAACATCGTCCTCCGCATCCCGGGGGTCGCGCAGGGGCCAGGTCCCGCGCTGATCTGGGCCACCAACACCCGCACCAGCGCCATGGATGCCACGCTGGTGAACGGCGTCGCCTCCCACGCGCTCGACTACGACGACGTGGCCGGGGTGATGGGCGGCCATCCCTCCGCCATGCTTGTCCCGCCGCTGCTGGCGCTGGCCGAGGGCACCGGCGCCACCGGGCGCGACCTGGCCCTCGCCTATGTGGTGGGGTTCGAAACCGAGTGCCGCATCGCCCGCGGCGTTCATTTCCATCACTACGACAAGGGCTGGCACCCGACCGCCACGCTGGGCATCTTCGGCACCGTCGCCGCCTGCGCCCGCCTGCTGAAGCTCGACATCGACACCACTGCCGTCGCGCTCGGCATGGCGGCTTCCTTCGCCTCGGGCCTGAAATCCAACTTCGGCACCATGACCAAGCCGCTGCATGTCGGCCACGGCACCCGCAACGGCATCTTCGCCGTCCTGATGGCGCAGGCCGGCTACACCGCCAACCCGGCCACCTTCGAGCATAAGCAGGGCTTCCTCGACGTCTTCAACGGACCAGGCACCTATGACACGGCAAAGATCCTCGCCAACTGGTACGCGCCGCTGGAAACCGACGGGCCGGCGGAACCGAACCTCAAGCCCTATCCGTGCTGCGGCAGCACCCATGCTTCGATCGGCCGCATGCTGGAACTGACCCGCACCCACGACCTCCGCCCCGCCGATGTCGCGCGGATCGAGGTCATGCCGCACGCCCGCCGTCTGCCGCACACCGATAATCCGGACCCGCGCAACCCGCTCGCGGCCAAGTTCAGCATCCAGTACTGCGTCGCCCGCGCGCTGACCGACCGGGCCGTGAAGCTGGATCACTTCGAAGGCGAGGCCCATTTCGACCCCGATATTCGCGCGCTGATGCAACGCGTCGAAGCCAGGCCGAACCCCGACATGCCCTTGGACGGGGCCCTGCAATGGGGCTCGGAGGTCGTCGTCCACCTCAAGGACGGCCGCCGCCTCGCCTCCCGGGAAGACGACTACCAAAGCCGCGGCCCCGCCGGCATCCCGATGACGCATGACGAGCTGTGGACCAAGTTTTCCGACTGCGCGGGCCGAGCCCTTCCGGCGGCACAGGTGGCGCCTTTGTTTGAGAAGCTGGCGGCGATCGAGACGGTGCCCAGCGCCGATGCCGTGACCGGCCTGATGCAGACCCAAGCCCCGCGCGCCAAGGCGGCGGAATAAGGAACGAAGCCCATGAGCGCGACTGAACGCCTGAAGGCCCTCGGCCTGACCCTGCCGCCGCCGCCCGCCCCGATCGGCAACTACGTCCCCTATCGCCTGGGCGGCGGACTGCTGTTCCTGTCTGGCGTCGGGCCGCGCAGGCATGAGGGTGGCTCGATCACCGGCAAGGTCGGTGCCACGGTGTCGATCGAGGAAGGGTATGAGGCCGCGAAGCTGTGCGGCCTGAACCTGCTGACCAATATCCAGACCGCGCTTGGGTCCCTCGATCGGGTGGACACGATCCTCAAGGTGCTGGGGATGGTCAACGCGGTGCCCGACTTCCGCCTGCACCCCAAGGTGATCGATGGCTGCACCGATCTGTTCGTCGCGGTGTTCGGAGAGAACGGTCGCCCCGCCCGTTCGGCGGTTGGCATGGGCAGCCTGCCAGGCGACATCTCGGTGGAGGTCGAGGCTGTCGTTTTGGTGAAAAACTGAGGCCGCGTTAACCCTTTCTTAACCCGGACGGCCTAGGGTCATGGCGTTGTAGGTGCCAGAACGGCGCATTTAGCCCATCTTATTCATCGCATGCCAGGGATTCGCTGGCGGGCGTAGCGTAATCATCTGATTTGACGCAGAGATTTGGGTGTCGAAACCAATTCCTGCCGAATCGGACGGTGCCACACCCGCCATGGTCGAAAATACTCCGCTGCC
>CAMCDA010000121.1 GCA_945873195.1 Asaia bogorensis
ACGCGATCATCGAACCGCTCGACCATTACGTCAGAGCTCGCCTGCGCCCTGCCTGATTGGCGCAAGCACGGTTGTTTCCGTCGCCCGTTTGACCGCCGGCGTTCGGAGAACCCGCCACCTGCGTGCCCGTGGTTGTGCCCCTATTACCCATCCACGACTTAAGACGCTGAAATCAGGGGGAAGAGGAACAACGGCCCAAGGCCCTGGACCGAGACGCCGGGGGATGGTGCCACCCGCTCAACGGGCAGGCCAGGCGGCCAGGGCGGCCTCCATCGCCGTGATGCGTTCCTCCGCGACGGGCAGCCAGTAGCTGTTCCCACCCTCCCGATAGACCTCAGCCGCGTCGCGCATCCGGCCGAGCGCATCGACCAGCTTCGCGCGATCCCGCGTCCGCTCGGCCAGCACGGCGAGGGCCTCGGACAGGTTGTGCTGGGAAAACGCCCAGTCCAGCGGCACGCGCGCGCGGGTGCGTTCCTCCAGCGCGGCGCGGTAGGCGGTGACGGCTTCCTCCAGCCGCGCCGTGCCGCTCTCGCGTTCGCCGAGGGTCTGGAGCGCGTTGCCGAGGTTGTTCTGGGTCATGGCCCAGTCCAGCGGCACGCGGTCGCGGGTCCATTCCTCCAGCGCGGCGCGATAGGGGGCGACGGCTTCCTCCAGCCGCGCGGTCCCGCTCTCGCGGGCGCCGAGGGTCCGGAGCGCGATGCCGAGGTTGTTTTGCGTCATGGCCCAGTCCAGCGGCACGCGGTCACGGGTCCGTTCCTCCAGCGCGGCGCGGTAGGCGGCGACGGCTTCCTCCAACCGCGCGGTGCCGCTCTCGCGGGCGCCGAGGGTCTGGAGTGCGGCGCCGAGGTTGTTCTGGGTCCCGGCCCAGTTCAGCGGCACGCGGTCGCGGGTCCATTCCTCCAGCGCGGCGCGATAGGCGGCGACAGCTTCCTCCAGCCGGGCGGTGCCGCTCTCGCGTTCGCCGAGGGTCTGGAGCGCGGTGCCGAGATTGTTCTGGGTCATGGCCCAGTCCAGTGGCACGCGGTCGCGGGTGCGTTCCTCCAGCGCGGCGCGCCATGTCGCGATCGCCACCAAAAGCGCGGTGTTGTCGCCCTTGTCCCACCCGTGATCGTAGCGCTCGTCTGACCGGTCATGCAGGAACCGGCCGAGCGCGTCGGGGTCGGTGATACCGTTCTCGGCGGCGATCAGACGCAGTTTGGGTGGGATCGCGTCGATGTTCAGCGCGCGGGTATCGAAGTCGATCGCCGCTTCCAGCAGGGCCACTCGGTGGCGCCGTCGTTCCGCCTGCCGCTCGGCTTCGCGCGATTCCTCCCGTCGCAGTTCTTCCATGAATGGGTCGGCGACCTCGGCCATGCGGCCGGCGTTGAACAGCGCCTCGGCCTTGCGCCATGCGGCGTCATAGGCGGCGCCCTCGTTGGAATGGCGGTCGAGTTCGATGCGCGCATGCTCGATCCAGTTGTCGAGCCAGGGGATCAGGTCGTCGGGCGCGATGTTCTGGCCGCCCAGGCGTTCGACGATGCCACGTACCGCGGCCTCGGAGATTCCCTGGTCGGCGGCGCGGGCGAATACACCGCCGGCGCGGATGAACGCGAGTACCTCGTCCATCCCGGCGCCGAGGCCGTCGAGTTTCCGGTGCGTCTGCTGTTGTTGGTGATCGGCTTCCTGTCCCTGCCGCGTCATCTTCACGCTCAGGGCGTCAATGCGTGCGCCGATCCTGTCGATCTTCGTCATAAGCGAAGGGATCGCCGTCGACAGAGCCCCGAGACGCGTGGTCAGAAAGGCAATCCGCGCGTCGGGGTCCTTTTTCAACGCTTCTCGCAGCAGCGCGTGCAGGAGGATCGTCCAGCCGGGCTTGCCCTCCACACGACCATGGAAGCGATCTGCGAAACCATCCGGAGGCACGCCGCCGCCCTGAGCGGCCACGCCGCCGATCAGTGCTTCCCACATGGTGGTTTCGGCGTCCGCCAGGGACTCGCGGACTGTGTCAGGCGTGCGGGCCGCCAGAACCGCATCAAGTTCCCGCTCCAACTCATGAAGCAGGGTGGCGTTCGCCTGACCATTGAGCATGGCACCGATGGCAAGCTGCTCGTGCAGCCAGCGGCGCGCTTCGTCCAGGAACGGCGGAAGTGGTTGGGCGGAGCGATTGTCGAACTGGTCAACTTCCAACTCACTGCGGACTTGCTGCAGCAGGATCAGACCCGCGGTCACTCCAGCCAACCGGATCGCATTTTCCAGGTCGTGGTTGGGGGGGATGTCGGTCAACACACCTGACAGGCGTGCCTGGATGTCCTTCAACGCGTCGGCGCCGAAACGGTCGAATAGCAGGTGATCCGCGCGGTTGAGCACCGGCCCGACGAGGCCTGCCGCCTCCGAGACACCAAAAGCTCCTAGAACGGTAGCCAGCAGCCCCATGGGTGGCCTGTCGCGTGGGTTCCTTGTCAGGATGACATAAAGGGCTTTGGGAAGAAACGGTCAGGTTGGGGGGGGCCGGTTTCGGGCGGCGGCGTGCTTGGCGATGGCCGGGTCGGGGCCCGGCCATGACGGAAGAGGGGTCTGGGGGTCGCCCTTCCGGCGGTGCGGCGGTTGGTCCCCGGGACAAGCCCGGGGATCACGGAATTGGGGCGTGGGATGACGAAAATGGGGCCGGCGACGACGAATAAGGTCGCCCGGGGATGACGGTGTTTGCGGGACGCCGCCTCGATGGTGCCCCCTACGCGTTCGTAATCCCCCCATCCACCGTGATCGTCTGCCCGGTGACATAGCTCGAGTCCGCGGAACACAGGAACCGGATCACGGACGCGACCTCCCCCGGTTGGCCGAAGCGTTGCAGGGGGATTTCCTGGCGGTAGGCCTCGCCGCGTTCGGCGATGATCTCGTCCGCCATGCGGGTTTCGATCACCCCGGGGGCGACGGCGTTGACCAGGATGTCGGGGGCGCATTTGCGCGACAAGGCCCGCACCATCCCGACAATCCCCCCCTTCGCCGCGGCATAGGGCACCCGCTCGGCGCTACCCCGGCGATAGGCGACCGAGCTTGCGAAGACCATCCGCGCCGGCGCCCGCCGGTCGAACCGGGTCTGGAAGGCCACCGCCATGTCATAGGCATTCGTCAGGTTGGCGGCGATGGCGCGGTTCCACACGCCATGGTCCTCGGGGTCGAGGGCATCGCGTTCAAACACCCCGGCCAGGTGGATCAGCGCATGGACGGGCGCGCCGGCGGCGTCCAAGGCGGCGGCGCAGGCGGCGGGTGTGTCGAGGGCGGAAACGAAGGTGGCCAGGCGGACGCGGCCGAGCGTGTCCCTCGCCTGGTCGAGCCGTCCGGCGTCCTGGTCCACCAGGACCACATGGCCGCCCCGGTCCATGAGCTGGCGCGCGGTCTCGATCCCGATGCCGCCGGCCCCGCCGGTGATGACGATACGCTTGCCGGTGAATTCAACCATGGGGGATCCCGCCGTGTCTGGGACCCGGATGGTAGCCGATCCGGGGGCGGCACGACCAGGGCGGCAGCCCCCCCGTTGCCAGGGTCCCGCCAATCCGCTTCCCTGGCGGCCCGGATCATCCCACCAGGAGCCAGTCATGCGCGTCACCGTCGTGCAGATGAACCCAGGCGCCAACAAGGACGAGAACATCGCCCAGGCGCGCCGCCTGATCGAGGGCGCCGTCGCCGAGGATCGCCCCAACATCGTCAGCCTCCCCGAGGTCTGGTCGTCGCTGGGCGGCGACCGCGCCAGCCGCATGGCGAACGCGGAAGACCTGCCGCCGCAGGGGTCGAATGAGCCTGGCGGGCCGGCGTACGAGTTCATGCGAGAGGTCGCCCGCAACGCCAAGGTCCACGTCCATGGCGGCTCGATCATCGAGAAGGGGCCGGAGAAGCTGTTCAACACGACCGTGGTGTTCAACCCGGACGGGACGGAACTGGCGCGCTATCGGAAGATGCATCTGTTCGACATCGTGGCGCCGGACGGCACCGGATATCGGGAGAGCAACACCTACGGCGCGGGTGATGAGATCGTGACGTATGAGGCGGACGGCGTGAAGGTCGGCTGCGCGATCTGCTACGACATCCGCTTCCCCGACCTGTTCTGGGAGCTGCGGGCGCGCGGCGCCGAACTGATCTTCCTGCCGAGCGCGTTTACGCTGGCGACGGGGAAGGATCATTGGGAGACGTTGTTGAAGGCGCGGGCGATCGAGACTCAGTGCTGGTTCGCCGCCCCCGCCACCTGGGGCAAGCACCTGGAGGGCAAGGGGGCCGAGCGGTTCACCTATGGGCACTCGCTGGTCGTTGATCCTTGGGGGCATGTGACCGCCAAGGTGCCTGATGGCGTTGGTTGGGCGACGGCTCGGCTCGATCCGAAGGTGACGGCGCGGGTGCGCCGCGACATGCCCGTGCTGGAACATCGGAAACGCATGTGACGCTGCCCGCTCCGTTGGCTGCCGCTCCGACCGCCGAACCCCGCGCGTGGGTGGCTGGAGAGATTGCGTTCCTCGCATCCAATTCCCCTCTGGCGCAGGAGGCGCGGGCCGACCTGATCAGCCGGTATGGGGAATGCTCGTTCGAAGCGGCCAGCATCGTGGTTGCCCTGGGGGGTGACGGGTTCATGCTGGAGACGATCCACCGCGTGCTGACCCGCGGGCTGCCGGTCTATGGGATGAACCGCGGGTCGGTTGGTTTCCTGATGAATGCCTATAGCGCGGACGACCTGCTGGACCGGCTGACGAAGGCGCAGGCGGCGGTGCTGCATCCGTTGCGGATGAACGCGGTCACGGTCACCGGGCAGCGGGAGGAGGCTCTGGCCTTCAACGAGGTCAGCCTGCTGCGGCAACTGCGCCAGGCCTCCAAGATCCGGATCACCATCGATGGGCGCGTGCGGCTGGCGGAGCTGTCGTGCGACGGCGTCCTGATCTCCACCCCCGCCGGATCGACCGCCTACAACCTGTCGGCCCACGGCCCGATCGTGCCGCTGTCGGCCAATCTGTTTCCGCTGACCCCGATCAGTGCGTTCCGGCCCCGGCGCTGGCGCGGTGCCCTGCTGCCCAGTTCGGCGCGGGTGCTGTTTGAGGTGCTGGAGGTCGACAAGCGTCCCACCGCCGCCGTCGCCGACTTTACCGAGGTGCGCGATGTCGTTTCGGTCGCGGTGCGGGAGGATCGCGATGTCAGTGTCACGGTGCTGTTCGACCCCGACCAGGGATTGTCGGAACGGATCATCGCGGAACAATTCACCGTCTGAGTCCAAGTCCAAGGAAGAAACGCCATGACCACACCCCTGCCCACCGCCAGGCCCGAGGAAGTCGGCCTGTCCTCCGCCGCGCTGGATCGCCTGTCCTCGGCCATCAAGGACCGTGTCGCGAGCGGCCATGTGCCCGGCGCCGTCGCCTTGGTCGCCCGCCACGGCAAGGTCGCGTATTTCGAGAGCTTCGGCGCGGCCAATCCCGTGACCGGCGCGCCGATGGGGAATGATTCGATCTTCCGGATCTACTCCATGACCAAGGCGGTCGTGTCCGTCGGAATCATGATGCTGTGGGAGGAAGGTCGCCTGCTGCTGGGCGATCCGATCGAGAAGTACCTGCCCGAGTTCGCCTCCATGAACGTGGGCGTGATCAAGGGGGAGACGCTGGAGACGGTGCCGGCCAATCGGTCGATCACCGTGCAGGACCTGCTGCGCCATACATCCGGCCTGACCTATGAGTTCCGCGGCAACTCCCTGGTCCACAAGACCTACATGGACGCCCGCGTGATGCGGTTGAAGCAGACCAACACCGACCAGTCGCAGATGCTGGCCAAGCTGCCGTTGCTGCATCAGCCGGGCGCGCGCTGGGAGTACAGCCGCTCCACCGACGTGCTGGGGCGGTTGATCGAGGTGATCGCCGGCCAGACGCTGGGGGTGTTCCTGTCCGAACGTATCCTGGGGCCGCTGGGGATGACCGATAGCGGGTTCTCGGTGCCCGAGAAGGATCACGGCCGCATCGCCGAACCCTTCGCCAAGGACCCGGAGAACGGCACCGACATCTCCCTGCTCGATGTGAAGCGGACGGCGCTGTTCGAGTCCGGCGGTGGCGGCATGGTTGCCACGACGATGGACTATGCCCGGTTCCTGGCGATGCTGCTGGGCAACGGCAAACTGGGCGACACCAGGCTGCTCGGGCGGAAGACGATCGAATTGATGACCGCCGACCACCTTGGTACCGTGACCGGACCGGCCGACCTGCTGCCGCCTGGGCATGGGTTCGGGCTGGGCTTCGCGGTGCGGACCGCCGCGGGCATGGCGCCGTTCCCCGGATCGGTGGGCAATTACTACTGGGGCGGGGCGGCTGGGACGACGTTCTGGGTCGACCCGGCGGAGCGTCTGTTCGCGGTGATGATGATCCAGGCGCCGGTGCAGCGGGAACACTACCGCCTGCTGTTCCGCGATCTGGTGTACGCCGCGATCGCCGACTGAACGGCGCGTCCCGGGCAGCCCGCCATGAAATCCTGGTGACCGGCCAGGCGGACATGGCCGGGATGCCCGGCGGCGGGGAGCATCCCGCGCCAGCGTGTGATAACCGAACCCGTCACGATCCCCCGGCCTCGCTTTTCCGCCGGTCTACGCTCCAACGCCGGGAACGCCGCCATGCCGATCTGGATCCCCGTCGCGGTCACCGCCGCGTTGTTTCAATGCTGGCGCACCGCCATGCAGCAGAAGCTGCGCGGCCAGATGTCGGTCAACGCCGCGGGATTCGTGCGGTATCTCTACGGCCTCCCGATGGCGCTGATCCTGTTCCTGGCGGCGCTCACGATCACCGGCGAGTCCGTGCCAACGCCCAACCCCGCCTTTTTCATGTGGTGCGCCGCCGGCGGGCTGTTCCAGATCCTGGCCACCAACCTGCTGATCATGTCGTTCGGCTACCGGAATTTCGCCGTCGGCACCGCCTACGCCAAGACCGAAACGGTCCAGAGCGCCATCATCGCTTTGGTCATACTGGGGGAGGCGCTCAGCCCCTTTGCCTGGTTCGGCATCATCGTCGGGCTGGTCGGCGTCATGACGCTCTCGTTGGCGGGGCGGGGCCTGAACCTGCGCGAACTGGCCCTGGCCACCGCGCAGCCGGCGGCCTTGTGCGGCCTGAGCGCCGGCCTGATCTTCGGCTTCACGACGGTGTTCATCAAACTCGGCAACCTGTCGCTCAGCAGCGACAGCATGGTGGTCCGAGCCCTGTTCGCGCTGGTCGTGTCGAACTCGATGCAGATCGTCATGCAAGGCGGGTATCTGCTGTGGCGTGAGCCCGCCGAACTGAAAAAGACCTTTACGACCTGGCGCACCTCCATGTGGGTCGGCACGCTGTCCGCCTGCGGTTCCGCCTGCTGGTTCACCGGCTTTGCCATCGCGGATGTCGCCCTGGTGCGGGCGGTGGGCCAGGTCGAGATCGTGTTCACGCTTCTGTTCAGCCGCTTCTACCTGAAGGAAACGCTGAAGCGCGGCGATGTGGCCGGCCTTGGCCTTGTGGTGGTCGGCGTCCTGCTGATCATCCTTTTGCACTGATCGCCCCATGACCCTACCCAGCCACGCCGTTCTGCTGCGCCGGATCGGCAAGCTCGCCGCCCCCACCACGATGGTCGTGGCCTTGCAGGTGATCGGGCAACTCGCGGAAACCTGGCTCGCCGCACGCCAGGGGACAGCGGCGCTGGCCGGCTGGGCGGTCGTTCTGCCCTTCGCGCTGCTGATGCAGATGGCCTCGGCCGGTGCGATGGGCGGGGGCGTTGTCTCCGCGGTGGCCCGAGCCCTCGGGGCGAAGCAGCCGGACCTTGCCTCGGCCCTGGTGTTGCACGCGGTGCTGATCGCGCTCGCGGCGGGGCTGCTGTTCGCCGTCCTGCTCGCCGGCATGCCGTATGCCCTGTTCACCCTGATCGCCGGCCCCGAAACCGCAGCCGAGGCCGCGCCCTATGCGATCTGGCTGTTCGGGGTTGGCGCGGTGCCCGTTTGGTTGACCAACACGCTTGCGTCCGTCCTGCGCGGTGGCGGACGGCATGGCCTGGCCAGCCGGATTCTGTCGGTGGGCGGTGTCGTCGGGCCGTTCCTGGCCTGGTTTCTCATGGAACCCTGCGGCTTTGGCCTCAAGGGCGCGGGCATGTCGGTGGCGTTCGTGTTCATCGCCTCCGCCATCGCCATGGCGATCCCTGTGCTGCGCGGGGCCGCCGGCTTTGTGCCCAAGCTGTTCACCCGACCGCGCGGCGCGATGTTTTCCCGCATCCTGTCGGTCGGCCTCGTAGCCTCCATGATGGCCGCCATCGCCAATCTGACAACAATCCTGGTCACCGCACAGATCGCATCCCACGGTCCCGCCGCCGTCGCCGGATACGGCATCTCCGCTCGGCTTGAATTCCTGATGATCCCGCTGGCGTTCGGGGTCGGATCGGCGCTGACCGCACTGGTCGGGCAGGCGGTCGGGGCCGGAGACTGGCCGACCGCCCGCCGCACCGCCTGGACCGGCGGATTGCTGGCGCTGGTGGTTGCCGGAGCGGTTGGCCTGACGGTCTCGGTCTTCCCCACGGGGTTCGCGAGCCTGTTCTCCCGCGATCCGGCCGTGGTCGCGATTGCCGCACAGGCCTTGACCTACATCGCACCCGCCTGCGCGGGCTTTGGAGTCGGCATGGCGCTTTACTTCGCCTCGATGGGCGCGGCGCGGATGCGCTGGCCGGTCGTGGCGGCGCTGTCGCGGATCAGCCTGGCGGTGGGCGGCGGCTGGGTCCTCGCCCAACCCGGCGGCATGGGCCTGGATGGGCATTTTCTGGGGGTCGCCATCGGTATCACGGCATACGGCGCCATCATCGCGGGGGCCGTGCGGCCAGGGGTATGGGCGCCGCGATAAGGGTCACCCGTTTGAGGCGAGGGTAAAAAAAATCAAATTCCATCAACATCATCCGCAGTGACGCAGTATTCGTGTCCCGGATTTATTTTGATACTCCGCTCGTCGCCATCATTCGTTTTTGACCAAAGGGCGCGGGATATTCCAAGGCACTGAATGCCATTGCCTCTTAAGCTCGACGGAGATATCAATTTATCGACATATCTGGCGCCAGTGCCAGGGAACGTGTGGAAAGCCATCTTGCCTGATCAAGGAAGCAATCATTTCGCTGGCTTGCCGTGTGTTCGGAGAAGCCCCCACCGTGCCGACGCCCCCGCATGCCCGGTATGACTCGTTGAACGGACAAATTACCCTTGGTATTGACCCGCAAAACGCGGGAGGATCGGAGTCGATCGTGGAAATGATCATGGGGGCCGCATGAATGCAGGGACCTGACAGCCAAACCCTGACGACGACCCCGCGGCGCCGATGGGCGCGCGGGCCGGGCGGGCTGCGCCTGCATCACCTTTTGTTCCTCGCATTCACGATCGTCGCGGCGGTTCCCATTGCGGTGCTCGCGATATGGGAAGGCAACACGGCCTTCCAAAACGAACTCGACTCCGTGCGGGAGCGTCACCTTCTCGTCGCCCGCAACCTGACCTCCACCATGTCCCGTTATGTCCAGGACGTACGGGCGGTGTTTGCGATGGCGTTCGACAGCGGTGCCCTGGCGGCTCCGGTCCAAGGGATGGCCGAACTTCTGATATCGCTGAACGTGGTGCATGTGTGCATCATCGGGCCGGATGGCCGCGTTGAAGCGCGTATGCCCGGATTGCCCAACGACCTGGGTCCGAGGCTGGACGCCAAGACACTGGAAATGGTCCGGGCAATGGCGGCCGAAGGCAAGTCCGAGACAGTCCTGTCGCAAGTGGTCAAGAACCGGCAGGGTCTTCCGGTCATGCTTCTGGTCAAGGCCCTGCCCGACCAACGCATCGGGCTTGGGGTCATGCTGACCAACTATCTGGTCTCGTTGCAGCAGGCCATCGCCTTTGGCGACAACGGCCACGCGGTCATCACCGATGCCACCGGACAGGTGATCGCCCATCCATTCAAGGACTGGACGGCCGCGTCGCGCGATATCTCGGGCGTGCCGGTTGTCGCCGCGATGAAGCGCGGTGAAATGGGCGTCGGCATGTTCTATTCCCCCGCGTTCAAGGGCGACATGATCGCCGGCTACGCGGTCGTGCCGGAAACCGGCTGGGGCGTGATGGTCCCGCAGCCGATCTCGGAACTGAAGCGGCGCGCGAATGAGGTCGCCGAAATGGCGACCGTCATCGCCGTTGTGTCGTTCGGCGTCGTCGCCCTCATGAGTTGGCTTCTTGCCCTCTATCTCGCGCGGCCGGTCCGCCTTGTTGCCACCACGGCGGACGCCGTGCTCGGCGGCAATGAGGAAGTGGCCGTTCCCGCCTTCCGCGGGTGGGTGCCGACCGAGATCAGGCGCCTGGGTCAGGCGTTCAACACGATGCTGGAAGGCCTGCGCGAAAAGACCACCGAAATCCGGCAGGCGCTGCAGCAGGCTGAATCGTCGAATCAGGCCAAGACCCAGTTCCTCGCCAACATGAGCCACGAGATTCGGACCCCGCTGAACGGCGTGGTCGGCATGATCGAGTTGATGCGCCTGACGGAGCTGTCGTCCACCCAGCGCCGCTATGCCGAACAAGCGACCCAATCCAGCCAGGCCTTGCTGCGGCTGATCGACGACATCCTCGACCTGTCCAAGATTGAGGCCGGGCGGTTGGAGCTTGAGCATGTTTCGTTCCACCTCCCGTCGCTGGTGCATGACGCCCGTATGCTGTTCTCGGAACAGGCGCGGGAGAAGAGCCTGCGGTTGACGGTCAGCGTCCCGGACGACCTGAATATCATGCTGATGGGCGACCCCCATCGACTGCTGCAGGTTCTGACCAATCTGGTCGGCAACGCCATCAAGTTCACGGCCGAGGGTGATGTTGCGATCCGGGTCAGCCGCGTGGCAACCGACGATACCCGCTGGGTGCTGCGGTTTGAGATCACGGATACCGGGATCGGGATCCCCGCGGCCCAGCAGAAATTGATCTTCGACGCGTTCACCCAGGCCGATAGCTCGATGACT
This sequence comes from Asaia bogorensis, assembly GCA_945873195.1. GTDB lineage: Bacteria > Pseudomonadota > Alphaproteobacteria > Acetobacterales > Acetobacteraceae > Rhodopila > Rhodopila bogorensis_A. Next base: position 10,966 of record CAMCDA010000121.1, read on the forward strand.
CGCCGCTATGGCGGCACGGGCCTGGGTCTTTCGATCGCCCGCGAACTCGTCCGCATGATGGGCGGGGAGATCGGCGTCGAGAGTACGGTCGGACGCGGCTCAACCTTCTGGTTCACCGCTCGGCTGGACCCATCCCACCAGCCCGTGACCGCGCCGGCCGCGCCGCCGCCCGCCGTTTCGCAGGCCGAACCGAGGGCTGAGACGTCGAATCTCTCGGAAAATTTCGTCCCGGCGGCCAGCCGAGACTTTCAGGATGCGCTCCGTCGGGCTGGCCGTGACTCGGTGCGGATCATGTTGGTGGAGGATAACGCGGCCAACATGCGCGTCACCCGCGCCCTGCTGGAAACACTGGGGTGTGAGGTCGTCCCGGCGCGGAATGGGTTGGAAGCCGTCGCCCTGTATCGCGACGATCGGGTCGATCTGATCCTGATGGACTGCCAGATGCCCGAGATGGACGGCTATGAGGCTACCCGAGCCATCCGCCAGATTGAGGCGCTGGACGGGCGCTCCACCCCGATCGTGGCGCTGACGGCGCATGCGATGGAAGGCAGTCGGGAGACCAGCCTGGCATCGGGCATGAATGACCAGCTGACCAAGCCGCTGACGATGGCGGCCCTGGTGCGGATGTTGCTGGCGTGGCTCGTGCCGACCGGGGCGGCGCTGCGCACATAACCCCTGCCCTATTGACCACGCCGGCGGCGTTGCATGGACAGAAGCAAAAGCGCCGAGAACCCCAGCTGACCGGCCAGAGCCGCCGCCATGCCCCACCAGGCGCCGAACGGTATCGCCGTCATCGCCAGGATCGTCAGACCAATCGCAAATCCTTGCATCGCCCGCATGGCGCCCGCGAACAGCGCCGCCGTTGCCAAGCCACCCAGGCGTGGCAGCGCCATCAGCGCGAGCCCGGTCAGCATGATCGGAAACACGGCCGCCATGCCGGACAGGGTCGGGCCGATCCAACTGCTCGACGTAACGACGGTTGCGACCAGGGCTCCGACCATCAGGCCGCGCAAGGGAAGCTCAAACCACCGCCGTCCACCCGGACGCGCGCCCGACGTGCCGACGCGGAGCACCTTCCGGGTGAGAGGCAGGAAGACCGCGAAGACAACCACATTGAACAGGAATGCGGCCGTCAGGGACCACTCGAACTGACGGGTCACAGCCGCCCCGAGCAGCCAGGTCAGGATCGCGGCGGGCAGGACAAATGGCCAGCGCCACCGAGGCGCCAGCACGACAATGACCATGATGAACGCCTGCGTGACCGCATTGGCAACCAGGCCGCCGATCGCGCCCTCGGCGATGAAGGCATCGTCCTGCTCCAGCGCGAGCATGACGAAGGCGGGACCGGCGGAAACGGGGAGGCTGACCAACAATCCGCCCCAGAATGGCCCCAACCGTTCGGCGACGGCCGAAACCGTCATGACGAACCCCGCGCCAATCGCGGCGCGCAGTGCCACGATCCACCAGATCATGCGGGTGTTCGAGTGCCGGGGGCTGAGCGCGGGTGCTTAGGACGAGGCCGCAACAAGAATCTCAGATATCCCAATGGCATATCGTCCGAAAAATGGAGGCTCACATGTCTCCCCGCCGGTCACGACGAGGAGACAGGGACGACCCGTTCGTCAGAAGCCACGGCCCGGCGGCGGGGCGCCGACCGGCTGATTGGGCACGAAGCCCTGCACCTGATTACCCCGGGAATACATGCACTGCGAGAAGCTGATGTCGTAGCGCTGCTGGATTGTCATGTTGGCATTGTCGGAGGTCATGGCCCCGATGCCGGTGCCGCCGAGCGCGCCAGAGGCCGCGCCGATGCCCGCGCCACGACCACCGCCGATCGCGGCGCCAAGGCCAGCGCCCAATGCCGTGGTCAAGGCGGCCGCGCCAACAGCCCGCATGTTCGCGTTCTCGGCCTGGCCAGCGACCTGGCTCTCAGCGTACTGCTTGCACATCAACTGGTCTGACTGAAACACATCGAATGGCTTACCGGGGGCCGGCATGACCGCGACGGTCGGTCCCATCGGGGTTTGGGCACAGGCGGCGAGCAGAAGCGCCGGACCGAGGAGAGCGGCAATGGCCTTGCAACGTAGCATGGGTTTCGTCCTTATCGGGGCTCGACGGCTGATTGTTCCCGCCATGGCCCATTGCAGGTAGTCACGTAGGGATAATACCCCTTCGGATTATCACACCAATACACGAATTCCGCCGGAGGGAGACCCCGCGTCGCCCATGGCTGCATCGGCACCACGACGACCGGCGGCGCCCAAGCCCGAGGTGGCGCCGCGACCCGAGGCGGAACGGCGTAGGGGCCATAAGGATACAGCCCATAACCACCCGAACCGTAACCCCCACAACAGCCCCGGCCGGCCGGCCGGTCGTCATAGCCATAAGCCCCGCGGCGATCCTGGCCCATCGCGGGCTGGGCCATCACCACGGCAACGACCGTCAATAGCCATCTGCATCCGTGCATTCGCATGGTCGGAACATCCAACGATGCCGAACACCCTAGGCACGAAAGGTTAAGCGAAGATGAACAGGCGGGCGAATTTCAACGCCCGCCCGATCCGGTTCAGGCCGCCATCCTACAGCTTGGCCGCCCCGGCCCGCGCGCAATCCTCGTCTTCCTGCGCCGTCCCCCCGCCGACCCCGCAGGCGCCGATGACAATACCATCCCGCATGATCGGCACCGCGCCCTGACCCATGATCATGTGCTCTCCCTCGGCCGCCTGAATCCCGCGCGGTGTCGGATGCTCCGCCCGCGCGGTCAGGTCGCCGCTGGGCCGGCCAAACGCCGCCGATGCGATCGCCTTTCCCTGGCTGCCATACACAGCCGCCCAGATGGCATGATCCATCCGCTGCAAAGCCATCAGGCGGCCCCCGGCATCACAGACCGAGACACATATCCGGATGTTCAATTCCTCGGCCTTGGCGATCGCACCCTGAATGACCCGATTGGCTTCCTGCAGTGTCAGAGCCATGATTTATCTCCCTTTTTCCTGGACCCCGTCACCCCTGTCCGCCACGAACGCGAACCGAGGGCCGGCACTGATCGCACGGTCGCGCGGCGCGAAGGGAACGGCAAGCGGGAAATCAACGGCCAGGAACCAACGGCCGGTCAGGACCGCTCCGCCGCGGGCGTGGCGCGCCGAGGCCACTGGCTGTCGATGATCAGCACGACCACGCCGCATACGATCGCCGCGTCGGCCACGTTGAAGACATACCAGGACAACTCACCCCACGGCGTGTCGACATGGGCATGGATGAAATCCACCACCGCGCCGAACCGCAGCCGGTCGATCACGTTGCCGATCGCACCCCCCACGATGGAGCCGATTGCGATGGCGACCAGCCGTGTCTCCGCGCGCCGGAGCCACACTCCCAGAGCGGCGACAACGACCAGGGAAACGCCGGCCAGGACCAGGTAGCCCCAATCCCCGAACCCCGACAGCAGCCCGAATGTGACCCCCTGGTTCCACACCATGGTCAGGCTCAGGACAGGCAGCAGCGCGACCTGGCGCAGGGCCGGAAGGTTCAGGACCTCCAGCACCCACCATTTGCTCGCCTGATCCAGGACCAGGACGATCACCGCGATCAGCAGGCCGATCCGCGTGGCGCTGGCGGGGGTCATGGATGGATGGCCCGGACGCGGCCGGCCAGGCGGGTTGAGTGTGGTTCAGGTGATGTTTTGGACGACATGCCCCACCCTATCGCGGATCGCTCGGCCTGCGAATGGCCGGGGGGCCTCCCGGCAGGGCGATTCGGTTCTGCCCCGGAGTCCCCTCGAACGGACTATCGAATCACAGCGAGAGCGATTCTGATCCCCCTGTAATGACGGGACGGGATCATGGAGGAAGCACCGAGGACGAAAGCAGGGGCTACCCTGTGGG
>CAMCDA010000122.1 GCA_945873195.1 Asaia bogorensis
GCCGGCAGATGCGCCACCAGATGTATGATCTGGTGCTGCTGCCGGAAACGCCGGTCTTCCTCGCCCCCGGCCGTTACCGCAAGGAAGCGCGCGAACGGCTGGACGCACAGGGCCAGGTTCTGATCCCCCTCGATGAGGACAGCGTCCGCCGTGCCGTCGCCGAACTTCTGGCTTTGGATGTGAAGGCGATCGCGGTCAGCCTGATCTTCTCCTTCCTCGACCCCGCGCACGAACAGCGAATCCGCGCGATCATCGAGGAAATGGCCCCAGGCCTGCCGGTGTCGCTGTCGTCCGAGGTCGATCCCGCCTTCCGCGAATACGAACGGACCTGCGCGACCGCCTTCGATGCCTATATCAAACCGGTCGTCGCCGATTACCTTGCCAACATGGAACAAGGCCTCGACCGCGCGGGCCTGATGGTTCCGTTGCAGGTGATGCAATCGCGCGGTGGCCTCATGTCATCCGCCATCGCGCGCCAGAGGCCGGTGCGGCTGTTCCTCTCCGGCCCCGCGGCCGGCGTGGTGGGCGGCCTGGAAGCGGGCAGGGCAGCCGGCCGCAAGGACCTGATCACCGTCGACATCGGCGGCACCTCCTGCGACATCGCGCTGATCACCGACGGCACGCCTTTGATCCGCGGGGAAGGCCTGATCGACGGCTATACCGTGCGCGTGCCGATGGTCGACGTAACCGCGATCGGCGCCGGGGGTGGTTCGATCGCCTGGCTCGACGGCGCGGGATCGTTGCGCGTCGGCCCGCATTCGGCGGGATCGGAGCCCGGCCCCGCGTGCTACGCCCGTGGTGGCATCCAACCAACCGTCACCGATGCCTCCGTCGTCCTCGGCTATATCGACCCTGCCAACTTCGCGGGCGGGACGTTGCGCCTGCAACCAGATCTGTCGCGCACGGTGATCGACGACGTGATTGCGAAACCCTTGTCCATGACAACGGAACAGGCGGCCCTGGGCATCCATCGCGTCCTGAACGCGCAGATGGCGGAGGCGATCCGGCTCGTCTCGATCGGCCGGGGTATCGACCCGCGTGGCTACGCGCTGCTGCCGCTGGGCGGAGGCGGGCCGATGCATGCCTGCGCCCTGGCCGATGAACTCGGCATCACCACCATCGTCGTCCCCGCCCATCCCGGCGTCCTCTCCGCCGCCGGCCTGCTCGGCGCGCCGGTGGAACACGAGGTCTCCGCCGCCTTCCCAACCCCGCTCGCCGCTTTGGACCAAAGCGCGCTGGGCAGGGCATTGACCGAACTCGAAGCACGTTGCGGCGCGCTGATGGCGGCGGAGGGCATCACCGATGGCATCGACATCCGCCACTACGCGGACGTCTGCTACATCGGCCAGTCATATCACCTGGAAGTGTCTCTGGCGGACCGGTCCATCGAAGCCATCTACGATGCCTTCCTCGCCGCCCATACGCGCGTCTATGGCCACAGCACCAACGTCCCGGCCAAGATCGTGAACCTCCGCACCGTGCATCGCTCCACCGCCGGCGCCGTCGCGATCGAGGCCACGCGCCACGGCGATCCCCGCCCGCCCACGACCCGTCCGATCCGCGTCGCCGCCGGCACCGTCGATGCCGCCATCTGGCACCGTGACGCCTTCACCGCCGAAACGCGCGTCCCCGGCCCGGCGATCATCGAGCAGGCGGACACGACCACCCTCGTGGAACCCGGCTGGACCGCAAGGCTCGCGGACGGCGACGCCCTGATCCTGGAGAAAGCGACATGACCGATCCCATCACCATCGAGGTCACGCGCCACAAGCTGGAAGGCATCGCGAACGAGATGCAGTCCACGCTGCTGCGAAGCTCCTTCTCCCCCATCGTCAAGGAAGGGCTCGATGCCTCGGCCGGCCTGTTCACCGCCGATGGCCAGACGCTGGCGCAGGCCTGCGCGATCCCGATTCATCTGGCGACGCTGATCCCGGTGATGAAGAAGATCATCGAGACGTTTCCACCCGATACGATGCACCCCGGCGATACGTTCCTGCTGAACGATCCCTATACCGGCGGCACGCATCTGCCCGACATCGCCATCATCCAGCCGATCATCCATCGCGGCCAGATCATCGCTTTCAGCGCCGCGATGACGCATCACCAGGACATGGGCGGGATGTCGGCCGGTTCCGTCCCCACCAACGCCACGGAAATCTACCAGGAAGGCCTGCGCCTTCCGCCCTTGAAGTTCCGAGACAAGGGCGTGGTGAACGAAACCCTGGTGGCCATCATCCGCCAGAACGTCCGCATCCCCGACACGGTGATGGGCGACATCAACGCGCAGGTCGCCGCATGCTCCATCGGTGCCCGCCGCATCGGCGAACTGGCCGACAAATTCGGCCACAACGCCCTGCTTGCCATCTTCGAGGAACTTCTCGGCCGGTCCGAAACCATGACACGGCAGGCACTCGCGAAAATCCCCCGCGGCACCTATCGCTATGTTGATTTCATGGACAACGATGGGATTGAGCTCGACAAGCCGATCCGGATCGAGGTCGCCGTGACGGTCAGCGACGCCGGCATCCATATCGACTTCACCGGCACCAGCCCGCAGGTGCGCGGGCCGATGAACTGCGTGCCCTCGGGTTCGCTCGCCGCAGCGTGCTTCGCCATCCGCGCGGTGACCGATCCGGCGATCCCGACCAATGCCGGCTGCTTCCGCCCGATCACCCTGCATCTGCCGGAGGGCAGCCTGGTCAACCCGGTCGAACCCGCGCCGGTCAACGCCCGCACCTCGACGATCAAACGCATCACGACCTCGATCCTCGGTGCCCTGGCCGAAGCGATTCCCGACCGCATGCCCGCCCCCGCCGCCGGCCAGATGGCGCTGGTGGCCTTCGGCGGGCGGCACCCGGCGGGCGGCAACTTCGTGACCGGAGACCTGATCGCCAGCGGTTCGGGCGCCTCGGCCAGCAGCGACGGCGTGGACGTGATCGAAACGGATGCCACCAACTGCATGAACCTGCCAGCGGAGGCGATGGAGATGGAAACCCCCATCCGCCTCAACCGCATGTCGCTGCGCACGGGGTCAGGCGGGGGCGGAACCCATCGCGGCGGCCTGGGCACGCTGCGGGAATACGAGGTCCTGACCGACAACGTCACCTTCACCCATCGCGGCGAGCGGCATTTCTCTGCCGCGCGCGGCGTGTTCGGCGGTGGCGACGGGGCGCGGGCGGAATCGGTGATCCTGCGCGCGGACGGCACGACGGAAACCATCCCGTCCAAGGTCGTGACGCGGCTGATGAAGGGCGACCGGGTGATCCTGCAAACCGCGGGCGGCGCGGGCTATGGCGATCCGGCCCTGCGTTCGGCGGAAGCGACGGCGGCGGATGTCGCGGACGGGAAAGTGCCCGCCTAGCAGTCCTCGTCAGCCGAGAATCCGGCGTAGTGCAAGGGCTTTGCCATCTGCACGACGCCGCCGAAGTAGTTGTCGTCGAACGGGTCCTCGTTATACCCGGCGGCGGCGTAGAAGCCCGCAGCCTCGGGCGTCGCGTAGACAACGGCCTTGCGGCAACCGATGGCGCGGGCATAGGCCTCGGCCTCCCGCAAGACCGCACGCCCGTGGCCGCGTCCCTGCTCGCACGGGTCGATGGCCACCAGCCGAAACGCCGCGTCTTCCCCGTTCAGGTTGTCGATCAGGATCGTGCCGACGGGGCGTTCCTCACACCACAGCAGCATGGGGTGGTTCGCCGGACCGAGTTCCTCGTTGTCGTCGAACTCGCCTTCCTCGAACATCACGGCGCGCCGGATCGCGTGATAGGCGTCCCAATCCGACGCCGTATCGGGGCGGCGCAGTTGGTAGGCCAGCGTGTCCGAGGTTGCTCCGGTTGCCATTGTCCCGTTCGCCGCGTCAATCGCATACCAGCCATACGCTATTTTCGCCCGAGCGGAAATGGTGACGGCCGGCGGTCATCCGGTTGCGGAACGTTGCCTTTTCCGCCGGCGGATCACGACAACAACGACAACGATCCCGATGACCAACAGCGCAAATAGAGCCAGTTCGCTGGCCGGGTTCCGCCACCAATACTGGCGGGTGGCCGTGGTCAGCAGTGGCCGGCGCGGTGCGTCATCGGCCACGGTCACGGCAACCCGTGCCCCGGGCGCGAGGCCGGCGATCGACGATGCATCCACCGTGTCGATCCCCTCCACGCCAGCCGGATGGCCGGTTGGCGCATAGCGCAGCCGCACATACGCAACCGGCACCGCGAACTCCTCCGCGCGACGGGTCAGCACGGAGCGCCCCCGCGTGTCGATGGTGATCGACACGACCTCGGCCGTCAGGGTGCGTTGCGGCCCGCCGCCCCAGGACGGGCGCGCGATCATCGGCAGCAGCGGGGCATCGACGGGCCAGGCCCATTCTAGCAGTCCGAACGGCCGCAGCAACACCAGCGTCGTCGCCCGGCCGATCACGCTGGCATCATGCGACGCCTCATCCAGCCGCACCTCGGTCTGGCGCAATGTCTGGGTCCCGGGCGCCTCGCGGCACAGGCGGTCGGCGGTCGTCTCGGCCTCTCCGATCGCCGCCTTGATCGCCGCGTCGATCGGCGCGCCCGCGCCCAATCCAGGGCTGCCCTCGGCCCGATAGCAGACGATGGCGCCGAAGCGGTGCTGGACCGTGTAGTGACTCACGCGGGATCCCTGCGCCCGGTTAGTTTCCAGCGCCAGCGACTCCCGGGTCGCGACGACAATGCCAGGAACGCGAATGCCCCAGACCTCGGCGGCGGCGCGCGGGGCCTCGGCCACGACCGCCAGGATGGCGAGCAGCAAGGCCGGCAGCGCGAGCCACCATAGGCGTCGCGCCAGAAGCAGGCCCAGCGAGGCCACGATGACAAACAGGGCGCAAAGCACAAAAAGAGCGGCGGTCATGGCGGCGCGAACGCTCTCCGTGCGAGGGGGAAGCGGGCAAAGCGCCGCGCCAGGCTGCGGGTTACCATGGCGTGGCGGGTCATCCCAGCACCATCAAGCGGACCGGTTGGCCCAGCGTGAGAACGACGATCGCGCGTTGACGGAAGCGGTGGGCCAGTCGCAGGCAGGGACGGGGCGAGGAGAGGACGCAAAGATGCGCCTCTCGCCATCGCCGCCACCGCCCATCCGCCGCCAGCACCAAACACCGGCGGAGATGGGATCGCAGCCGATGCTGCATGCGCACGTTCCAACCATCAGGCATGCGGCGGGACCGGGGGTTCCAGGCTGTCAGCAAGATGCCATGCTGTTGCCGGAGGGTCCGCAACAGCGTGTCGGCGGCCTGTGATCGGCGGCCAATGCGCAATTCCGTCTCGCCTATCGCATAACGGGTCATGCGATAGGCACGCAGCAACGCTGCCGACGCGGTCATCGGTCCTCGTGGGTGCCGCTGAACTCCACGTCTCGATGGACATGCACCGACATCAGGATGCCGAACCCGATCATCACCGTGATCACCGCCGATCCACCGTGGGACACCAGCGGCAGCGGCACGCCGCCCACCGGGATCGCCCCCATGACCATTGCGATGTTGACGAACACGTACAGCGAGAAATTCACCGCGATCCCCATCGCCACCATTCGGCCGAACGGATGGGAACAGCGCAGCGCGATCAGCATGCCGCCCAGGATGATCAGCCCCAGGACCCCGATCACGAACAGGGAGCCGACGAAGCCGAACTCCTCACCGATGATGGAAAAGATAAAATCGGTCTGTTTTTCCGGCAGGAAGTCGAGATGCCCTTGCGTCCCGCCGAGCAGGCCCTTGCCCCACATGCCGCCCGACCCGAGCGCGATCTTGGATTGGATGATGTTGTAGCCGGCGCCGAGCGGATCGTTCTCGGGGTGGAGGAAGGTGTCGATGCGCGCGCGTTGGTAGTCGCGCAGGTGGTCATAGGCGATGGTCGCGGCAAAGGGGATGGGCAGGGCGACGAGCAGGAATTTCCACCAGCGCACGCCGGCGGCAAAGAAGACGGCGCCACCGACCAGCATGGTGATCACCGCCGTCCCCAGGTTGGGCTGCTTCAGGATCAGGCCGGCCGGGACCAGCACGGCGATGATGGGCGGGATCAGGAACAGCGGGTTGCCGATCCTTTCCCAGCTCGCGCGGTGGAACCAATGCGCCAGGGCCAGAACCAGGGCGATTTTCATCAGTTCGGAGGGCTGCAACTGGAACCCGCCCAGGTCGATCCAGCGTTGCGCGCCCTTGCCGACATGGCCCATTTGCATGACGGCCACCAGCAGCCCGACGCAGCCCAGATAGGCCGGCCAGGCGAGCTTGGCGATGATGCGGATGTCGATCAGCGCAATGCCGAGCATCAGCACCAGGCCGAAGCCGAAGCGGATCGCGTGGCGCGCGGCATAAGGCTCCTGATGTCCGCCGGCGGCGCTGTACAGGGCCGTATAGCCGATGCCGGCCAGGACGCAGAGCAACAGGACATAGAGCCAGTTGATTTGGAGGATCTTGCCGGTGATGTCGAACGAGGCCTCTCGCCAGAGACGGCGCTGCATCATGGTTTCACCGGAGGATCGGCCAGCGCGACTCGGGCGGGTTCAGCGCGGTTCCCCGGATCGCGCTGCAGGGTCGCCAGCATGATATCGCGCGCGATCGGGGCCGCGGCGGCCGCGCCGGCATTGCCGTGTTCCACGACGACGGACAGGGCATAGCGCGGCTGGTCATGCGGCGCGTACGCCACGAACAGCGCATGGGGGCGGAACTCCCACGGCAGCTTCTCGCTGTCGAACTTGCCGCTCTCGCGCATTTCCCGCGACACGCGCCGCACCTGGGAAGACCCGGTCTTGCCGGCCATCTGCCAGCGGCTGTCAGGCAAACGCGCCAGCGGGGCGGTGCCGCCGGGATCGTTCACAACCTGCCACATCGATTCCCGAACTGCCTGCAAGCCGCGCTCGGGCAGGGTCATGGGCGGCCAGTCCTCGGGGCGGGAGCCGGGCTGCATCGCCTGGCCCAGCTTGCGGGTAAGGTGGGGCTGGACCGCGCGTCCGCTGGCGAGGCGGGAGGTAAAGGTCGCGAGCTGCAAGGGCGTGACCTGAAGATAGCCCTGGCCAATGCCGCTCACGATCGTGTCGCCGATATTCCAGATGCGGCCTTGCTTGGTGCGCCAGGATCGCGTCGGCACCATGCCGGTGCGCTGGCCAGGGAGGTCCATGTCCAGCTCCACGCCCATGCCCAGCCGATGCGACATCGCGGCGATCCGGTCCATGCCGGTGCGGCGGGCCATTTCGTAGAAATAGACGTCGCAGCTCATGCGGATGGCGCCGCGCAGGTCGACCATGCCGTGGCCGCCCTTTTTCCAGCAATGGAAGCGGGTGTCGCCAAGGTCGTAGTGGCCCGGGCATTCCACCCGATCGAAGGGGGTAGCGGTCTTGGCCTCCACCGCCGCCAGGGCGACGGCCATCTTGAAGGTCGATCCGGGGGCATACAGGCCCGATGTCGCCTTGTTGATCAACGGCGTGCGCCGGTCGCGCGTCCATTCCCGCCATTGCGCCTGCGATACGCCGGAGTTGAATACGGTGGGGTCGAAGGAGGGGTTGGTCGCCATCGCCAGGACCTCCCCATTGCGGCAATCCATGATCACGGCCGAGGCGCTTTCGTCCCCCAGGCGCTTGAGCACGGTTTGCTGCAGGTCGGCGTCGATGGTGAGGGTAACGTCCTCACCCTGCACGCCTTCCTGGCGATCGAGTTCACGGATCACCCGCCCCAGCGCATTCACCTCCAACTGGACCGACCCCGCTCGGCCGCGCAGCACGACCTCGTGATATCGCTCCATGCCGGCCCGCCCGACGCGCAGGCCAGGCAAGGCGAGCATGGGGTCATCGGCGACATCGGCTTCATTGGGGGGGGCGACGTAGCCCACGATGTGGGAGAGGCGGTCGCCGAACGGGTAGATGCGGGTGGTGCCGACGTCGACGACGATGCCAGGTAGCTCGGGGGCGTGGACGCCGATGCGGGCCATGTCCTCCCAAGACAGGAATTCGCGCACCATCACCGGGATGAAGCGGCGGCGGCGGGCCGTTTCGCGCTCGATCCGCGAGCGTTCGTATTCGCTGAGCGGGACGATGCGGGAGAAATTCTCCAGCGTTTTCTGAACGTTGTTGGTGTACTCGGCGACCAGCAGCGCGCGCCAGTTGATGCGGCTGCCGGCGATCGGGGTGCCGGCGCGGTCCAGGATTCGGCCGCGCGGGGCGGCGATCATGCGGGCACTGATGCGATTGTCGTCGGCGAGGGTGGCGTAGCGCTGCCCTTCGAGCACCTGAACCTGATAGAGGCGAACGGACAGCCCGCCGAGGATGGCCGCCTGGCTGCCCATCATCAGCAAGGCCCGCCGGGTAAAGACGGTGGTGCGCTTGGTGTCGCGTTTCATGCGCGGGGTGTATCGCGTTTCATGCGCGGGGGGATGCGTGTGTCATGCCTGGGTGGGATCAGCCAGGGATCGGTGGGCGCGGGCAAGCGGAATCGCCAGCACGGGGTACAAAGCCGCAGTGATCACCGCCTGGAACAGCGCCGGCAACGGCGACAGCAGGCGAAAGGTCAGCAGGGCGGTCAGCATCCAAATCAACGCCGCGCCCCCAACCGCCACGGCCAGAAATGCGATCCAGACCATCGCGAAGCCCTGCTCCACCAGGAACCGGCGCCAGCGCAAGGCGATCCCATGGGCGGTCAGCAATGTCAGAACCCCGGCCCCGAGCGGTAGATAGCCGCGCAGGTCGAGCAGCAGTCCGATCAGGAAAACCACCGGCGGCGGCATGGAAGCGGGGCGGAACACCGACCAGAACCACACGCTGATCAGGGCCACCGCCGGCAGCAGGGCGGCCTGGTTGGGCATGCCAAGAGGCATTTCCGTGAACAGCATCAACAGCACCGTGACGCAGGCCGGAAAGCCGAGGCGCGCGGCGATATCGAGCCGCCGCCCCAAGGTGAGGCGCGGGCGGATCCCGGGGGTCTGATCCATAAGTGCCATCAATGCCGGCCCGGCGTGCGGCGTTCGACCGGCTCGGGTGGGGGAAGGGCGCCCATGCCGTAATCAAAAATTCGTACGACTTCGAGGCGCTGCAACTGCGCTTCCGGCTCCACCTCGGGCACGCCGTTGGCGCTGTAGCGGACCGTGCCGATCGGCAGGTTGGCGGGGAAGGCATTCGCCTCGGCGCTGGTGACGATGCGTTCGCCCTCGGCCGGGGTCACGCCTTCCGGCCAATACAGCAGCCGGGGACGGATGCCGTTGGTGCCGGTCAGGATCGCGCGGGCGCGGGAGGTTTCAAGGATCACCGGAATACGGCTGTTGAGGTCGGTGATCAGCAGGACGCGCGCGGTGCGGGTGCCGGTTTCGGTCACGCGCCCGACCAGGCCACGCTCATCCAGGGCGATCGCGCCCTTGCGGATCGTATGGTTGGGGCCGACCGACAGCAGGACCGCGCGGGCATACAGGCCGCCGGCATCGGCGATCACGCGAGTGGTGACGAAGGCCGCCTGTGTATCGGGGATCCAGCGCAGATTGGCCTTCAGGCGCTGGTTCTCGGCATCCAGCGCGAGGGCGATCGACTGCCAGCGGCGCAACCGCTCATTCTCCTCTCGCAGGCGGGTGTTTTCGTCGCGCAGGGTCATCAGCCGGGCGGCGTCGTGCAGCGTGTTGCCGACGGCGCTGATGGGTTCCCCCAGGATCGCGTAGATCGGCGCCAGGGCATCGGCCAGCGCGGAGCGGGCGCGGTCGGCCAGCAGCGTGTCGGCCTTGCCCAGCAGCATCAGGCCGAACGACGCCACGACCAGGACCGGGAGGGTCAGGCGCGCGAGGGCCTGGCGGGCCTGAATGGAGGGACGAAGCATCCCGGAAACCTACCAGTAAACCGCGCGATGGGCAGCGGGGAATCGCGGCACGCCGGCCAAAGTAAGGGATTCGGAAGCGCTCGGGATGATGTCACCTCCGGCTATAGGCGCCTGCGCTATATCCCGATGCTGCCGAACGCCAGGTCGAACGGAGGGGGTGATGCGGCTCAATACATGCTGGTCAGCACGTTCCCGAGCTTCTTGCGTTCCTCCAGCGCCCGTCCGGTGCCCAGTGCCACGCATTGCAGCGCGTTCTCGGCCACGACGACCGACAGGCCGGTCGCGTCGCGCAGCACCTGGTCCAGGCGATACAGCAGGGCGCCGCCGCCGGTCAGCACGATCCCGCGGTCAACGATGTCGGCGGCGAGTTCGGGGGGGGTATTCTCCAGCGCGACCTTCACCGCCTCGACGATCTGGGAGACGGGTTCGGCCAGGCTGGTCGCGATTTCGCGTTGGCTGACCACGACTTCCCGGGGTACGCCGTTCATCAGTTCGCGGCCGCGAACTTCGCGCAGGGGGCCGTCTTCGCCGTCGTCGGGCGGGCAGGCGGCGCCGATGTCCATCTTGATGCGTTCGGCCGAGGACTCGCCGATCAGCAGGTTATGATGCCGGCGGATGTAGGAAATGATCGCCTCATCCATCTTGTCGCCGCCGACGCGGACGCTGCGGGCATAGACGATGCCGCCGAGGGAGATGACCGCGACTTCCGTCGTGCCGCCGCCGATATCGACAACCATGGAGCCGGAGGGTTCGGTGACCGGCAGGCCGGCGCCAATCGCGGCGGCCATCGGTTCCTCGATCAACTGGACCTTCCGGGCGCCGGCGCTTTCGGCGCTTTCCTGGATGGCGCGCCGCTCGACGGCGGTCGAGCCGGAGGGGACGCAGATGATGATGAGGGGGGAGGCGAAGCCGCGGCGGTTATGCACCTTGCGGATGAAATGCTTGATCATTTCCTCCGCCACCTCGAAATCCGCGATGACGCCGTCGCGCAGCGGGCGGGAGGCCGTGATGTACCCCGGTGTGCGGCCAAGCATCTGCTTGGCTTCCTCGCCAACGGCGACGACCTGTTTCTTGCCGCGCACATCGGCGATGGCGACGACGCTGGGTTCGGCCAGTACGATGCCGCGACCCTTGACATAGACCAGCGTGTTGGCCGTGCCGAGGTCGATGGCCATGTCGGCTGACATGAAGCCAAGCAGCCGGGAGAACATTTGGAACAAACCTTGCCACTCTGTCGGAGGAAGGGGCTGGGCTTAACCCCGCCCGGGTCCGATCACAAGGGGAGGGGTGGCTGGCCTGGGGTGAAATATGTGTCTTTGAAATCCGGCCCGCGCGTTGGGGTGGCCAATATCGGTCCTTGCGCGGCGCAAGGCGGGGTGGTGAGGTTTCGGGACCATTCAAACCCCGGGAGTTTTCCGCGATGACCGATCTTCCCCGCAGTGACCAGGAACTCGCATTGGTCGCCACCGCCCGCCGGGTGCTGCCCGGGGGCGGCTTCGGCAACCTGAATTCCGAAATCATCATCGCCGAGGGCAAGGGCGGCCGGGTCCGCGATGTCTCGGGCAATGAATATGTCGATTTCCTGCTGGGGTCCGGCCCGATGTTCATCGGCCACGCGCACCCGAAGGTCGTGGAGGCCGTGCAGGGGCTGATCGCGCGGGGGACCACTTTTTTCGCGAACAATGAACACGGCATCCGGCTGGCCGCGGCGATCGTGGACGCGGTGCCCTGCGCCGAGAAGGTGCGGTTCACGTCGTCCGGCACCGAGGCGGACAGCTACGCGATGCGGGTGGCGCGGGCCTGGCGCAAGCGGGACAAGATCCTGAAGTTCGAGGGCGGCTACCACGGCATGGGCGAATACAGCCTGCAAAGCCTGGCGCCGAAGCGGCCGGGCAACTTCCCCCAGGCCTCGGCCGATTCGCCCGGCATCCCGAGCTCGGTTTCGGCCGACATGCTGATCGCGCCGTTCAATGATGTGGAGGCGACGGCGGCGCTGATCCGCCAGCATGCCGATGAGATCGCGGGGGTGATCGTGGAGCCGTTCCAGCGCCTGATCCCGCCGAAGCCCGGCTTCCTGCGGGCCTTGCGGGAGATGACCTCGGAAGCCGGTATTCCGTTGATATTTGATGAAATCGTGACCGGGTTCCGCTTCTCCTACGGCGGAGCGCAGGAGCTTTATGGGGTCACACCCGACCTTTGCACGCTAGGGAAGATCGTGGCGGGGGGCTATCCGCTGGCGGCCATCGCGGGGCGGGCGGACATCATGCGCTATTTCGACCGGGGGGAGGTCGGCGACGACGTCCTGCCGCAGGTGGGGACATTGTCGGGCAATCCGATCGCCTCGGCCGCCGGGCTGGCGACGCTGGAGGTCCTGCGGGAGCCGGGGGTCTATGACCGCGCCTTCGCCACCGGGCGGCGGCTGATCGAGGCGTTCACGGGCATGATCCAGGCGGCGGGGCTGCCGGCGCGGATCGTGGGGATGCCCGTGCTGTTCGACCTGATGTTCCTGGAGGGCGAGGTCTCCAACTACCGCGACACGCTGCGCCAGGACATGGACGCGCTGCGGCGGTTCAACGCGACGCTGCGGCAGAACGGGGTGCTGAAGGGGGACTCGAAGTTCTATGTCTCGATCGCGCATGACGAGGCGGATATCGCGCTGACGCTCAAGGCGTTCCAGGCGGCGGTGGATGCGGAGGTGGCTTTCCGGCGGGGGTAGGGACGCCGAGGCGCCACTCGTTCCCCCCCGGAACACCCCCCCTGGATGACGGAGGGGAAGGCCAGGCATCCATCGGAATGCCTTGCCATGCGGACCGGTCGTTCTTTTCGGCACATTTTTATGAGGGACAGTGCCCGATCGCGCTGCGGCCCTGGCGGCTATTCGGATTTTCGCCCACGGTCCCGCAGCAGCGCGTCGGCCCGTTTCCATGAAATCGGCACTTCCGACCGCTTTACCGTGATCTGGGCGAAGCGTTCATCCGCAAGCGCCGGATAGCCAGATCTCACGGCGGTGCGGTGCAGCGGGGTGTTGACGAAGTCGTTCACGCTTTTCTGATCTTCCCATGCCGTCATCGTCCATGCTTCCCCGCCCAGGAGCTTGATGCGCACGCCATGCCCCAGATAGCCTGGCTGTTGCGCCAAGGTGTCCAGGATCTTGTCGATATACTCCCAGAATATCTCGTTCTTCTGGGAGTCCTGGCCAAGCGTGGCATGGGTCAGGGCAATGATCGCGGTCGCGTCCGAGGCCGCGGTCCGCTTCAGGGCTTCGGACCGCTTGAATGGCGGCGCGAGGGTGCAGGCCGAGGTCAGCAGGAATCCCAGCAGGCAAAAGGCGATGTTCTTCATGGAACAATCCCGGCTCGTCCGCTGGTCTGGTCGGCGGTGACCGATTCCTGAAACAGGTTGGCGGGGTCACCCACAGGCGATTCGGCGGTTGCGGAGCGCAGGGGCAGGAAGGCCAATCTTGCCGATGCCGATGCCGATGCCGATGCCGATGCCGATGCCGATGCCGATGCCGAAGGCGCGGGTGTCAGGCGTTCGTGCATGCTAGCGGCTTCTCGGGGCGCGGGCCGTGATACGCGCCGATGTCCCGTCGATCTGGCGTAGACCCCAATCCTTGATCGCCTCCATCACAGGAACGAGCGTTTCCCCCTTGTTCGTCAGCCAGTAGGAATGGCGGCCTATGGTCGCCGCTTCGGGGATGGCTTCGACAAGGCCCGCCTCCACCAGCCGCACCAGGCGGTTGCTCAGGATGTTGGTGGCGATTCCCTCCGGAGAGGCCAGGAATTCCTTGAAGTAGTGCCGCCCGAGGACGAGGTCGCGCACGATCAGCAAGGTCCATTTGTCGCCGATGATGTCCAACGTGCAGGCAACAGGACATTCGGATCGGCCGTGCTTCGACATGGTCAGGCCTCCGTGGCGACACAAGACCATTGATTGGGCCATATGATTGCATTATGCAAGTGTAAAATCTATAAATGCAATTCTATCGGACGAGGACGGCCGCGTCTGCTGATGTCGCGATCCGGCGAGTACTGACCCTCAACCGCCCCCGCGCAACGCGGCAAGGCAACGGGCTCATACCAAGCTGCGTGGTCCCCGACTCGTGTGACCGGTTCCCAACAGCCGCGAAGTACGATTCGCTGCCCCAGAAGCGGTGCTTCGCCGCGCAGGAGGATCGCATGGGCGCGGCTGTCAAAATCACGCGTGTCGACCACACACCCAATCAACTCCGTGCCATCGCCGCACGCAGCGAGGATGGTGGCCAGGCGCGTCGGCTGCTTGCCCTGGCGCAGGTCCTGGAAGCGACCTCGCGGGCGGATGCCGCTCGGCAGACCGGCAAGGATCGCCCGACCTTGCGTGATTGGGTGCTCCGCTTCAACGAAAGCGGTGTGGATGGCCTGACCGCGCGCAAGCCGCCAGGCCCGAAGCCAAGACTGACGCCCGCGCAGCTGTCGGAACCGCGCCAGATCGTGCTGAAGGGTCCGGACCCCAAGGTGCACAAAGTCATGCGCTGGCGCTGCGTCGATCCGCGCGCCGAGGTCGCCCGACGCTTCTCGGTCACCGTGGATGAGATCACCATCAGGCGTTGGCTGCGCAAGATGCGGCTGCCCCGCCTGCAACCACGTCCGTATCATCCAAGGAAGAATGCCGAAGCCCGGGAGGCTTTTAAAAAAACTTCAGCGCCAACCTGACGGACGCCCCGCGGAAGATATGGTCGGGACTGCCAGTCGAGATCTGGTTCCAGGATGAAGCCCGAGTGGGGCAGAAAGGCTCGTTGAGCTATATCTGGGCTCCGTTAGCTCTGCTACCGAATTTTGGCCCAGGAGTG
>CAMCDA010000123.1 GCA_945873195.1 Asaia bogorensis
GGGGCACCGACCCGGGGCAGGTGGCCGGGTCAAGCCCGGCCATGACGGAGGGGAAAGGGACGGCGGCGGCCACAACCCAACAATCGACCGACCATTCCCCCCGATCGGACGCCACCCCCACCCTCGTCACCCTCATCCACGAGGGCGCCCAGACCACCATCCCCGTCCGCCCCGACGAACCCATCATCGACGCCGCCATCCGCGCCGGCCGGGACCTGCCCTACTCCTGCAAGG
Source organism: Asaia bogorensis (assembly GCA_945873195.1). Classification (GTDB taxonomy): domain Bacteria; phylum Pseudomonadota; class Alphaproteobacteria; order Acetobacterales; family Acetobacteraceae; genus Rhodopila; species Rhodopila bogorensis_A. Next base: position 235 of record CAMCDA010000123.1, read on the forward strand.
CCGGCATGTGCTGCACCTGCCGCGCCCGGGTCACCGAGGGACGGGTCGAGATGGCCGTCAACTACTCCCTGGAACCATGGGAGCTGGAGGCCGGCTTCGTCCTCACCTGCCAGGCCAGGCCGCTCACCCCCACGGTGACCGTGGACTTCGACGCGGTCTGATCAGGGCATCACGATGACCATCCAGCTCACCCCGAAGCGGTCCGCCGTCATCCCGAACCGGGGGGAGAAGAACGTGGCGCCCATGGGCATCTGGATCTGCCCGCCCTCGGACAAGGCGGCGAACAGCCGGTCCGCCTCGGCGACATCGGGCGCGGTGATGGACAGGGAGAAACCCTCGAACCCGGTCGAGCTCCGGCAATCCCCGTCCGAAGCCATGACCATCGTCTCCCCGATCCGGACGGCGGCGTGCATGACCTTGTCCTCGCTGCCGGGGGCGATCATGCCGGGGGGCGGCGGGTCGGGGCAGTCGCGGAAGCGCATCATCATGGTGACCTCGGCGCCGAGGGTCTGGGCATAGAATGCCAGGGCTTCCTCGCAACGGCCGCCGAAGAACAGATAGGGTTGAATGAGCATGGGATGGTCCTTTCCGGGTCCCGCCCTCTCGCACGAAACCGGACCCCGCCGGCACCCCAATGCGGCGGCGGGCCAGCGGACCAATCGCCGGACGGCGGCAACAGGGGACAGGGCATGACCGAGACGCTGAGAGAGATCGACCTGACCGGCTTCGCCTCCGCGGACCTGGGGGCCAAGCAGGCCTGGGCGCGGGCGATCGCCGGGGAGCTCCGCCGCCTGGGGTTCTTCGTGATCACCGGCCATGGCGTCCCCGCCAGCCTGATCGACACGACCCTGGATACCGCGACCGCCTTCTTCGACCGCCCTTTGGCCGAGAAGATGGGGATCAAGAGCACGGTCCAGGGCTCCCCCCGAGGCTACCTGGATTTCGGGCTGGAAACCCTGGCTTTGTCCGCCGGCACCAGAACGCCTCCCGATTTGAAGGAGGGGTTCGGGATGGGCCCTCTGGGCATCGCCGAACAGAAGGACGTGCTGGGCGGGATCGGCGCGACCTACACCCCGAACGTCTGGCCCGCCGAACCGGCCGGGTTCCAGGCCGGCATCACCGCCTACTACCGCCAGATGGAGCGGCTGATGGATGTCCTGATGGAGCTGTTCGCCATTGGCATGGACCTGCCGCCCCGGTTCTTCGTGGACCGGTTCGGCAACCACAACTCCACCCTGCGGCTGAACCATTACCCGGCGCAGGCGGAGGCGGCCTTGCCCGACCAGCTCCGCGCCGGTGCCCATACCGACTACGGCGCCCTGACCATCCTGCTGGGCCAGGACCGGCCGGGCGGGTTGCAGGTTCGCACGCCGGACGGAGGCTGGATCGATGCTCGCACCAACCCCCACAGCTTTGTGATCAATATCGGGGACCTGATGATGCGCTGGTCCAACGACACCTGGCTGTCCAACCAGCACCGGGTCGTGAACCCGCCGCCGGGCTCGGGAGGGGCGGGGCGGCGCCTGTCCTTCGCCTATTTCTGCAACCCCAACGACGACCTGATGATCGAGTGCCTGTCGACCTGCCAGTCCGCCGAACGCCCCGTCAAATACCCTCCGATCCGGGCCGGCGCCCACCGCTTCGCCAAGATCGAGGCCTCGAAGAAAGCCGCCCTTGCCGCCTGAACCGCCCTACCGCGTCACCCCGATATCCGGAAACTCCCGCGGCCGAGCCGGCGCGGCCGCTCGGCCGATGCCGGAACGGGCCCAGGCGATTTCATGGATGTAAACGGCCGGGGGACGGATGAACTCCCCGATCACGGCAAAGCCGAGCGTCTGGTAGACGCTGCCAAGCAGGATGTAGGAGACCGCGAGGGAATCGGCGATCGAGGCAATCCGATAGGTCACGGTCTTCCAGACCGTGCGGAGCCAAAGCGGCATCTCGGACTGGTCCGGTTCCGCCTCGACCCGCTCCAGCGCCAGGCGCTGCTGGGCATAGTCCTCGGGTCCGATCGCGCCGGAGTCCCGCAGCCTGTCCAGGGCGCGCAGGCGGGCGGTGACCAGGGCATGCGCCATCTCGACCCCGGCAAATGGCATCGGCGGGAGTTCGACATCCTCGATCCGACCCCGGACGCCACGTTCGACCGGATCCCGCATCCAGGCGGCCCAGAGGCCAAGCTGCACGATGGCGGCGGACCGGGCGGGGTCGTCGGTGATGCGGGCGGGGCTCCAGGGATTGGTGGCCCAGGAACCCGCCGCGTCGGATGGCGGCGGGAAATGGTAGCGCACGTCCAGCATCCGGGGCCGAACGCGGGCGCGGAAGCCGGCCATCAGCCAGGTCTCGGGGATCGTCACACCGCGCCCTCGCAGCCAGTCCCGGGCGGCGATCCAGACCGGGGCCTCCGTCCCGCCGGCGACGACCAAATTGGCAAAGCCGCACAGCCCGTCCTGCGGCGTGTCATAGGCCGTGTAGGCGAGGTAGATGTCCGTCCGCTCGCACTCGGCCGTGGTCCCGAAGATCGCGGTCGAGGGAACGGGGTTGGCGCGGGCCAGGATGACCCCGGCCACGCGCTGGTCCTTGATCTGGGCGAGCACGACGGATTGGATCGTGCCCGGCCCCTCGCCCTCCCGCGTTTCGGCCGCGACGATCCAGGGGCCTGCGGGAAGCGGGACCTGAACGGCGCCCATGGGGAATACGCGCGCCACGCTATCGCCGGGGGCAGAGAGCCCGGGAACGGTGGTCGCCAGCAGGATGGCCAGCGTAAGGAGAAGCCGCTTCATGGCCGGACCTCCGCGATGAACTCCATTCGGGCCGGCTGGCGAGGCCACTCCCACGCCAGTTCGTTGCCGTAATAGACCGCGCTGTGGGTGATGCTCTGCCAAGCCGCGAGCGTTGTGGAGGTTGCCGCATCGGCGGTCAGGATCATCCCGATCCCGAAGGAGATCGCGGTCTGCATGATCCGGTTCGTGGCCAGCTTATACAGGCTGAGCTGCCAGACCGGGATTTCGTCGGAGGTCTCGGTCGCGGCTTCCGGCGTCAGGGCGGGCAGCGCGGGGACGGGCGCGCCAGGGGTCAGAAGCGCGGCTTCGAGGCGGCCTTCCATCAGCTTCGTCCAGCGGGCCTGGAAGCCATCGGCCGGGATCGCGGCGCCGACCGCGCCAAACCGAGCGGGATCGAAGCCATAGCGGGCTTCCAGCACATCCCGTCGGTCACCGACCCGGGCGACCGCGAAGGCCAGGGTGGCAGGCAGCGTCAACCCCCGGCGGGCCGCTTCCTCTATTCCAGCACGCCAGGCGGGCAGGGTGGCCAGGGCAGGGGACGCGGCCGGCAGCGTCTCGGCAAAAGCGCAGGCGATGTTGCGGGCGCTTGTCCGCGCGCCGGTGGTGAAGGGGGCCGAAACGCAGGCCTCCGGAATGCCCCATCCGCCCTCGACGGGAAGGGCATTGGTTTGCAGCACGGCCAGCCCCTCGATCCGGCTGTCCTTGATCTGAGCGAGCAGGACGGCCTCGATCGTGCCATAGGCGCCGGGCCATTCCCCCTGGACGCGGCCGAAGCCCTGGGAAAGACGGGTCCATTCCCCGGGCGGCAGCGGCAGGCGCTTGCCGTTCAGGACGATGTGATCCCGCACGGGTTGGGCGCTGACCGGAGCGACGGGGGCCGGCTGGGCCACGCCGAACTGGGCGGGCAGCAGGAACGCCAATGTCAGCACGCATAGTCCAAGATATCTCAAGGCCACGCTCCCCCCGCCTGTCGTCCACCGATTTGTCGTGTGGTTTCGGGGGCGTGGCAAGGGGCGGTGCCGGGTCAATCCGATCCCGCCCGCCAAGGGCTGAGCCATACGCGGTGCAGGTCCCCGCATCGTTCCGATTGCCCCGGCGCGGCCCGACGTGGCAGGAAACAGCCATGCTCACTCGTCGTCTCATGCTCGCCGCTGCGCCCGCCGCGATTGCCGCGCCGGCGCCGGCCTCCGCCAACAGCTTCGAAAGCTTCGTGTCCGGTGTCCGGGCGGAGGCGCGTAAGGCCGGCATCAGCGCGCAGACGCTGGACGCCGCCTTCGCCGGGGTTTCCCCCAACCAGAAAGTGATCGAGCGGGATCGCCGCCAGGTCGAATTCACCATGACCTGGGTGCGCTACCGCAACCTGGTAATCACCGACAAGCGGATCGAGGAAGGCCGCAAGGCCATTGTCGCGAACCGGGACATGCTCAACCGCGTGGTCGACCGGTTCAACGTCTCCCCCCGCGTGATCACGGGCATCTGGGGCCTGGAATCGTCCTACGGCGCCATCCAGGGCGATTATCGGGTGATCGAGGCGGTGGCCACGCTCGCCTGGGAAGGCCGGCGCGCCAAGTTCTTCCGGGCCGAGCTGATGGCCGCGCTGAAGATTCTGGAGCAGGGGAATATCGCCCCCGTCCGCATGTTGGGCAGCTATGCCGGCGCCATGGGCCAGCCGCAGTTCATGCCCAGCAGCTATCTGTCCTACGCGGCGGATTATGACGGCGATGGCAAGCGGGACATCTGGAACAATCGGGGCGACGTAATGGCCTCGATCGCCAACTATCTGGCCAAATCCGGCTGGCGTGGTGGAGAGAACTGGGGCCAGGCCGTCACCCTGCCACCCAGCCTGGACGAAGGATCTCTGGGCCGCGACAACCGCAAGCCGGTCAGTGAGTGGGCGCGCATGGGCGTCCGTCCGCTGGAAGGCGTGTGGGACGCGCCGGGGGACCGCCCGGGCGCGATCGTGGTCCCGAGCGGGGGAGAGGGGGCTGCCTTCATGGTCCATCAGAACTTCATGGCGATCCGGCGCTACAACCCGTCGGATTTCTATGCCCTCGCCGTTGGTATTCTGGGCGACCAGTTGGGCGCATGAACTCCGTGCTTTTGCCCGCCTTGTCCCAGGCGCAGCGGCTGGTCATCAAGATCGGCAGCGCGCTTGTGGTCGACCAGGACCAGGCGGCGCCGCGCGCGGCCTGGCTGTCGGGTGTGGCCCAGGACATCGCGGCGCTGCGGGCGCGTGGGGTGGACGTGATCGTCGTCTCCTCCGGCGCCATCGCCCTGGCCCGCCGCACGCTGCGCCTGACCCGGAAGAAGCTGCGTTTGGAGGAAAAGCAGGCCGCCGCCGCCGTTGGACAAATCCAGTTGGCGCAGGCCTGGACCCAGGCGCTGTCCGAGCAGAACCTGACCGCGGCCCAATTGCTGCTGACGCTGGACGATACCGAGGATCGCCGCCGGTATCTGAACGCACGGGCCACGCTGAACACGCTGCTGGGCCTCGACTGCATTCCGGTCATCAATGAGAACGACACCGTCGCCACCACTGAAATCCGGTTTGGCGACAATGACCGCCTCGCCGCGCGGGTGGCCGAGATGGTGCAGGCCGACCAGTTGATCCTGCTGTCGGACATTGACGGCCTTTACACCGCCGACCCGCGCCGCGACCCCGCTGCCGAACATCTGCCTGTCGTGCCCGTGCTGACGCCCGAGATCGAGGCGATGGGAGGGGAGCCGCCGCCCGGATACTCGTCCGGCGGGATGCGGACCAAGCTGGTGGCGGCGCGGATCGCTACCCAGGCCGGCTGCGCCATGGCGATCACCCGCGGCGACGTCGACCGCCCGCTGACGGCACTGGAGGCCGGTGGCCGTTGCACTTGGTTCTTGCCGGCGCCCGAGGGCCGGTCCGCCCGCAAACGCTGGATCGCCGGATCTCTCTCACCGATGGGGACGCTGCGGGTCGATGCCGGCGCGGCGCGCGCGTTGGCCGCCGGCCGGTCGTTGCTGCCCGCCGGAGTCCGCGTCGTCGAGGGCCTGTTCGAGCGCGGTGATCCCGTCATGGTCGTCGGCCCCGATGGTGGTGCCGTGGCGCGCGGCCTGTCTGCTTATGCCAGCGCGGATGCCGAACGGATCGCCGGCAACCGGTCGGATCGGATCGAGGAAATCCTGGGCTGGCGTGGCCGGGATGAGATGATCCATCGCGATGATCTGGTGTTGGTGGGGTAGGGGCGCCGCCCGTTTTGGTCGCCAATCTTACCGGTTCGTTAACCACTCCCGTCCCATGATGGCCGCACCAACAATGATGGTTGCGGCATGTCGTGATGAAGATCGAACGCACCCGCGCGGCCTGCCTCGCGGCGTTGCTGATGGCGGTGGGTCCTGGCCATCTCCAGGCAGCCGAACTCAAGCTCGCGACCTGGAACCTGAACTGGCTGACCCTCCGCGCGCCCGGCAGCCCCGGCCTGCCGGCCGATATCACCCGCCGGTCGGAGGATGATTTCAGCCGGCTGCGGGCCTATGCGCTGGAGCTCGATGCCGACGTTATCGCCTTGCAGGAGGTCGACAGCTACGACGCCGTCCGCCGGGTTTTCCCATCCGACCGTTACGTCCTGCATCTGACGCGGGACCGGCTGACCCAGAAGGTCGGGATCGCGATCCGGCGCGGCCTGCGCCATGACATGCACACGGATGTCCGGTTGTCATCGGACCCGACCACACCTGTCCGCGCCGGCCTCGATGTTACCCTGGCAACGCCAGTGCCTCTCCGCGTTCTGGCCGTACACCTGAAGCAAGGCTGCCAGGACCCCAAACGAGACCGCGCCGGCGGGCGGGATTGCACGATTTTCCACGCCCAGACCGCGCCCCTGGTGGCCTGGATCGCCGATCGGGAGGCCGAGGCGGCGGCCTTTGTTGTGCTGGGGGATTTCAATCGGTGGATGGACCGGAAGGATTCCTTCCTGACCGCCCTGCGCAAAGCCGCGCCCTTGGCCCGAGCCACCGAGGGCTATGCCAGCCGGTGCTGGCGGGATGAGGCGTTCATTGACCATATCCTCGCGGGTGGACCGGCACGCGATTGGCTGCGCCCCGACAGCCTGTCTGTGTTCCGCTATCGGGAGGTGGGGGAGGGATGGAAGGCCCGCCTATCGGATCATTGCCCGGTATCGGCCCGGTTCGTGGTAGCCACCCCCGCGGACATCAAGCCGGGACATCCGGCCACGGATACACACGATGGCCCGTGAAACTGTCGAGGTCCGTGATGGCGGAACCGCCAACCCGCCGCAGCAGGCCCGCCAGATCAGCACCGGGGCGGCCGGACCACTCGGTGACCACCATGCATCGCGGGCGAAAGGTCGGGTTGCGCGGATGGTCCTTACCGCGCGTCGCATAGCGGACCCGGTTCGGCCCCTTCAGTTCAGTCAGCGCCCCCACGATGGCCTCATCCAAGGCAGGCGGGGCGGCGAAACGCGAGACCGCGATCCAGTCACAATCCAGCGACGGCGGTGTGGCGGCCGGATGGATCAGTTGCTGGTCGTAGATCGTGTGCGCCTTGTTCCGCCGCTTCTCCATCAGCGGCCCCATGTAGGGGTCGCGCCCGCGCATCCCCTGGTACCGCGCGGTCTCGAACAACGACCAGTCCGGCAGTTCGTAGAGGTCGAACAGGTTCATGTCGCCGCCGAAGGTCCGGTAGCAGCGGCAGGACAGCAACCCGACCTCATAGACATCGGGCGCATGGCGGAACGCGTACCATTGCAGGAAGGACGCGACATCCGCCTCCTCCAGATCGAGTTCGGCGGTATAGAGCAGCGGCGTCATGGCGCGGCCTCCCGGGGTTTTGCGTATGGTTGCCCGCGGCGGGTTCGGCCGCAACCCGTGCTGGACCGACAAAGCCACATGTCCGGTCAACGGTTTGTTAACCCTTCTCAGCATTGTGGATATATGACTGTTGTGCCATATAGACGCAGAGCTCGGTTGGTGTTCTCGGACAAGATGCTGTTCGAGGATGGGACGATCTACCAGATCAAGGTCTGGTCGGTTGACTGTTCGGTGCCGCCATCCGGGCATCGATACAAATACAGCCTCTATTTTGGTTATCCGGGAGAGCGGATCGTGGCCTACGACAATGAATGCGGCAAAGGGAACCACAAGCACATCCGCGGTGCTGAATACCCATACGCCTTCGTTTCCCTGGCCCAACTGATCGATGACTTTGGAGATGACGTGGAACGCGTCACCGGGAGACGCCTATGAGCACCCTGCATATCAATGTCGGCGTTAGCTTGGCCGCCTCGCGCAAGCGCCTGCTGGACGCTGTCAGCCGCCGTGAAGCCGGCGCGGACGTCGAGGAACATCACGTCACCTTCGATAACTGGGAGACGTTCGCCAAGGCGATGACCCCGAACCGACTTGAACTCCTCCGCTACGTCCACACCTCCCCGCCCCGCTCCATCCTCGCCCTCGCCAAGGCGCTCGGCCGCGACTATCGCCGGGTGCATGGCGACGTGGCGGCACTGACCGAGGTAGGGTTGCTGGAACGCAACGGTGACGGCCTGCGCGCGGAATACGACAAGATCGAGATCGCGCTCTGACCCGCGCTTGAGCCGAAGCCCCGGTCGTGCGGTAATCGCCCCAAGCAATCGGGAGCATCGCCCATGACCGCCACCGCCAAGACCGCCTTCGGTCGCATCTTCCCCACGCGGGACGCCTGGCTCGCCAAGGCCCCGCCGGAGGAGATCATCGACCCCGCCCTCCCGATCATCGATACCCACCATCATCTGTGGCAGCGCAGCGGCACCGCGGCGCGCGGCCAGGCATGGGATGTGCCCGAGTTCCGCTATCTGCTGGAGGAGTTCCTCGCCGACTGCGCGACCGGCCACAACATCGTGGGCAGCGTCTTCCTGCAATGCCACTCGATGTACCGCGCTGATGGGCCGGAGCAGATGCGCCCGGTGGGCGAAACCGAGTTCGTCGCCGGCATCGCCGCCATGAGCGACTCGGGTGGCTACGGCAAGACCAAGGTCGCCGCCGGCATCGTGGGCTACGCGGACCTGACCGCGGGCGACTGGGTCACCCCGGTGCTGGAAGCGCATATACGCGCCGGCGGCGGACGGTTCCGCGGCGTGCGGCACTCCTGCGGCTATGATCCCGATCCGATCATCGGCAACAGCGCGCCCGACATCCAGCCGGGCCTGTATCTGCGCGACGATTTCCGCGCCGGCATGAAGGCCCTGTCCGCGTTGGGCCTGTCGCTCGACGCTTGGGGCTTCCATCCGCAGATGCCCGACATCACCGCCCTGGCCCGCGCCTGCCCCGGTACCAACATCATCGTCGGCCATTGCGGCGGCCCGCTCGGCTATGGCCGCCACGCGGGGCAAAAGGACAAGGTCTTCGCCGATTGGAAGGTGACCGTCACCGAACTGGCCAAGTGCCAGAACGTGACGATGAAGCTCGGCGGCATGATGATGCGGCTCGCGGCACTGGACTACATGGCGCTGGACCGCCCGCCGACCTCCACCGAACTGGCCGAGGCGTGGCAGCCCTATGTCGAGACCTGCGTCGAACTGTTCGGCGCGGATCGTTGCATCGCGGAAAGCAACTTCCCGGTCGAGAAGATGGGCATTGGCTTCGCCGCCTTGTTCAACGCTTTGAAGCGGATTTGCGCCGGGTGCTCGCAGTCCGAGAAGGAGGCGATCTTCGCGGGGACGGCGCGTCGGGTGTATCGCCTGAACTGTTGACGTTACCGTCGGGCAGGGTGGCGGCCAGCCGTTTCGGGGCCGTCATCCGCCAGCTTCGCTCGACCAGCGCCCGCATTTCGTCCCAGTCGGGATTGATGTCCAGCCAGACGCCGATCCAGCCCTTGTGGCCGACATAGGGGGGCGAGAAGAACCGGTCGGGCGCGGCTTCCGTCAGGATAGCCTGGGTGCCGCGTGGGGCCTTCATCCAGACCGATGGGCGACCTTTGTCGGGATGCGCCATCGCGAAGATCTTGTCGCGGACGCGGAAGGTGGGGATTTCCCACGTTTCCCGCTCCTCGGCTTCGGGCAGCGCCATGCACAAGGCGCGGAGGCGGTTCATGGTGGTCATCGTGGGGCTGCCTTGCGATCGGAACCGCGCGGATCATAGCATCGGCGAAACCGGGTGGTCAGTCCGCCCCAATGGAGGAAACACGGCATGACCTTCTCGATCCTGGCCCGCTGTCCGGCGACCCGCATGCTGGGTATCGCGACGGCGACCAAGTCCTTCGCGGTGGGCGCGCGGGTGCCTTTCATCGTGCCGCGCCGAGGGGTGGTGGCGGTGATGTCGCGCGCCGATGCGCGCATCGGGCAGTTCGCGTCGCGGCTGCTGGAACAGGGCTACACCGCGCAGCATGTCCTGGACACGCTGGTGGCGAACGACCCGTGGCCGGAACAGCGCCAGTTGGCCGTGATCGATGACGACGGGAACATGGCCGCGCGCACCGGGGCGGGCAACACGCCCTGGGCCGCGCATCAGATCCATGACCAGTTCATCGTCCTTGGGAACGTCCTGCCAGGTGTGCAGACGCTGGACGCGCTGCGGGAAACGTTCGTGAAGACCCAGGGCCAACCTTTCGAGGATCGGCTGATGCTCGCGCTGGAAGCGGGGCGCGACGCCGGCGGGCAGATCGGCGGCCAGACCTCGGCCGCGATCCTGGTGTATGACCAGGATCGTTTCGCCCGCATCGATCTGCGCGTCGACCAGCACGACGAACCGGTGGGTGAGCTGCGCCGCGTGTTCGAGGCGTATCGTCCCTACATTCCCTACTACGTCCAGCGACAGCGGGACCCGCGGATCCCGCCGTGGCATGAATGGAAGCCCGAGGCCTGAGCTATCAGAACGCTGAATACCCGCCGTCGATCACGAAGGTGTCGCCGGTGTGGTATTTGGAAGCCGAGCTCATGAGGTAGACGGCGATTCCGCCGAAATCGTCGCCGGTGCCCCAGCGGCGCATCGGCACGCGGGGGGCCACCTTCTTCTGAAATCCTTCCGTCTGGAACCATTTCTCGGTCATGTCGGTTTCGATCCAGCCGGGCAGGATCGAATGGGCACGGATGCCGTAGCGGGCGAACTCCACCGCCAGGGACCGGGTCATCGAGACCATGCCACCCTTGGTGGCCGAGTAATGCTCGCTGCGCGGCGATGCCTCGATCGCGGCGAGCGAGGCGGTGCCGGCCAGCACGCCGCCCTGGCCATGCTTTACCATGTGGCGGGCGGCGGCGCGGAAGGTGAAGAAGGCGCCATCGAGATTGATGCGCATGACGCGGCGCCATTCCTCGGCCGACATGTCCAGGAACGTCGTGACGCCGCGGCCGGAAACTCCGGCATTGGCGAAGCAGCCATCGACCTGGCCAAAGGCGTCCAGCACGCGGGCGAAGGTTGCGTCGACGGCGGCTTCGTCCCCGACATCGCATTCCATCGTTTCGATCCGCCGGCCGGTGTCCGCGAGGGACGCCTTGGCGGCGGAGTTCTTGGCGGCGTTGGTGCCCCAGATGGCGATATCCGCGCCGGCCTGCGCCATGGCGCGTGCCATGCCCAGGCCGATTCCGCTGTTGCCGCCGGTCACCAGGGCGACCTTGCCGGTCAGGTCGAAAGGGCTATAGGCCACGTTGCGTCTCCTGTTGTGAGTTTCCGGTTCTGTAGCATCGTCGAGGGAAACGGCAACCAAGCGCGTCTCTGGCGTGGAAGCCGGTTTTGGGCCTATAATACCGAAGGAAGAGAACAAGAGGCACGCCATGATCCTGACCGCGGACAGCGTCGTCGCACACCAGACCAATCGCCGGAAGACCGGCAATGGCTGGCACACGACCTATATTGGCCAGAACCGCAACACCTTGAAGGACGGCGAAGCCACGCCGGCCGACGACATCATCTATCCGATGGCCTTCCTGGTGGAGAAAGAGCCAGGCGCGATCGTGAAGCCGCATTTCCACTCCGCCGATCAGTATCAGGTGATCGTGCAGGGCGGCGGCAAGATGGGCATCCACGATGTCGGGTCCGTCGCGGTCCACTACACGGATCGTTACTCCGCCTACGGCCCGATCATCGCGGCCGAGGAAGGCGTGTCCTGGTTCACCCTCCGCAACGCCTGGGATCCCGGCGCACGCTATATGCCGGCCCATCGCCTGCAACTGCGTGAAGCGCGGGCGCGCTGGCAGCACCGCGAAGCCACCTGCGGGCCGTTCGGAGCCCTGTCGGACGCCGAACGGTCGGCGTTGACCAGCGTGACCGGCTCCGAGGTGATCGAGACGACCAAGGACGGCCTCGGCACCTGGCGCTATACCGTACCGGCGAATGGATCCATCGTCGGCCCTGATCCGGCCACGGGCGGCGGGCAGTTCTGGTTGGTGACGTCCGGCTCCGCCTGCGTCCCGGGCGGTTCGCTGCTGCCGGTCAATTCCTGCGTCTTCGTCGGGCCTGACGATGCCGCCGCGACGTTGATCGCCGGTCCGATGGGCGCCGACCTGCTGTGCATGCAGTTCCCGCTGCTCGCGCGGGACTGATCGGGAAATGGACGGCGGCAATGCCACCATGCGATGGGTGTGGTGGGCGGTCGGGGCTGTCATCAGCTTCGTCGTGGTTGCCGTCGCCGTCTTTGGGTTTGAGATGAATCCGGCCCTGCTGTTCGGCTGGGCGGTCGGCATGATCGTCGGCGCCATGCTGCTGGTGTTCAAGCGGGGGGGCTGAGCCTCCCCAAAGAATGGCGGGAAACCCCGCTGATCAAGGAGAGTCCCATGGCTGATTTCGATCTCGTGATCCGTGGCGGCACGGTTGTCGATGGCACCGGGCGCGTCCCGGTCGAAGCGGATGTCGGCGTGTCCGGCAACCGGATCACCCAGGTCGGCCGCATCGCCGGCCGCGGCGCCGAGGAGATCGACGCCAAGGGCAAGCTGGTCACTCCCGGCTTTGTCGACATCCATACCCATTACGACGCACAGGCGGTGTGGGATTCGCACCTGACCCCGTCTTCCAACCACGGCATCACCACGGCCGTGATGGGCAATTGCGGCGTCGGCTTCGCGCCCTGCCGCCCGGCCGACCGCGAGCGCCTGATCGAGTTGATGGAAGGGGTGGAGGACATCCCCGGCGCAGTCATGCACGAAGGGCTCAAATGGGAATGGGAGAGCTTCGGCGAATACCTCTCGGCCCTGGAACGCCGCCAGCGGGACATGGATATCTGCGCTCTGCTGCCGCACGCCGCCGTCCGCGTCTTCGTGATGGGCGAGCGTGCCCTGCAGCTTGAAAACGCGAACCAGGCCGATATCGCCCAGATGCGCCAGATCGCGGCCGAGGCCATGCGCCAGGGGGCCTTCGGCTTCTCCACATCGCGCAGCCTGAGCCACAAGACTCTGAAGGGCGATCCGACGCCGACCCTGCGGGCGCAGGAAGACGAGCTGACCGGCATCGCCATGGGCATGAAGGACGCCGGATCGGGCATGCTGGAAATGGTGTCCGAATGGGCGCCCGATCATAACGCCGAATTCGCCATGCTCCGCCGCGTGGTGGAGGCCTGCCAGCGCCCCGCCGTCTTCACCCTGACGCAGCGGCATTCCCGCCCCGAGGTCTGGCGCGACCTGCTCGCCGGCGCCGACCAGGCGAAGCAGGACGGACTGTCGATCCGCCCCGTCGTCGCCCCGCGCGCCATCGGTGTGCTGCTGGGTCTGACCGGCAGCCAGAACCCCTTCGCGGGCTGCCGCACCTATATGAAGATCGCCCATCTGCCGGTCGCCGAACGGGTGGCCGAGCTGCGGAACCCGGACGTCAAGGCGGCGATCCTGAGCGAGGATCCGAAGGAGGGGAACACCTTCCCGCTGTTTCACCGCCTGTCGTTCGACTACATGTTCCGCTTTGGCAACCCGCCGAACTACCTGCCCAAGAAAGATGACAGCTTCGCGGCCGAGGCCGGCCGGCGCGGGATCACGCCCGAGGAAATCGCCTATGACGCGTTGCTGGAGGATGACGGCAACGCCTTCATCTATCTGACGCTGTCCAACTATGCCTATGGCGACCTGCGGATGTCGGAGACCCTGCTGGGCAACCGGAACACCATCATGGGCCTTGGTGACGGCGGGGCGCATGTCGCCTTCATCCTCGACGCGGGCTACCAGACCTGGCTGCTGACGCATTGGGGCCGGGACCAGAAGCGGTGGGATGTCGCGGAACTGATCCGGCGTCTGACATCGGATACCGCCCAGGCGGCTGGGCTGCTGGATCGGGGCGTGATCGCGCCGGGTATGAAGGCCGATCTGAACGTGATCGATTGGGACCGCCTTGGCGCCGGAGCCCCCTATGTCGTCAACGACCTGCCCGCGGGCGGGAAGCGCCTGATGCAGAAGGTCACGGGCTACGACGCCACGATCCTGTCGGGACACATCACCTTCCGGGGCGGTGAACCCACTGGCAACCTGTCGGGCAAGCTGGTCCGGGGGCCTCAGGCGGCTTTGGGGTAGGACGCGCTGGGGCTTTGCCCCAGACCCCATAAGGGGCTTTGCCCCTTAACCCCACCAAAGGCCTCAGGCCTTTGGAAACCATTGGTTGGGGGGAATGCGGGAGGGGCCTACTCAGACCGAGATAGGTCCGAGTAGGCC
>CAMCDA010000124.1 GCA_945873195.1 Asaia bogorensis
GCCCAGGCTGCTGCTGCTGGACGAACCCGCCGCCGGCCTGGCCGGCCCGGAGACCGAAGCCCTGACCGCCGCCATCCACCGGGCGCGCGACGCCGGCACCACCGTCCTGCTGGTGGAACACAATGTCGAATTCGTGCTGAACCTGTGCGACCACGTCGCGGTGCTGCATTTCGGCCGCAAGATCGCCGATGGCGCGCCCGCCGAAATCCGTCAATCCGAAGCCGTGATAGAGGCCTATCTTGGCCGCTGACACGCCAATCCTGGACGTCGCCAACCTGTCCGCATCCTACGGACCGGTGCGCATCCTGCACGATATCTCCTTCAGCCTGGCGGAAGGCGAGAGCATCGCCGTCCTGGGTGCCAATGGCGCCGGCAAGAGCACCTTGCTGCGCGCCATCTCCGGCCTGATGGTCCGCCGCGACGGACATATCCGCTTCGACGGGCAGGACATCGCCAACCGCCGCCCGGATCAGATCGTGCATCTGGGCATCAGCCAGGTGCCGGAGGGCCGGCGCCTGTTCTTCCCGCTGACGGTGACGGAAAACCTGGAAGCCGGCGCCCTGCCGCTGCGCCAGCGCGGTCTGGGCAGGGAGGTCGGCGACGCCATGACCATGGTGTTCGACCTGTTTCCTCGACTGGCCGAACGGCGGGCGCAAATTTCCGGCACCTTGTCGGGCGGGGAGCAGCAGATGCTGGCTATTGCCCGCGCCCTGATGGCGCGCCCGCGGATACTGCTGCTGGACGAACCCTCGGTGGGGCTGGCGCCCAAGGTGATCGAGGCGCTGTTCGGGGTCCTGCACACCTTGAAGGGCACCGGCCTGACCATCATCGTGGCGGAACAACACGTGCCCATGGCGCTCGACATCGCCGACCGGGTCATTATCCTTGGTCTGGGACGGATTGCGCTGGCCGGTCTGCCGGCCGAATTGCGAGACAGCGAGGAAATCCGCCGGATCTATCTGGGCGGGTAGGGCAGACACCAAAGGATCACACGAGCATGCAGCGGGCGCTGATCATCGGTGGGTCACGCGGGTTGGGACTGGGTTTGGTGCGCGAGCATCTGGCGCGCGGATGGCATGTGACCGCGACGCAGCGAACCGCGTCGGATGATCTCGCCGCGTTGTCCCGCGCGGCCGGTGGGCGGCTGACCTTGGAAACCCTGGACATCGTTTCCACGACCCAGGCCAGGGCGCTGTCGGACCGGATGGCGGGCCGGTCGTTCGACCTGCTGTTTCTGAATGCCGGCATCATGGCCGGGCGCGGCGCCGATCTGCGTCAGGTCCCCGATGACGACATCCACGCCATCTTCCTGACCAATGCGATCAGCCCGATCCGGGTCGCTGATACCCTGACGCCGCATGTTGCCCAGGGCGGGATGATCGCCTTCATGTCGTCCATCCTGGGCAGTATCGGCACCAATGATGACGGGCGGGCGGAGTTGTATCGCGCCAGCAAGGCGGCACTGAATTCCCTGATCCGCAGCTTTCGCGCGCGCCATGCCGCCACCGACATCACCGTGCTGGCCCTGCATCCGGGCGTGGTCCGCACGTCCATGGGCGGCCCGTCCGCGCCCTTGGACATCGAAACCAGCGTGCGCGGCGTCGCGGACGTGATCGCGGCCCGCTGGGGCAGCGGCGGACAGGCCTTCGTGGATTACCGGAACCAGATCATTCCGTGGTGATCCGTGGCGGCGGAGAGCTTGATGTTCGACCCGACCTGACGCCATATCCCGGCCGACGGCGCTCCCGGTAAAGGCGGCGCAAGGACGCAAGACAAGGGATCGAGAGATACATGGCCGACGTGATCACTGAAACCTCCCGCGCAGCATCCGGCGACAGCCAGGAACTCGACGCCCTGGTCATCGGCGCCGGCTTCGGCGGCATGTACCAACTCCTCTGCCTCCGCGATCGGCTCGGCCTGTCCGTCAAGGCCCTGGAAGCCGGCGGTGGCGTCGGCGGAACCTGGTACTGGAACCGCTATCCCGGCGCCCGCTGCGACACGGAAAGCCACGCCTACTGGTACACCTTTGCCCCTGAACTGATGCGCGAATGGGAGTGGTCCGAACGCTATCCGGGCCAGGCCGAAATCATGCGCTACCTGAATTTCATCGCCGACCGGTTCGACCTGAAGCGCGACATCCAGTTCAACACCCGCGTGGCCTCCGCCCATTACAACGAGTCCGCGAACCGTTGGCATGTCCGCACCGAAAGCGGCGAGACCTACACGGTGAAATTCCTGGTCACCGCCGTCGGCTGCCTGTCCACCGCCAATGTGCCTAACATCCCCGGCCTGGCTGACTTCAAGGGCGACTGGTACCACACCGGGGAATGGCCGCATGAAGGCGTTGATTTCACCGGCAAGCGGGTCGGGCTGATCGGCACCGGATCCACCGGCATCCAGGCCGCGCCGGTGATCGCCGAGACGGCCAAACACCTGACCGTATTCCAACGCACCGCCAACTACAGCGTGCCGGCTCGGAACGCGCCCCTGACCGACGAATTCAAGCGCTACATCAAGGATAATGCTACCGAAATCCGCGCCGCCACACATGAAACCGCGAACGGCCACCAGTTCAAAATCGAGGACCGCCTGGCCCTGCAAACCTCGGCCAAGGAGCGGGAGAAGATCTACGAAGCGGCCTGGGAACGCGGCGGATTGCAGTTCCGTGCCGCCTTCCACGACATGATGAGCAGCAAGGAAGCCAACGACACCGCCGCCGCATTCATCAAGAACAAGATTCGCCAAATCGTGAAGGACCCGAAAACAGCGGCAATCCTGTCCGACATCGACCACCCCTACGCCGCCAAGCGCCCGCCGATCGACAGCGACTATTTTGAGACCTTCAACCGCGACAACGTCACCCTGGTCGACGTGAAAGCCGCGCCGATCCAGGCCATCACGTCCACCGGCCTGCGTACGGCCGCGGGCGAATACGACCTCGACATCATCGTGTTTGCCACCGGATTCGACGCCATGACCGGCCCGATGCTGCGCATGGATATCCGCGGCATCGGCGGCAAGCCGCTGTCCGAGGCCTGGGCGGCCGGCCCGGTGACCTATCTGGGTCTGCAGGTCGCCGACTTCCCCAACCTGTTCACCGTCACCGGCCCCGGCAGCCCGTCCGTGCTGTGCAACATGCCCGTGGCGATCGAGCAGCACGCCGAATGGATATCCGACTGCATCGCCCATATGCGCGCCAACGGTCTGGATCGCATCGAGCCTCGCCCGGAGGCCGTGGTCGACTGGGTGCGGCAGGTGAACGAGGCCGCCGCCGCCACCCTGCTGCCGATGGCCACGCATTCCTGGTATCTGGGCGCCAACGTGCCGGGCAAGCCGCGTGTGTTCATGCCCTATGCCGGCGGCATGGCGCGCTATCGCAAAATCTGCGCCGACGTGGCGGAGCAGGGCTACGAAGGGTTCGTGCTGTCGCCTGAGAAGGTCTCCGCCTGATACCGAAGGCACGCTGCATTGACCGATGCACTGCCCACGTCGTCACTATCGGGTTTGACCAGATAACCCGCGCTTCAACGCCAAGAGGCGGGTTGGGGGATCAAGTTCGGCAATGACGGGGTGGGGTGCATCAGCCAATTATTTGGGCGGTTGCCGTAAGGCAGCAAAGCCCACCATCGGCTGCGAGGCCCCCGTCAGGTCTTCGCCGGGTCCCAGGAATAGATCCGCTGCAGGGTCTCCCCCATCAGCGCCGAGCGATCGGTATCGGACAGGCGGTCGGTGACGCGGAACGCATCGACACCCTGGCGGAAGGTCAACATCTCGACCGCGCGGGTCCAATCCGTGCCCCACATGCAGCGGCCGAAGCCGAACGCGTCGAAGATGCGGGCCAATGGGTCCCAGATATCCTTGTACGGAAACGGCTGGTGCGACAGTGTGCCGGCGCCGGAAATCTTCACCGTGATATTGTCGTGCGCCGCCAGGGCCAGCAGTTTCGGCAGGTCGCCCCATGGCCGCGCCGGCACCGGCGGGTGATGTGGCTGTTGCAGCCCGAGATGGTCGATCACCAGCCTGGTATTGGGATTGCGGGAGGCAAGCTGTGCCGCCTGATCCAGCCGCCCGGTGCACATCAGGTTGACTGGCAGGTCCAGCCGCCCGGCGGTGGCGAGAACGTGGTTGGGGTTCGTCCCGGCAAAGGTGGCCAGAACTAACGAAACGGCCTTCTGGTACGCATAAGCGGACAAACTGAGAACAGCTTGACCTACCGTCCACGGGATTCCGCCAATATTCGGGCGGCCGGCCGGATCGAGCGGGATTTGCGGTCCGTCGGAAAACACCTGTTTTCCGCCACCCCGGTACCGCTGGCCAAATGGGATAGTTTGACCCTCCAGAAACTGCACGACAAACACTGTCGGAATGAGCCATTGTGCGGAAACCCGATTCGCGAGGTTTTCCGCACATGCTGGTCGGCTACATGAGGGTCTCCACCGACGGTGATCGCCAAGTACTGGACCTCCAACGCGATGCGCTCCTCGCGGCTGGCGTTGACGAGCGGCATCTGTTCGAGGATCGGGTCAGCGGCAGCCGTGACAATCGTGCCGGTCTGGCAAAAGCACTGGCGTTCGTCAGACCCGGCGACTGCCTGGTCGTTTGGAAGCTCGACCGGCTTGGCCGGTCGCTGCCTCATCTGCTCACCACGGTGAGCGGCCTGAAGGAGCGTGGTGTCGCGTTCCGTTCTTTAACGGAACAAATGGACACGGCCACGGCGCAAGGCGAGTTTCTGTTCGGCGTGTTTGGTGCGCTGGCTCAGTTCGAGCGGTCGCTGATCCAGGAACGGGTTCGGGCTGGGCTCGAGGCCGCCCGCCGCCGCGGCCGTCGTGGCGGGAGACCCGCCGCGATTAATGCCGAGAAGCTCGGAGCGGTGATCGCGGCTCTCAACGGTGGCGCCACCAAGGCCGCGGTCTGCCGCACCTTCGGCATCAGGCGTAGCACGCTGATCGACTCCCTGGCCCGGATCGGATGGTCTGCCGGCGGCAAAGGTGCGGGAGACATAAATGACGCGACGGCAGCGGTTGACGGAAACCCAGGTCGCGGAGCTGTTCAATCCGCCACTTGAGCAGCATGAACTGGTGCGGCACTTCACGTTGTCCGCCACGGACCTCGTGGCAATCCGGCGCTGTCGCGGCGATCACAATCGGCTCGGGTACGCACTCATGCTCTGCCATCTGCGCTTCCCGGGTCGCCCGCTGCGCACCGGCGAACGCCCGCCGGCTGCCTTGCTTGCGTTTGTCTCCGAGCAGATCGACGTCCTTCCGGAATCGATTGGTGACTACCTTGCCGCGGAACGGAACCGCCAACGTCAGGCGATCGAATGCCAGGCTTATCTTGGGCTGCGCCCATTCGGCCGGCGTGCCGCAGCCGAAATGATGGATGCGCTTCTTCCACGAGCGATCGAGGACGACCGGCTTTCCTGGCTGGCGGGAGTGGCGATGGAGACGTGCCGTCAGCGACGGATAGTTGTTCCAGCACCGTCCGTGTTGGAACGGCTTTGCGCCGACCTTCGCCATCGTGCACGCAGGGAGACACACCAACGGCTGACCCATGGATTATCCGCCGAACAGCGTCGGCGCCTCGATGCGCTGACGCATCGTCGCGAGGAGTCCGGTCAAAGCTGGCTGACGTGGCTACGGCAAATGCCGGAGGCCGCGAGGCCGAGCGCCATGCTTGGGGTAATCGAGCGGCTGGAGCATGTGCGGGGAATCGGCATCGAACCGGGACGCGGTCATCACGTTCACCAAGCCCGTCTCGCGCAACTCGTCCGTGAAGCCGGCCGCACCACGGTCCAGCACGTCGCAGAGTACGAACGGCAGCGACGGCATGCGACATTGACCGCCATCGGGATCGATCTCGCCGCCAGTCTGACCGACCGGGCCCTCGATTTGTTCGAGCGTCTGGTCGGCGCGATGTTCCGCAAGGCCGAGGACCAACATGCGCGCGCCTTTCAGTCCGATGCACGCGCCATCAACGAGAAAGTCCGCCTCTACGCGAGGGTGGGCACCGCGCTGATCGCCGCACGCGACAGCGAGCAAGACGCCTTCGATGCGATCGCGGCACTGATGCCGTGGGACAAATTCCGCGCGACCGTCGCCGAAGCCGAGGCACTGGCGCGGCCGGAGGCGTTCGATCCCTATCAAAGCCTGGGCAAGCACTACAGTGGCATCCGCCATTGGTCGCCCGTCTTTCTCGCGGCGTTCGAATTCGAGAGCGTCCCAGCATCCGCCTCGCTGATACGAGCAATCGAGGTGCTGCGCGAGGCGAACCGCTCGGAAAAATCGACCCTGCCAGAATCCGCGCCGACCGGGTTCGTCCGGCAGCGCTGGGCGCCCTACGTCCTGCCCGGAGGTAAGATCGACAGGCGTTACTACGAGCTTTGCGTGTTATCGGAATTGCGCGACCGCTTGCGCGCCGGTGAGGTTTGGGTGGTGGGCAGCCGGCAATACCGCTCCTTCGAGGAGCGGTTGATTTCCACGGAAACCCTACGGGAACTAGAGGCGGCGGGCACCTTGCCAATCGCCGTCGAGGCGGATTTCGAGGAATTCATCGCCGCTCGTCAGACCCTGCTGGACGAACAGCTGACCGCGGTCGATGCCCGTGCCGGCAAGGGCAAGCTGCCAAATGTGACGATAGACAAGGGCGTGCTGAAGATCGCGCCAATCGAGAAATCGACACCACCCGAGGCCGAGGCCCTCGCCGCGCGCCTCTATGCGATGCTGCCGCGCATCCGCATCACCGATCTGCTGACCGAAGTGGCAGGTTGGACGCGTTTTCCCAATTGCTTCACCCATCTGCGCACCGGCGAGGTCGGGGCCGACAACCGTATCCTGATGGCGGGCCTTCTGGCCGACGGCCTCAATCTCGGTCTGACCCGTATGGCCGAAGCATGCAGCGTCGCCAGTCTCGGACAGCTCGCCTGGATGTCCGACTGGCATATCCGCGAGGAAACCTACACTCTGGCGCTGCGGTGTCTGGTCAACCAGCAGCAGAATGAGCCGTTCGCGGCGGTTTTCGGCGGCGGTACCGCTTCATCGTCGGATGGTCAGTTCTTCCAGGCCGCCGGTTTCGGCCGGGATGCGGGATCCCTCAACGCGCATTACAGTCCAAAGCCAGGGTTCAAGGTCTACACACACCTTTCAGATCGTTACGGTCCTTTCTACTCCAGGCTGATCGCGGCCACGACGAGCGAAGCACAGCATGTGCTGGATGCGCTGCTCTACCACCAGACCGATGTTTCGACGCGGCGGCATCACACCGATGGCGGCGGGGATTCGGATCACGTCTTTGCCCTGTGCGCCTTGCTGGGCTTTCAATTCGCGCCGCGCATTCCCGGCCTGAAGCACCGGCGTCTCTACAGCTTTGGCAAGCCCTCCACCTGGCCAACGCTGGAACCAATGATCGCCGGGCGCATCAACGTTGCTTTGATCCGGACCCACTGGCCGGAAATCCTCCGCATCGCAACATCCATCCGCACTGGCACCGTGACGGCGTCGCTGATCATGCGGCAACTGGCCTCCTATCCGCGGCAGAACGGCGTTGCCGCGGCGCTGCGCGAGCTGGGGCGGCTGGAGCGCACGCTGTTCACGCTGAACTGGATCGACGACCCCGAGCTGCGGCGCACGACCGGCCAGGAACTCAACAAAGGCGAATCTCGCAACAGCCTGGCCCGCGCCGTCTTCATCCACCGGCTCGGAGAAATTCGTGATCGAACCTACGAGAACCAGCAGCACCGCGTTTCCGGCCTCAACCTCCTCGTCACCGCGATCATCCTTTGGAACACGCGATATCTGGAGCACGCTGTCGCCACCCGGCGCCGGGTCGAGGACATTCCGGATCACCTGCTGGCTCACCTGTCCCCACTCGGGTGGGAACACATCAATCTGACCGGCGATTACGTCTGGGGTGTCCCGCGACCTGTGTCGGAAAACACCGACGAATTGAGGCCACTACGCATGCCGTCGGAAGGGTTCCTTGCGGCGGCATAAAGTTCCTGCTTTGTCTGCTTATGCGTACCAGGAGGCGTTTTCGTTTGTTCTGGCCAATAACCGTAACGATGAATACAGCCGTGCCAGGGCCGCCGCGGCCTCCAGCCCCTCGTAACGCCGGTAACCTACGGTGCGCCTGACCACGGCGCCGTTCTTCTGTTCCACCCATGCCTGATCGTTCTTACGGTACGGGCGGCAACGCGTGAACACCAGCCCCGCTTCATCGCAATACGATTTGACCGTCTCGTTCATGAAGACGCTGTCGTTATCGGTATCGAACCCAAGCAGTGCGAATGGCATGCGCTTCCGAACCTCGCTCAGCACCCCCGTCAGCAGATGTTGTTCGCGCACCAGCAGGGGCGCGCATTCCGTCCAGCCCGTCGCGATGTCCGTCAGCGTCAAGGTCTGCACGAAGCTGCCTTTCGCCGTCGGTCCACTGTGTGCCACCAGATCCGCTTCGACGAACCCAGGCGCCGGATCGTCCCAGCCGTCAAAGGTCCGCACCGGAACGCACCGCCGGATCGCGGCCGATGGTGGCGCGTTACGGCGCTTGCGTCCGCCTCCCGGTTCCCGCGCCACACGTAGCGCCCGATCGATGGTGGCGGCGCTCATCGCTTCCAACCCCGCGCGAACCTCAGGCACGAGTTGAAGATGGCCGTGCCGTTCCATCGACTCGACCAGGACGGGCACCAGTGGCCGAAGCCGCTTGCTGCAGACCCGGTCCGACGCTTCCCAGATCACGATCAGCGCTTCGCGCACAGCCTCACCATATAGACGTCGGCCGGCCCGAGGGCCTGACCGACCGCCAGGTTGCCCGGCACGCAGAAGACGCATGGCGTGCTTGCGATGCAGGCCGCTCACCGCCGCGAATTCATCCAGAATGCGGCTTCGTTCCTTCCGGTTGCTTGTGGCGTAACGTCCTGCCAATGCCGCTACCAACTCGTCTCGTGTCGCCATGCTGATCAGCCCCATATCCGCCCCCACCGATGCACACCGGTGGGGAGCAAGTTAGATGAGGCAACGGGTCAACTCAGGGGAGCGTTTCAGGCGAGGCAATGCGATCACCATCTTGATTGTCGCGGGACAAAAAATGCTCTAAACCTCATACGAGAAATCCTGGTGATGCTCGATATCACGATCGAACCCGCCTCCCTGGTTGCTGCGGCCGCCCAAAAATGGGTCGAGTGCTTCGTGAACTGGAGACTTATGTACTCGGCAATCCGATATGATCATCGACTATACGACGCCTGGCGGTGCGAGAAGCCCATCTCCCGGCGATCACAGAAAACACCGTGCAGCGGTTGCTGCCCCGCCGAATGAAAGCTCAACAACAAAGGCGCTGATCTCCACAGGCGCTCATTTGATGCTGGAAGTGTGCGCCTCGGTCGTGAACGGGACCTTAGGCCGGGACCATGCCGTTGCCGAACGTTGAGCCCGCCGGCCATTTCGGCGACCGGCGTAGCTACCCCCAGGTTCCGGACGATCTCTAAATCCAGGATGGATCAAAATGACAGGTGCCTTCGTGATAGCCAAGCTGGCCGGTCATCGGGGGAACCCCGATCAAAGCGATGTTTGAACAGATCTCCAGATCCCTCATCGCAACGCCGTTCCAGCCGGTTAACATCGAAGCCGTCGCCAAAAGGCTGAACCTGACCTTACGGGGCCGCGAGGATGGCGCGAAGGAGATCCCCGCCCCGAACGCACCAAACCTCGCTGCGGCCGAACTGGATGTTGTTGGCGACATTAAGGCCGAGAGAGACCGTTGTGTCGAACAGTTGGCCGGTCAGTTGCGCGCCATCCAGGGTGCGCTCGCGCAGATCGATACCCACATGAACATCGCCAAAATGCGCCAGGACACCGACGCGGCCATCGCCGATTTCAGGGCACTCGCACACGGTGTTGAGACAGATGTGGCGGAGATGCGCGGCCGCGCCCGTGATGCTCGTGTTGAGTTCGAGCGCTTCCGCGGGACGCACAGGCTAGACCGTGGCGCGCGTGTGCCGGCACGGCGGGGCAACATGTGGTACTGGCTATTGGTCGTGACATTGCTTGAGGTCGTTTTGAACGGTGTGTTCCTAGCGGCTGGATCAGACCAGGGCCTAATTGGCGGTATGGCGATCGCGGTCGGTCTCTCGCTCATCAACGTTTGGATCGTAGGCGTCGTCGGCGGGTTTGGCGTTTTTCGGTTCGCCCACCACCGGCGCCTGTCGATTAAACTGCCGGCCATCCTGTTTGGTGTTGCGCTTGTCGGGGCCGTGGTTGTGTTGAACCTGTTCGTCGCGCGGTTTCGCGATCTCTACGGGGCAACCGAGAAGCCGCCGGAAATCTCGGCGATCTTCACCGATATGCTGCAGAATCCCAGCCATTTTGCGGGTATCGAATCCCTGCTGCTGTTCGTGATCGGGCTGGCGTGTGCGAGTTTCAGCGTGTGGAAGTTCTTCGGCCATGACGATCCGTACCCCGGATACGGAGCCATGCATCGTCGGCGCGTGGAAGCGGAGAAAGCGCACGCCAATGCCCGGCGGGCGCTGCTGGAAGATGCGACGGAAATCCGCGACGCTCTTCTGGCCGATTTTACCCGTGCCATGGATCAGATGCGTGCCTATGCGGAGCAGCGCGCGCAGGCTCTGGCGAGTCGCGCGCGCTATACCACCCTGTACGAGGCACACGAGTCGGAACTTGAACAGGCCGGACGGCGCCTCCTTGCGATGTATCGGGGTGCCAATACCAACGCACGGAAGATGCCAGCACCACCGCATTTCGCGACGGTTTTCACGTTCCCTGACAAAGGCACACGGCATCCTGCCATCGTGGCTCTGCTGACCGATCCGCCGGCTCCACCGAATCCGGACGACCTAATGCGTGAGCTGGAGGCACTCCGACGCACCGGCATGGCTGCCTTTGATAATGTGATCGCCATGCTTCCCGCAGAAGCGTCCTGACATGCCGATCGAGCGCCGGCGCCAGCGTAACGGCCAAGTGACTGAAGGCCGTAACATCTTGCCGATCATTCTGGCGGTTCTGGCGTCAATTGCTTTGCTGAGTATTCTCAGCTTGTTTCTGTGGCAGCGTACAACAGCCGTCCCGCATGATAAATTATCGGGATGTCCAAAGGACGGCCCAACCGCCGTGCATGCCATTCTGGTCGATCGCTCCGACCCTTTGACCCCCCTTCAAGCGCAGCGATTGACCCAGTTGGTCGAGGTGACGGCCAGAACGGCGGCAGTAGACGAGCGGCTCGATCTCTACGTGCTGACCGCAGGCGGCGGTGCGGTAGCAGTACCAGAAGTATCTCTGTGTCGCCCTCGCTCGGAAGGGAACCAGTTCACTGAGAACCCGGAGCGGATGCGCCGCTCATTCGAAAACCGGTATCTCGATCCGGTCCGTGAGGCGCTGAAGCGCGTCGAGACGCCGCAGGAAGCAACAAACTCGCCGATTATGGAAAGCATCAAGGCAGTCTGTGTAGGCGCTTTTGGTGGGCTTCCTCGTGCGGTCCGAGTACGGCTGACGATCGCATCGGACATGATCGAAAACTCCGCTGCTTTGAACCAGTTCAAGCCATACGATACGGCTTCGTTCCTGCGCGGACCTCGGATCACACCTGTGCTAGCTGATTGCCACTCGGCGGGCGTGGATGTGCTGTATTTGAACCGACCACGCGACTCCAAGATCCAAACATCCGGGCACATCTTGTTCTGGGAAAAATTCCTGGAGCGGATGAATGCGTCGTTGAACAGCGTGGAGCGTATCTGATGGAAAAGGACGCACCGCGCTTTAATCCCTGGGTGCCGCCCGGTGGGACGTCGATGCCATCGCAGGATGGGAGGCTCGAGCCGCATTTGGGAGAGGCGCGGCGGGACGGCGCGACGACCGCGGCTCAGGCAACACCGGATCCGGAAGCTGTCAGATCAATTCTGGAAGGAAATCGGGACAGGGGGCCGATCGCACGACGAAGCTTCTTCTCCGATCGGATCGACCGTTCCCTGTTTCTGCTGTTTGCCGGTCTTGGTATCACTATCGTCGCTGTGATGAAGCTGGGCTACGGCGTCTATACTCTTTGGAGTGCCGTTCCGCCGGTAGCCATGCTGGTGTTCTACGCTTGGCTTGTGCACCGCCAACCCTATTTCCGGCTGCACCCGGATCGTCTCGGCGACAACTGCTATTACATGGGCTTCATCCTCACGCTGGCCAGCCTTGCGTTTGCCCTGATGCAACTGGAGACTCGAGACGGCAGCGCACGCGCATCCCTGCTCGACAGCCTGATCGGCAATTTCGGCATTGCACTGTTTTCCACCATCGCCGGCATTGCGCTGAGAGTGTTCTTCATCCAGTTCCGGCGCGAGATCGAGGATGAGGAGGAGCAGATTCGACAAGACCTGCAGTCTGTCGCCACCAGGCTGAAGGATCAGTTGAGCCTTGCCGTTCTTGATCTGGAAGGCTTTCGTGTGCGCACGGGCCAGGTCCTGGAGGAGCGGCTGATCAACGCGGCAGGCGAGTTTGCCCGCATTCAGAAGGGAATGGCAGAGCAGGCCGGCTCGGCGGCCGACCAGCTCACGGCATTCCAGACTAATCTCACCAAGCGCGCCACGTCGGTCGCTGAAGAGATGACCCGCAGCGCGAATGCCATGACTGGCAATGCTGATCGGATATCGACGGAGATGGGTAAACTCATCAGCCGTGTCGAGGCGATCGAGGCGCCGTCTGACGTGTTGCTACGACCGATACGACAGACAGAGACCCGCATCGTGCACTTGGCCAAAGTGCTGGAAAAACTGACGGAGAGCGACGCAAAGCGCGCCGAGGCATTCGGGCAGGCTACCGACGCAATGGTGCGCCAACTGGCGACCCTTTCCGATACGTCGCGGTTCGACGGCTTGAACCATGCGGCCGCACGATTAGACCAGCAGATATTGACAACGACTAGCAGCATGTCCCGCTACGAGCAGGCCATAGAGGGCCTTGCGGCAGCCGCAGCCCATGAACAGGCGGCGCTGGCGGCCATTCGTGAAGTCCTGCAGCAGGACGCACGGAATTCGGCTGCAGCTTTGCAATCCCTCGAAAGTACGCTTGCGGATATCGCGCGTGGCATCGCAGCACGGCTGGGATGAGGAGGAGTCGGGCATGAGCGGGCGTGGTGGCCAGACGAGCTTCCAACTTGCAAGTGACCGCGATTATCGCCGCGGCGTGATCCTAGGCCTGACGCTGGCCGAGATCATGCTCCTGCTGGTTTTCCTTTTGCTGCTTGCAGCTGGCACCATCCTCACCCGGGCCCAAGAAGAGGCCGCAAGGCAGGCGGCGCGGGTCGCCGGGCTGACCTCAACCCTCGGGCCGGTCATGGACGCACTATCGCGCAACGGAGTTCGCGCCGAGGACATCGACCAGCTCTCGGCTCTCCTGCGCCGCGGACAGGAAGCTGATGCCCTCCGCAAGGAGGTCGACGACATGCGTAGTGCGCTGTCGCAGGCCCATCGCGAACGCGCCTCTGAACGTGAATTTCTGGAGAGAACCCAAGCTGACCTTGCCATTGTGCGGCGCGAACTGGCTAGCGCAAAAGCGGATCAGTCTAAGCTCGCCGAATTGACAGAAAAGGCCGAAGTCCTGGATCGTATTGCGAAGACCCTAGATGGGCTCCCAGGCAGCGCTGGCGCGCGTCCCGAGCAGGTACTGGCCAACACTGTCGGCCAGTGGCGCGAGGCTATCGAGCGGCTGAAACGCTTGCCGGGTGGTGGCAAACCTGTGTGCTGGGCGCGGCCAAACGGTGACCCGGAGTCGATGTTCATGGTCGAGTTGCGTGACGATGGCTATTGGGTTCGCGATGTCGCGCCCCGCCCCCGACCCGACGATCCCGCCTGGGCAATGGCCGCGCGGCTGCCGCGCGATGCACTGATCGAAGCCCGGGATATCAACGCTGCAATGTCAGGTGTGATCGCCGAGGCCAATCGTCGCCAGTGCCGTTTCGCGGTCACAGTCCGCGATAGGACAGGATCATCGAATAAGGCACAATACAAGAGGCTGAACTACCCACTTTATCAGGCCTTCGAGGTCAAGGAGACCTCGCAATGACGAGCCTCGTCCTGGAGGAAGCCCTCCGCGATCTTCGTGTCGCCGCTCTGCGCGCAATAGCCCGGATAGAATCCCTCCCAACCGAGGAATGGCGGGTTGGAGATTCGTTGTCGGCTCAGGATTTCAGTGCATCGATTGATCGACTCCGAGAAAGCCGTCCATGGTATGTGGCTTGGTTTCAGGCGTTACGATACCGGTTCACAAAGCGCTTTTTCTAGTGCGTTTTGAGGTTGATTGCATGTCGGTGATCCCCCCTGTGTCAGACCAGTTGCCGCCTGGATAGGATCAAGACCCCTGGGGGCGCTGAAGGACGGACGTGGCACGATACGGACAGAAGTTCAAAGACCAGGCGGTAGCACATCTGCTACCGCCGGAGAGCGCGCCGGTAACGGACCTCGC
>CAMCDA010000125.1 GCA_945873195.1 Asaia bogorensis
CAAGATCGAGATCACTCTGTCGCGTAAATTCGGATGGGAGTGGAAGAACGCCAAAAGTGCTTCGTCGCTGAGGCTCGCCGTCGCCATGGGTCCGATTCCCTTATCGAGGAGGCGTCAAAGTACTCCCCACAACGTTGAATCGCACCCGCAACCCAGACCGTGCTTGATCCACAGCAATATCATCGGTTAGCCTCGTTCGATAATAAGTCTCGAAAATGCAATCTGGGCAGGGAACATCATGTCGCAAACAACGACCGATTCGCCGCCACCACAGCAAACAGGTGCCGAATCCAGCCGCGTCGATAACGACATGCTTGTCCAGGCTCAGATTTTTCGTGACCTTCCGGCCGACATCCTGAGCCGTATCGCCCCCATCTCCGAAGAAATATCAGTCACGGCCAATACCCTGCTCTGCCGCCAGGGTGACCTCGCGACCCGTCTCTATGTGCTGCTCGATGGCCAGGTGACGCTGTCCAACACCGTCCAGAACGGCATCAGCGCGGTGGTGGAGGTCGTGCAGCCCGGCGGGCATTTCGTGCTGGCGACTATGCTCGCGCGCCTGCCCTTCCTGATGAACGCCCACACGACAACCCCCGCCCGCCTGATCGCGATCGACGGTGAGGGGATCCTGGCCCTGATCCAGGATGAGCCAAGGATCGCGTCCGCCATCCTGCGGGCCGAGGCCATGGATTTCGGCGCGATGGTACGCCAGATCTGCGATCTCAAGCTTCGGACCACCGCCCAACGCCTGGGCTGCTATCTGCTGGACCTGTCCAAGGACCAGGTCGAGAACTCCGCGAGCTTCCGCCTGCCGTTCGACAAGCGTCTTCTGGCGGCGCGCCTCGGATGCCGGCAGGAAAACCTGTCCCGGGCATTTGCCGCGCTGCGGGCTCTCGGTGTCGAGACCCACGGCGCCAAGGTCATCCTGCACGATATCGCTCGGCTACGGGATTATGCCGTGCCAGATGACTCCGCCGACCTGGCGCAAGTGCCGCTCTGATCCGACACATTTTAAC
The DNA here is from genome assembly GCA_945873195.1 of Asaia bogorensis. GTDB lineage: Bacteria > Pseudomonadota > Alphaproteobacteria > Acetobacterales > Acetobacteraceae > Rhodopila > Rhodopila bogorensis_A. Next base: position 1,017 of record CAMCDA010000125.1, read on the forward strand.
CACGCGTGGCATGCCGTTGACGTGACCGTTGCATCGGCTGCGGCCATCGGCGAAATATCGGGATCGTCTTTCCGGGTGTCCCGTTTCACATGGCAACATCGACCTCCACCTGGCTGACCGGGATAACGGCGGATTGGTCCGTCGCGGCGGATTGGACCCCGACCGGCGTGCCGAACGATGCAAATACAGCCGTCCTGATCAACGCGATCCCGGCCAGCGGCACGGCCTACGCCGTTACGATCGTCGCGGGTTCGACCTTTGCGGCCGCCGGAGCCACGCTGAACAACGCGGGCGCGACGCTCTCGGTTGGCGGCCGGCTGAACCTGAACAACGGCAATCTCGCAATCAGCAAGGGCACGGTCGCGCTCAATAACGGCGTGATCGACGGCATCGGGACCCTGACCGGCTTCCTGCGCGGCCGAGGAACCATCAGCGGGACCGGCACCCTGACCAACCAGGGCACGATCAGCAACGACGTTTCCGGCACCCTGATCATCTCCGCCCCGTTCCTGAACAGCGGCACCGTCCTCGCCGCCAACCCATCCGGCGGGTCCCAGGTCCGAATCACCGGCGCGAGTTCGGGAAACTATGCCGCCGGCACGCTGACCGGGGGCACCTTCATCGCCCAGACGACCGGTTTTACCGCGAGCAGCATCCGCTTCCAGATCGGCGCCGCCAGCACGATCAGCACTAATGCCGCCACCCTGATCATGAGCGGACCGTCAGCGGACATCACCGCATTCAACGGCAGCGTAGTCCAGTCCATCGCCCTGCAATTGCAGACAATTGCCTCGACCGGCGTGCTGCAATTGCTGAACGCGAAAAGCTTCATCGCCACCAATACCCTGACCAACGCCGGCACCCTGACCGTGCAAGGCGGGACGCTCCAGGCGCCGGCCCTGACGGTGACAGGCACGCTGACCGGCTTCGGCATCCTGAACGGCAACGTGGCCAACACGGGCACGATCGCCGTCAGCGGCGGCGCGCTGGATGTGAATGAGACAATCACGGGCGCGGGCGCGCTGAAGGTCGGCAGCGGCGGCCGGTTGATCCTGGAAGGCGCGAGCCCCGGGTCCCTGCACAATGACGGCATCGTCTACAACACGACCGGCGTGCTCAACCTGGGCAGCATCACCGGGTCCGGCACCTTGGTGGTGGAAAACGGCGCCACGATCACGCTGGGCCAGGCCACGACCCAAACCGTGATGTTCGGCGGTGCCAACGCCACGCTGCGGCTGGATGATCCCTTGAGCTTCGGTGGCACGCTCGTTGGATTTGGGCGCGGTGACACATTCTTCGCGCCCGACAGCCTGATCCTGGGAGGCGTGAAGGCCACCGGTGTCGCCATCGTCAACAAAAGCACGCTGGCGATCATCAGCGGCGCATCCACCATCGACACGATGGCCCTCAGCGGAGATTTCTCCAGCGCCACATTCACCACGACGGTCGTCGGCAACGACACGATCATCAAGGCCATCGGCGGCACGCCCGTCCGCAATGGCCTGGCCGCGACCATCACGGTCACGGACCTCGCCTCGATTGACAGCACGACCGAGACCCAGATCGTCTCCAATCTGGAAAAGGCGATCTCCGACTGGGGTCAGTACGTCACGGGCCACGCGCCCCTGCGCATCGCGCTGACACTGTCCAACCTGACCGAGGGATCACGGCTGGCCGAGGCCTCCATCACCGCGACCATCCGCACCGGGGAGATCATCAGCGGCCAAACGATTGCCATGCCGTCCAGCATCTACGCGCTGACGACCGGCAACTATATCTCAGGCACGGCCGCCGACGTGAACATGACCGTGTTCCTGGGCGGATCGAATCTCTCCAATCTGTTCATCGATCCCGACCCCTATGACGCAGGCTCAATCCCTGCGCTCAAGTTCGACCTGACCACGGTCTTTCGACATGAGATGGGCCATGGGCTGGGCATCTATGGCCTGACGACGCCCACGACTGGGGTCAAGACCAGCCAATCGACGCTGTATGACGTCTATACCACCACCGTCCTGAACAGCGGCACCGTCACCTCGGCCACCTTCACCGGCCCGAACGCGATGGCCGCCTACGGCACGTTCCTCGGCACCAATACCCCGACCGCCATTCCACTGACCGCGCAAAGCGGTGACCAGAACCTCTACCACATCGCCAATTCCACCACCGAGCCGCTCGGCACCGACCTCATGAACGGGATCGGCATTCCGACCGGCACCTCCATGCCCATTTCCATGGTCGACCTCGCGATCCTTCGCGATGTCGGACTGCCGGTGACCGCGGGGATCGTCTGCTACGGGCGGGGCACACGCATCGCCACGCCCACGGGGGAAATGCCGATCGAGGCCCTGTGCGTGGGAGACGCCGTCCTGGTGCGGGAAGGCGATGGGACACGGACGGAACGGATCCGCTGGATCGGACATCGCCATATCGATCTAACCCGGCATGACCAACCCTGGCTTGCCGAACCAATCCGCATCCGCCGCCACGCGCTCGCACCCGATGTCCCCCGCCGGGACCTGCTGGTATCACCGCCGCATGGCATCCTGATCGACGACGCGCTGGTGCCGGCGACGCTACTGGTCAACCACATGACCATCCTGCGCGAAGCCGGCCTGCGCGCCATCGACTATTTTCATATCGAACTGGATCACCATGCGATCCTGCTGGCCGAAGGTCTGGCGGCGGAAAGCTACCTCGACACCGGCAACCGGTCCTTCTTCGACAATGGCGGCCCCGTGATCCAAGCCCACCCTGATTTCCCCCTGACCGCCGCGCTTGATCACTGGGCCGACGCCGCCTGCGCCCCGTTGCTGGTTGCGCCCGAAACCGTGCGCCCAATCTGGATGGCCCTGGCTGACCGCGCCCGCGCATTGGGCCATGTCCCGCCCAAGACCGACAGCTACGCCGATCCCGACCTGCACATACGGATCGGCGAACGACGGATCGACCCGATCGCCGTCGAGGGCAGCCGCCGGACCTTCGTTCTGCCCGCCGGAACAGGCGATGTCAGGTTGGTATCACGTCATACCAATCCGGCGCTGCGCGTCCCCTTCCAGGGCGATCATCGCGCATTGGGCGTTGCGATCCGTCGCTTGGTGTTCCGCGGTTCCACAGACCGACAGGACATGCCTGCTGATCATCCCGCGTTGCATCTCGGCTGGCACGCGCCGGAGACCGATGTCGCCACTAGGTGGCGCTGGACCGACGGAAATGCCGAACTGCCGGTTCCGCCCTCGGCGACACCGTGGTTACTGGAAGTGCATCTGGGGCCCACGACCGACTATGTCGTGGTTCGGCCGAACGAGGGACAACAACACGCGGCCTGATCGGCGTTATACGGACAGGAATGCCCGCGTCAGCGCATTCACCCGGTCTGGCGCCTCGACTTCCGGCAAGTGGCCAATATCCGTCAGTACTTCCAACCGCCCGTTCAGCAGCGCTTGCGCCAACGGGCCGGCATTGTCCGCCAGCGGATTGACCCGATCCTGGTCCCCCTGAATGAGCAGGATCGGCATCGTCAGCCGTTCGACGAAATCGAGGCAGGAGGTCGGCCGCAGTCCGAACCGCGCGGCCTGCAGGAACCCGAGCGGATTGGTCGCGCGCAGCACGTGCCGCACCAGGTCCGTCGTTTCCTCCGAGGCGTGGGGGCCGAGCAGGGCGGTGACACGATCGCCGAAGGAGAAGGCACCGGCGGCAACCTGGGCTTCGCGGGCGGCCAAAGCCGTGGCGCGTTCATCCTCCGAGAGTCCCATGCGCCCGATGCCCGCCCCCGTCAGCACCATCCGCCTGACCCGCGCCGGGTGGTGCAACGCGAAATATTGCGCCACGCGGGTCCCGAAGGAGTTCGCGAGGATGTCGGCAGCCCCAATTCCAACGCTGTCCATGAAATCCGCAAGGGCGTCGGCGTAGGCCTGTCCGTCGGGCGAGTCTCCGCGCAGGGCATCCGTCAGGAAATACCCGGGCGCGTTCCACGCGATCATCCGCCAGCGGTCCCCGAGGCCCGAGAACTGATAGCGCCAATACATCGCATTCGCGCCGACACCGTGCAGCAACACCAATGGGGCGCCGTCCGCGGGACCGGCTTCCATGTAGCTGAATCGGTCGCCCTCATACCGATGGCGCGCGCCCTCTGGGATACGGGCGAACCTCGGTTCCGGCAGCGGGGGCGGGGTCATGCGCCGCCCAAGGCGCGCCAGCCGATATCACGACGGCAGAAGCCCTCCGGCCAGTCGATCGCGTCGACCGCGCGATAGGCTGTATCTCGTGCCTCGCTGATCGTCCCGCCGGTTGCGCAGATGGTCAGCACGCGCCCGCCAATCGCGCGAACCGAGCCATCTTCCATCGCCTCGGTCCCCGCATGAAACACCATCGCCCCCGGCACCGCCGCCGCCCGATCGAGGCCCCGGATCACACTGCCCCGCTCCGGCGCGTCTGGATAACCGCGCGCGGCCACCACCACGGCAACGGAGGCCCGGTCATACCAGCGGAGGTCGAAATGCCCGAGTTCCCCGTCGCACGCCGCCGCCAAGGCCGGCAGCAGGTCCGAGCGCAATTTCATCAACAGCACCTGGCATTCGGGGTCACCGAAGCGAGCGTTGAACTCGATCAGCTTCGGCCCGTCATCGGTCAGCATCAGTCCGGCATACAGTATGCCGCGGAACGGCGTGCCCCGGCGCGCCATCTCGGCCAGGGCGGCCTTGATGAAGCGGTCGAAACAGGCCTGTTCCAGCGCCGGGGAGAACGCCGGCACGGGTGAGTAAGACCCCATCCCGCCGGTGTTCGGCCCGGTATCGCCGTCACCCACCCGCTTATGATCCTGCGCGGAGCCGAGCAGCACGGCGTGTTCGCCGTCGCAGAGGGCGAACAGGGAGACTTCCTCCCCCACCAGGCATTCCTCGATGACCACGCTCGCGCCCGATTCGCCGAACACAAGGTCGTCCATCATGGAGTCGATGGCCGCCAACGCCTCCGCCTCGGTCTGCGCCACGACGACGCCCTTCCCGGCGGCCAGCCCATCGGCCTTGATCACGATCGGCGCGCCTCGTCGGCGGACGAATTCACGCGCGGCCTCGGCCTCATCAAACCGTTCCCAGCGCGCGGTCGGGATATCGGCGGCGTCGGCGAGTTCCTTCGTGAAGGCCTTGCTCCCCTCCAACTGCGCGGCCGCGGCGGTCGGGCCGCAGCAGGGGATGCCCTCCGCCTCCATCGCATCTACCAGCCCCGCGACCAGCGGCGCCTCCGGTCCCGGCACGACCAGATCGACCGCGTTGTCCTGCGCGAAGGCAACAAGGGAGGCGATGTCCATCACCCCGATTCCGACACACTCCGCGACCTCGGCAATCCCCGGATTCCCCGGCGCGCACCACAATTTCGTCAGCAACGGGCTCGCCGCGATGGACCAGCACAGCGCATGTTCCCGCCCACCGGAACCAACGACCAGAACACGCATCCGAGCCTCCTTGTTTGCCGACGGCGCGGTGTAGCATAGGCTAGGCCCATGGACGATCCGCGCGCACCCGTCTCCAACATGCCCGTATACACCGTCTCGGAGATTTCCGGCGCGGTGAAGCGAACGCTGGAAACCACCTTCGGCCGCATCCGCGTCCGCGGCGAGGTGACCGAGCTCAAGCGCTACCCCTCGGGCCACGTCTACCTGTCGCTGAAGGACGAGTCGGCGAAGATTTCCGGCATCATCTGGCGCAACTCGGTCTCCCGCCTGGGAATGACGCCCGAGAACGGGGTGGAGGTGATCGCCACCGGCCGCATCTCCTCCTACCCCGAACGATCGTCCTACCAGCTCATCATCGAACGGATGGAATACGCCGGTGCCGGCGCCCTGCTGGCGCGGATCGAGATGCTGCGCGTCCGGCTGGCAGCCGAGGGCCTGTTCGACGCCGCCCGCAAGAAGCCGCTGCCCGGCCTGCCCCAGGTGATCGGCGTCGTCAGCAGTGAACGTGGCGCGGTGATCCAGGACATCCTGACCACGATCGCCCGGCGCTTCCCCCGCACCATCCTGCTCTGGCCCGTCCCCGTACAAGGCGAGGGCGCGGCCGAACGCATCGCCGCCGCGATCGAGGGCTTCGACGCCATGCCGGTGGATGGCACCGTCCCCCGCCCCGACGTCCTGATCGTCGCGCGCGGCGGCGGCAGCCTGGAAGACCTGATGGCCTTCAATGAGGAAATCGTCGTCCGCGCCGCCGCCAATTGCCGCATCCCGCTGATCTCCGCCGTCGGGCACGAGACCGACACGACGCTGATCGACTTCGCCTCCGACCAGCGCGCGCCCACGCCCACGGCGGCGGCCGAGATGGCGATCCCGGCGCGCAGCGACCTGCTGGCCGACCTGACGCAGAAGGCCTCCCGCCTGATCGGCGCGCTGAACCGCGTGACGCAGGAGCGGCGGCTGCGCCTGTCCCGCGCCGAACGCGGCCTGCCCGACCTGCCTGCCCTGGTCGGCACCGCCCGCCAACGCCTCGATGACCGGGCGGACCGGCTGCATCTGGCGTTGCCGAATCTGGTGCAGCGCCGCCGACAGTCCCTGACCGGCGCCGTTGCCCGCCTGCCCGATCTGCCGGCGCGCGTTGAGGCACTGCATGATCGCGTGCGGGAGCGTGGGCTACGGCTGATCTTGGCATTGCCCAATCTGGTGGGAACCCGCCGATCCGAACTCGACCTTTCCGGCCAGAAGCTCGGGGCCGCGCTGCGCCAGGCGGTCGGCGGTATCCACAATCGCGCCAACCGCCTGCTGGGCCGCGTCACCGACGCCCCGCTGCGCGCCAGCCTGCGCGAGGCCGCCGCGCGCCTGGAAGGCACCGCCGCGCGCCTGGAGTCGGTGTCCCCGCTGGCAGTGCTTAGCCGCGGCTACGCGCTGGTGTCCGATAGCAGCGGCCATCCACTGACCAGCGCCGATTCGGTCAAGCCGGGCGCGCGGCTGTCACTGCGGTTCGCGGATGGGGAAGTCCGCGCCACCGCCGACGGCAAGCGCGGACCCGACCGGCAGGGCAGCCTGCCGCTGTAGCGGGCCTAAGGCCCCGCGAGCGCCTGATTCAAATCCTCGATCAGGTCCGCCGCCGTCTCCAAACCGACCGATAGCCGGATCACATCCGGGCCGGCGCCCGCGGCAACCCGCTGCTCCTCGGTCAACTGCCGATGCGTCGTCGAGGCCGGATGCAGGATCAGGCTGCGCGTATCGCCGATATTCGCCAGATGGGAGAACAACCGCACGCCCTCCACCAGCTTGATCCCGGCCTCATACCCACCCTTCACGCCGAAGGTGAACACCGCACCCGCGCCCTTCGGCATGTACTTCTGAGCGAGATCATAGTACTTGCTGGACGGCAGCCCGGCATACGACACCCAATCCACCCGGGGATGGTTCGACAGGAACTCGGCCACAGCCTGGGCGTTGGCGCAATGCCGCTCCATCCGCAGATGCAACGTCTCGCATCCCGTGATCGTCAGGAACGCATTGAACGGCGCCATCGATGGGCCATAGTCGCGCAGCGCCACCGCCCGCGCCTTCATCGTGAACGCAAAGTCCCCGAAATTCTCGTAGAACCGCAGCCCGTGATAGGCCGGCTCCGGCTCACTCATGGCCGGGAATTTCCCGTTCTGCGCCCAGTCGAACTTGCCGGATTCCACGATCATGCCGCCCATGGAGTTGCCATGGCCACCGATGAACTTGGTCGTGGAGTGCGTGACGATATCCGCCCCCCATTCGAACGGCCGGCACAGATAGGGCGTCGCCAGCGTGTTATCGACGATCAGCGGAATCCCAGCCTCATGGGCAATGTCCGCGATGGCCGCGATGTCCACCACGATGCCGCCGGGGTTGGCCAGGCTCTCGATGAAGATCGCCTTCGTCTTGGGCGTCAGCGCGCGGCGGAAATTCTCCGGATCGTGCGGATCAACGAAATTGCAGTGCCAGCCCAGCTTCTTGAACGACAGCCCAAACTGCGTCAGCGAACCGCCATACAGCGCGCGGGACGCCAGGAACTCATCCCCCGGTTCAAGCATCGTCGCGAACACCAGGAACTGCGCGGCATGGCCAGACCCAGCCGCGCAGGCCGCGCGACCACCCTCCAGGCTGGCAACCCGCTCCTCCAACACCGAAACGGTCGGGTTGGTCAGGCGCGAGTAGATGTAGCCAAAATCATGCAGGTTGAACAAAGACGCCGCGTGGTCCGCGTCGTTGAACACATATGCCGTCGTTTGATAGATCGGCGTCGACCGCGCGCCCGTCGTCGGGTCAGGCGTCGCGCCGGCATGGATCGCCCGCGTTTCAAACCCATACTCGACATTGGTCACCGGCAACGCCCGAGGCTTGCCACGACGCGATGTCGGCTGCTCGGGCGGACGGTTGCGGATGATCTTGGAGTTCACCCCGCTCCACGACAGTTCCCCGCCGAGGCGTCCATATTCGATCTTCGGGCAGCGGTTCATCACCACTTCCAGCCCGGCGGCCTCGGCCTTCGCGGCGGCTTCGTCATTGCGGACGCCCAACTGCATCCACACGACCTTGGCGCCGATCGCGATCGCGTCATCCACCACCGGCCCAACCTGATCGGACGCCCGGAACACATCCACCATGTCCACGGGTTCGGGGATGTCGCGCAGGGACGCGTAGATCTTCTCCCCCAGCTGGTCCTTGCCCGCGGTGCCCGGGTTCACCGGGATCACCCGATACCCTTTCCCCTGCAAATACTTCATCACGAAATAGCTCGGCCGGTTCCAGTTGGCGCTGGCGCCCACCATCGCGATGGTACGAACGCTCGACAAAATCTGGCGCAACGCGGCGTCGGAGTACGGGATGGGATCGAGTGCGGTCATGGGTCGGCCTCCTGCGAAGGTCAGCTATCGCCTGTTGGACGCAATGGCAACGCCGCCGATGGCACAAAGAAAAACCCCGCCGCCCTTCCAGGCGACGGGGCTTTCCGTTTTCGTAGGATCAGCGGGTCTGCTGGATCGCCGACAGCACCCAACGGCCGCCACGCACCCGCAGGAACGTCCACACCTCGGTCGCGGTCGTCGGCGTGTTCGGATCGCCCTCAACCACGCGGCCCGAGGCATCCACGGTCACGTCGATCATCCCGAACTTCAGGGCGACGGTCGCATATTCGCGATCACCCTCGGCCCAGGCTTCCGCGAGGTCGCCCGACAGCAGCCGCACCTGCGTCACCTGGTTCCGCACGCCACGACGATCATGCGCGGCAAGCTCGTCGCCGAAATACGTGATCATCTCCGGCGTCGCCATCTTGTTCATGGCGTTCACGTCGCGGTTCGTCCAGGCAGCCTGGATACCCTGCAGCAGCTCGTCGAACTGCTGGTAATCGGCGGGAGAAACCTCGATCGCGGGAAGACCCTGAGCCTGGCCCATGCCCACGCCGCCACCGCCGCCGCCCATCATGCGGCCGTTGTTCTGGCCGTCCATCATGTCGCGGCTCATGGCGTTCGGGCCACCGGCCATCGCCGGCGCGGCCTGAAAGCGGCCACGGATCAGACGGAAGGCCAGGTAGCCGAGGCCACCGATCAACATGATCTGCAACAGCAGGCCGAAGAAGCCCGCGCCACCCAAGCCGGCGCCGAAGAACCCGCCGCCAAACAGCATGCCGGCCAGGCCGACACCCAGAAGACCGCCGGCCATGCCGGCCATCAACGACCCGCCGCGAGACGGCATCGCCGCGCCAGCCGCGCCAGCCATCGGCGCCGCCGCGGTCGGGGTCTGGGTCCGCTGCATCGGCTGCGCCGTCTCAGGCGCCGTCCGTGTCGTAGGGGGAGCCGTAGTGGTCTTGGACCCGCGGCTTCCGGAAGATGATCCGCTACCAGCCCGCGCCTCGGCGATCCCTGGTGTCAGGGCTAGCGCAAGGGCCGCTGTGGCGGCGAGAAAGAAACCTGTTCGTCGCATGGCGTTCGCCTCATTCTTATGGTGGTTCACACATGGTGAGCCGTCTACATTCCGAAAGAGGAGCGACTAGCCACCGGCCATCGTCATCCCCTCAATCCGGACAGTCGGGCTATCCGTACCACGACGGAACCTCAGGTCGCTGGCAGGTGTCAAGTTCTGGAACATGTCAATTAAGTTAGCTGCGATCGTGATCTCCGCCACCGGCTCAGCCAACTGCCCGTCGCGGATCATGAAACCGGCCGCGCCGCGCGAATAATCGCCGGTTATCCCGTTCACACCCATGCCAATCATCTCGGTCACATAGAGACCCAGCCGGATATCCGCCATCAGTTCGGCCGGGGTCATTGCCCCCGCCGCGAGATACAGATTGGACGGCGCCGGGGAGGGCGGGCCGCTGGTGCCGCGCGACGCATGGCCGGTCGAGGTCAAGCCCAACTGCCGAGCGGACCGCGAATCGAGCAGCCAGGTCGTCAGAACGCCATCCTCGATCAGCGCGCGCGGGGCCGTCGGGGTGCCTTCACCGTCAAACACCCGCGACCGCGCGCCGCGCACCCGGCGGGGGTCGTCATGGACAAAAATGCCCGGAGCAAAAATCCGCTGGCCGAGCTTTTCCCGCAGAAAGCTGGTGCCGCGCGCGATGCCCGCGCCGTTGATCGCGCCGGAAAGATGCCCAAGCATGCTGCCCGCCACGCGCGGATCGAACACCACCGGCAGCTTGCCGGTCGCCGGCCGGGTCGGGTTCAGCCGGCGCACCGCCTTTTCACCGGCGCTGCGCCCGATCGCCACGGGGTCATCCAGATCCGACAGATACACCGTCCCGTGATAGTCATAATCCCGCTGCATCCCGGTGCCGCTTCCGGCCAGCGCGGTGGCGGACACGGAATGGCTCGTGCCGACGCGCCGGCCCGCAAAGCCGGCCGAGGTCACCAGCACGACCTCATGGCGGCCAAAGCCGGCTTCCGCGCCCTCGGAATTGGTCACGCCCGGCACCGCCCGCGCCGCATCCTCGGCCAGGCTGGCCCGCTTGATCAGGGCCTCGGCCGTGGGTTCGGTCGGGTCCGCCATGTCCAGGTCGGTGGTGTCGGGCGGCCGAGCGGTTTCGGCCAGGCCGGTGAAGGGGTCGGGAGGGACGACGCGGGCCATGGCCAATGCCCGTTCCACCAGGTCATCGAAGCCGGACGGATCGACGGCTGTCGCGGATACGATCGCGACCTGCTGGCCCAGAAAGACCCGCAGCCCCAGATCGCGGCCCTCGGACCGTTCGACATGCTCGGTCTGGCCCAGGCGGCGCTGGATGGACATTGACGTGCCGGACACCAACACCGCGTCGGCGGCATCGGCGCCGGCGGCACGCGCGCGGGCGATCAGATCGGCGAGCAGGTTCAGGTAGTCGGTCATGGACAAGCTTTCTCGGTTCGGGTCGGGACAGCGCGCGCGGGCGATTTCTCCCATATCGGGACTATTGCCCGGGAGCGGTATAGGCAATCGGAAAAGAGCCGCGCGCCCACCACGCCAGATTTCGCGGCGGCGGTAACCAATCGTTAAGTCACGCCGCCGACAATGGGTCCTGGAAGATCGAAGGACCCGAAACGTGCGATCAATCTGGAAGCGGTGCAACGGCAGCGTGGCTGTCAGGCTTTTCGCCGTGATGGGGCTGCTGTCCCTGACGGCCGCGGTCGCCGGCGGGATCGGCATCCACGCGTCGCAGGTCTACAGCGAGACCGTCATCCTGATGCAGCGCGCGTCCGAACGCGCCGTGATCGGGGAGCAGGTCAACGGCCTCATCAACGCCGTCGTGATGGATTCACGCGGCATCTATATGGCCAAGGACCGAGCCGAGGTCGAAAAATTCGGCAAGCCCCTGCTGGCCAACCTGGCGAGGATGCAGGAACGCCTGGCCCGCTGGTCCAGCCTGGTTGACCCGGACAGCCGGGCGTTGTTCGAAGAATGCGCGCTCAGGGTCGCTGGTTTCGTGACGCTCCGCACCGAACTGGTGGAAGCCGGCCGTGCCCACGGGGCCGCCGCCGCCGATCGCATTGGGAACAACGACGCCAACCGGACCAATCGTCAGGCGGTGAATGCGGCCGTGGTCGCGCTGGCCGAACGGAATGCGGCCAAGGTCGATCATCTCGCGGCGGACCTGGACCAGTTCCGCGCGCGCATGGCTACGCTGATCCCCATCACCACCGCGAGCGGTATCGTGCTGGTCGCCCTACTCGCCGTTCTGATGGTCGTTCGCGGCATCACCCGGCCATTGCAGGCCCTGACAAAGGCCATGCACGGCCTGGCCGCGGGGGACCTGGACGTGATCGTCCCGGCCCGCGATCAAGCCGATGAGATCGGACGGATGGCATCCGCGCTGGAGGTCTTCCGCCAGCAATCCCACGAAAATCGCGCCCTGACCGAAGCCCGCGACCGGGACCAGCGGGAGCAGGAGGACAAAAAGCGCGCCGCGTTTTTGCAAATGGCGGACACGATCGAAACCACGGCCAGCGGCGCCATGGCGGAAATCGGATCCCGCAACAACGCGATCATCTCGGTGGCCGGCGCGGTGCTCAGCATCGCCGAACGGACCGGTGCCGCGGCCCGCGGCGCCGCGGACGTTGCCACCCTGGCGGTGGATAACGCCCAGGCCGTAGCCGGCGCGGCCGAGGAGATGTCGGCCTCCATCACCGAAATCACAAATCAGGTCACCCGCGCGACCGGCATGATCGAACGCGCGGTGGAGGCCGGGTCACGGACGCGGGAGACGATCGACGCGTTGACCGACAAGGTGGCCAGCATCAGCAGCGTCGCCGACCTGATCGGCGATATCGCGTCCAAGACCAACCTGCTGGCGTTGAACGCGACGATCGAGGCCGCGCGGGCCGGTGACGCCGGCAAGGGCTTCGCGGTGGTCGCCTCCGAGGTCAAGCAACTCGCAACCCAGACCACCCGCTCAACCCACGAAATCGCTCGGCATGTCGAGGATATCCGCACCGCGACCGCCATGGCCGTCGAGTCCGTCACACGGATCGAGGAAACCATCCGGGAAGTCGATGCGGTCTCCTCCGTGATCGCGACGGCAGTGGAGCAGCAGGGCCCGGCGACGCGGGAGATCGCCCGCGGCATCGCCGAGGCCGCCAGCGCCGTGCAGGACATGGGCCTGCGAAACGCCGCGATAGCGGAAGACGCCGAACAGGGCGGGGCCCATGCCCCAGGGGAATCGGGTGAAGCCTTTTTCACCGAGCGATGATGCCCGCGAGAAAGTCATCATCCCATGCGGCGACTTTCCGCCGCAGGCGCAATGAGTCCTTGCCGCCGGCGGTTCGGAGAAAGTTGTGAGCCATATGCTTGATCGTCGTGAAGTTGGCGGGCGCATGGTCGGTTCGCACCCGGCACTCATCATCGCGGAACACCATGTCCATGACCCAGTGCAGGCTGT
>CAMCDA010000126.1 GCA_945873195.1 Asaia bogorensis
AACGACGGCGCCGGATCTCGGCAATCATATCCATGAACAACACCCCAGATTCTCCAGCGCAAATGCCGGATGATCGCACGGACCAGGGTGGAAACTATTGGACGCTGTTTACCCCCGGAATCTGGAAAGATTTGCACGCTGTTTTACAAGCAAGCCGGTGCAGTTGAAGCTGCGCCGGGTCGCCAGCTTCTGCAATCACTCGATTTCGAATTTTGCCAAACGCAGCCTTGATCCTTCCTGCAAAGTCGTCAGCGACGGCCTGGCCTGCTTCGGAGCTGTGGCCAAGGCCGGGTGCGCCCATGAGGTCGTCAAGACCGGCTCGGGCGCCGCCGCGGCGCGGACCCCCGGCTTCAAATGGGTCAACACCGCACTCGGGAACATCAAGGCCGCCATCGTTGGAACATACCGGGCGATCGATCAGAAACACGTGCCGCGTTACCTCGCTGAGTTCGAATATCGCTTCAACCGGCGATACGATCTTGCCGCCATGATGCCGCGACTTCTCTGGGCCGGCGTCCGCACCACGCCCATGCCATACCGGTTGCTCAAGCTGGCCGACGTTTATGTTTGATAAAGACAACGATCACCCAAGAGAATCGGCTGAGAAAAGTGCGTAAGCAGGAAGGATTTTGCCCGATGACTTGCTGCGCCTTCGCTGCCAAGCCGTTGAATCCGGCGCGCAGGTCGACCGGCGCGCAGGCGAGGTATACTTTCGTTCCAGGTGCAAGAGTGATCATGTCACGGCTTTCATCGCCCGCAGCACGCGCGATAGCGCTGCTTCGTTCACCCCGGCGCCCACTTTGATCCGCGCGCCGTCCGGCAAGGCGATCTCGATGGCGCCGCCACTGGGATGGCGCTGCACCACTTGCTTTACTGTGTTCGCCCCACCCACCATGCCCAACGGGATGAACGCTGGCGCCGCGGGTGTCCGCAGTGCAGCGGCTTCCGCCTTTGCAGCAGCGCGCCAATTATAGAGCAGGCTCTCCGAAATCCGGTGCCGCCTGGCAACCAGTCTGACCTTGCCACCCTCGGCATCAACTTCCGCCAGCAGAGCTGCTTTCTCTTCGGCTGACCAGGTCCGGCGAGGCTCAACGCCGCTTAATATCTCAACTTTCGACAAACCCGCCTCCGGCCCGGGACAATGGACCGCTCCCCCGGTAGCCAGGAATGTCGGCCATCTCGACCAGTTTCGCTACACGCCGAAGACCGGACGCTTACCCCGGTCGCGGGGCGGCGACGATCGTGGGGTCGGGCGGGGCGAGGAACTGGCGCGCGACCTCCGGTCGGGAAACCTTGGCCATCACGCGATTGAGCGGGTGGGGAGCGCCATCCGGTCCGTCCCGCAGGCCCGTCAGACGGTAACGCACCAAAGCCGGGGTGACGCGGATGAAGGCTGAAGCTTCGATCCGGCGGACGTCGCGGGCGAGCAGGAGGTCCGTCAGCACATCTTCCTGTGACGGGACCAATTGGTTGTGCAGGAAGTTGATACCGAAAGGATCGTTCGGCCCGATCGACGCCTGGATCTGACCGATTCCCGATGCGATGCGGGACGGATGCAGCCCGCCGGCGCCGAAGAAGCTCAGGATCCCGGCACGGGCGAGGCGGATGACCCAGGCCTCGGATGCGATCCCCTTTCCCATGGCGCCGGCGACATAGGCGAAGCGAACGCCATGATCGACAACGAAGCTTGGGTCACCGAGGGGAAACGGTACGGGCATTATCGGATGGCGGGTCCGCCATGCTCGGCCGGCAAAACAAGAAGACGACGCCTTGGGGGCGTCGTCGTCCGTGTCGTAGAGCTGACTGTGAGCGGTCGGCTGCCCTCAATCGTCATCATCGTCGTCGTCGTCATCATCGTCGTCATCGTCATCGTCATCGCTGAAGACGCTGCCGAAATCGGTTTCTTCGCGAACGACCACGACGACGGTCTGCGCGCTGGCGCCAATAATGCCTTCCTCCTTGAGGCTTACGATCGCGTCTTCGACCTTGTCCATCAGGCGACCTTCGCCGCGCCGCAGACGGCGGACGGCACGTCGGCTGTGTTCTCCGAGGTCAACGACGCAAAGCTCAGAAATCGGGCTTGTGTCCGCGGGGGCGGATTCTTTCGAACTGCTCGCGGACCGTTCCGCGGTGTCACCGGCAGCCATGTCGCGCTCTCCTGGATTTGAGGGTGGGTGGGGGTGTCAGTCGCGGTTGCGATCCGACCGAACCAGGCGCAGCAGCTTCCGCGGCTTGGCCTTCTTGACCGAGCGGACGACATTCGTGGTCATGTCGTTCAGCCAGCCGTCGCGCTTCTTTTCGTTGGAGCGGTTGTGGCGGCCGAGATAGCCATCCAGCACACGAATCTGGAATTCGACCAGTTCGCGGACACCGCGTTCGAAGGGGCGCATGCGGCGCGAGCCGCGCTTGCGGGACCGCTCACCCTCGTACGAATCGCGGGCAATGATGCGGCCGTGATCATCTCGTCGCAGAACCGTCACGCGCTTGATCGGGTGACGTTCGTGATCGTCTTCATGCTGGCGGTAGACCTCACGCGTGGGGCCTGCCTCCCCTTGTTTCAGAACCGTTACGCGCTTGACGCCGCGATCCAATTTCAGTGCCATGAGCCCTTCCTTCCGGCTTCCCGCTTGGGAACAGCGTAAATCATCCGGTTCCGACGGGCAATCGGAGTCATGGCCTGCGCCCGTTTCTTCCTTCGGTCCGCGTCAGTTCCCCAAGGATACGACGCAACACGATAATCGTCAGGATCGAGGCGAAGAGACCGAACGCCCATAGCTCCTCCTCCATCGAGTTGGGTGATCCCAGGAGATTCGGCGACGCAGTCACAAGCTTGTCGAGGAAGGAAACCTGCACCCCGGCATGGATGGTCGGGTGGGCCTCCATCACATAGCGATAGCCGAGGCCCGCGATGACAACCGCGATCCCCACAAGCCCCATCCGCACCACCAGCGCGAACACGCGGGAGGCCTTGGACATCGTCGCCTCGAAGCTGAAGGCAGAAGCGCGCAGGATCGGTCCCATCATCAAATGGTACTCTTCCAGCGTCGCCCCGATAGAGCCGATGCCTTGCGCCAGTTTGGACAGGCTCATGGCTTTTCTCATGCCGCGGCTGGCGGCCTTGCGGAAATAATTTTGTAGAATTTTTATATAATCCAGATCCTCATGCAGATACTGCAATGAGGCATCCAGCGTCGACAGGGTCCGCGCGATCTTCAGGAACTCCCAGGTCTGCTGGGCACCAAAGCGGTAAAGGATACGACTTACCTCGGCCGCGGCGGTGTTCACGCTGCGATCGTGGAAGGGTAGGTGCTTAACCCGGGTCCGGTCGCTCCAGATCCGCAGGCAGCGGGCGAGTTCCATCCGCAGTTCCTGGAGGTTCCGAGATGGCAGTTGCGCGCACAACCGGAGTTGCAGATCGGCTGCCCGACCGTAGTCGCGTTCGGCCAACGCGCGCTGTACGCCGCGATACAAGGTCAGGAACTCGCGGTCGAGCGAGCCCACGCTGCCCATGTCGATCAACGCTATACGGCTGTCGCGCAGTAGGATGATATTGCCCGGATGCAGGTCCGCATGAAACAGGTTGTTTTCGAACAGCTGGCGCATGAACGAAATCAATAATCGCTGACCCACCAGGCGCGCGTTGATATTGTTCGCCTTCATCCAGTCATTCACCCGGCCGGGCTCCTCCCGCCGGATGCGGATGTAATCGCTCATGAGCACGCCCGAGACGCGCTCCATGATGATCATGTTCTGGGTCGAGATATCGGCGAACACCTTGGGGATGTAAATCTTGTGTCCGCGGGTGCTTTTACGCATCGCGCGCATGTTGCTGATTTCGTATCGGTAGTCGGTCTCTTCCCGGAAAATCTGCTCGAATTCCCCCAGTGCGTCGCGCAACCGGAACTGACTGAGGCTGGGGATACGGTTCAATCGCATCGCGATGAAGCGCAGAATGCGAAGGTCGCGTTCAAATTTCTCCCGCACGCCCGGGCGCAGAACCTTGACCACAACGTCGATCCGGGAATTGCGAAGCCGAGCGTTATGGACCTGCGAGAGGGAGGCGGCGGCGAAGGGGTGGGGATCGAAGACCGAAAATACGCGCTCGATCGGCATTCCCAACTCGCGCTCGATCACGGCCATGGCGATCTCGGGTGAAAAGCCGTGTGCCCGGTGTTGCAGATTGGCCAGCTCGTCGCACATCGCTTCGGGCAGCACGTCGCGGCGCAGCGACATGAGCTGGCCGACCTTCATCCACATCCCGCCCAGACGCTCGAACACCGCCCTAAGGTCCCGTCCCGTCGTCACCGGGTTGGCCCGTCTGGTCACCTTGCGCCATGCCGCGCGGAAGAAGAAGCCGATGAACGCGAACAGGACGTGGAACGCATCCCAGCGGGTGCCGAGCGGCACGTCGACGATCTCGATGGAATGGTGCGGCTTGCCGGAGATGAGGCGGGTCGGTTCGAGTTCTGGCTTCCGCATGCGCGCCGTGCCGGGCAGCGTGATCAGCCGGCGCAATACCTCCGGCCGCGGGGCCGCCGGCGCACGCGCGATCAGCCGGCGCGAGGTTTGAAGATCGAGAGCAACCACGTTCACGCACCCGTCTCCCCAGATTGCAGCCGGCTTTTGAGGTTTACATGATAGTTGGCGGTGTTGGTCAGCCGGTCGATCTCGTGGTGGCTGACGGCGCGTGAAAGGATCGTCAGCGGGCCCATTCCGCCATGACGAATGGCAATTGAAAGCGTGTGGCGCGCGGTAGGCATCAGCGTATGAAATTGCCAAGCCGAATCGTGGTCGGCCAGTGATGGTTCGAATTGGATACTGATCGTCTGGGCGTGGAACGCGAACTGATCGAGCGGCGTCGACAGCCCGGTTCCAGTCGCCTTGATGTAGGCTTCCTTCAGCGTCCAGAACAGGAAAAACATGGCGTTCTTCCCGGCGTCCGGTTCAGCGTCAAGCTGCGCCACCTCGGTGGGAGCGAAATAGGCATCGGCGAGTTTCAGGTGTTCGCCCGGACGGTCCCGGTCCTCGATATCAATCCCGATCGGATGGTCCAGCACCATGCCGCAGGCCACGGCGTGCGGCGCGTGGGAGATGTTGAATCGCAGTCGGTCCAGCCCGTGGTCGGGATGCAGCGACGGCTTGCCGTGGTCGCCGGTGATGAACCGCCAGGACCGTGGATCGATGCCGCCATGCCGATGCAGCATCCCCCGCAGCAAGGCGTGCGCGGCGATGTACTGTTGGCGGTCGGAATCCCGGACGAAGCGAGCGGCGCGGGCCTGCTCCTCCGGGTTGAGCACCGTATTCCAGGCAACCCACCGTTGCTCCGGCACGGTCGCCATATCAAGCCACCAGATGGCCGCGATCCCTGGTGGCAGTGTCAGGCGCGTCGTTGATTGCGGTTGCCAATCCCCAGACCCCATCGGTATCCTGTCCGTCCCGGCTGCTCATGATAACCGCAGCTTATCGCACGGAAGATGCATGCCGCGCACGATCATGATGTTCTGCGGCCAGGGCGCCCAGTATTACCAGATGGGTCGGGAACTGCATCAGCGGGACAAGGTGTTCCGGCAGGCGCTGGATCGGTGCGACGAAATCGCCGGGGATGTCGTGGGGCGGACGATCAGCGACATCGTCTATAGCCGCCCGTTGCAGGACAGCGACCATTTCGACCGCCTGACCGAGAGCAACGCCGCCCTTCTCGGTGTCAGCTATGCCATCGCGATGTCCCTGTTCGAACGCGGGCTGATGCCGCATCGCCTGCTGGGCTACAGCCTGGGTGAAACGATCGCCGCCGTCGTCGCCGGAGTCCTTTCGCTCGAGGACGGCTTCCGCCTGCTGCACGGCCAGGCTCGGCTGTTTGAAACGATCTCGCCCGCCGGCACGATGATCGCCGTCCTGGCTGAACCCGAGCGGGTGCGGGACTGCCCCGAGGTGGCCGCACTCTGCGAGGTCGCCGCGATCAACGCGCCCCGGCATTTCGTTCTGTCCCTGCTGGCCAGCGACATTCCCGCCGTGACCGCGGCACTGGATCGCGTTGGGGTCACCTGGGCTCGGCTGCCGGTCCGTTTTCCGTTCCATGCCGCCGCGATCGATCCCCTGGCCGATCCGATGCGCCGACTGACCGCAACGTTCCAGTTTGACCCGCCGCGCTGGCCGCTGATTTCGGTTGCCACCGGTGGGCGCGTCGACCGGTTCGATGGCAGCCATATCTGGCGTGTGATGCGCGGGCGGTTGCTGTATCGTGAAACGATCGAAGCCCTGGCGCGGGAAGGCGAGTGGACCCTGGTGGAAGCCGGGCCCTCCGGCACCTTGGCTTCGTTTGCCCGACAGATCAGGGCGCCAGGGATCACCGGCTGGCCATCGATCGACCAATTCGGGCAGAATGACAGAACAATGCGACAGCTGATGGCGGCAGTATGACACGCGCGGTGGTTTTCCCCGGACAGGGCTCTCAAACGGTTGGCATGGGCAAGGATCTGTTCGATCGCTTTCCCGAAATCGTGGCCATCGCGGACTCGGTCCTTGGCTATTCGATTCGAGACTTGTGCCTGGCCGACCCTCACAAGCAGCTGGGGCAGACCCAGTTCACGCAGCCAGCGTTGTTCACGGTGAACGCGCTGCATTATCTGGCCTATCGCAAGGACGGTGGCGCCGAACCGGACTTCGTCGCGGGGCACAGCCTGGGCGAGTACAACGCCCTGTTCGCGGCCGAGGCCTTTGACTACGAAACCGGACTACGCTTGGTGCAGAAGCGTGGGGCTCTTATGGGCGCCATTTCCGGCGGCGGCATGGCGGCGGTGATCGGCATCGACGCGTCCGCGATCCGCGGCGCGATCGAGACGAGCGGGATCAGCACGGTCGATGTCGCGAATTTCAACGCGATCATCCAGACCGTTCTATCCGGCCCGACCGAGGATCTGGAACGGCTGGCCCCCGCCATCTCGGCGGCCGGCGGCCGGACCATCCCGATCAATGTGCGGACGGCGTTCCACTCCCGCTACATGCGCCCGGTTGCGCAGGAATTCGGCGCGTTCCTGCAAAGGCAACACTTCGCCCCGCTGCTCATTCCGGTGATCTCCAACTTTACCGCCCTGCCGTATCGGGACGATGAGATCGCCAACAACCTGGTCAAGCAGATCGACCATTCGGTGCGCTGGGTGGAGAGCATCCAGTACCTGCTGGAAGAGCCTGATCTCGAATTCCTGGAGATGGGACCGGGCAAGGTTCTGGCCCGCCTGATCCAGGACATTCGCAAGCATCCCGTCCCGGTGAACATCGCCCGTCGTTACTGAGCGGGTGATGCGCGCTGTCCTATCTACCGGATGGGGTGAGCCGGATCGGCTGATCCTGGCCGAGGTTCCGAACCCGCCTGTGACCCCGGGTGGCATCCGCGTGGATGTCGCAGCGGCGGCGGTGAACTTCGCCGACCTGCTGATGATCGCGGGGAAGTACCAGGAGAACCCGCCGCTCCCTTTCAGCCCCGGATTCGAGGTGGCGGGGACGGTGCGGGAGGTCGCGGCCGGCGTGACCGGTTGGGCCGTCGGCGATCGGGTGATGGGGATGCTGCCCCATGGCGGCTATGCCGAACAGGTCGTGCTGCCGGTCGACCAGGCGTTCCGCGTGCCGGACGGCCTCGACCTCATCGCCGCCGCGGGCTTCCCGGTCGCCTATGGCACGGCCTATGCCAGCCTGGCCTGGCGTGCCCGTCTGCGCCCGGGGGAGCATCTTCTGGTTTTCGGTTCGGCTGGCGGGGTGGGGCTCGCGGCGGTGGAGATCGGGCGGATGCTGGGCGCGACGGTGATCGCCGTCGCCTCGGGAACCGAACGGCTGGCGGTCGCCGCGGACCACGGTGCCTCCCACCTGATCGATCACCGGATATCCGATGTCGCCGCCCGGGTGCGGGAGATCACCGGCGGGCATGGCGCCGACGTCATCCTGGACCCGGTGGGCGGGGAGGCGTTCGAGGCCGGTTTGCGCTGCATCGCCTCCGAGGGACGGCTGGTCGTGGTCGGTTTCGCGAGCGGGCAGGTCGGGCAGCTTTCAGCGGGCGTCGCGCTGGGACGGAACATCGATTTGATCGGGTGCTATTGGGGCGCCTATCGCGGGGCGGATGGCGGCCGGGTGCGCGGGGCCTATGATGAACTGGCCCGCTGGGTTACGTCAGGCCGGTTGAGGCCGCATGTCGGCGCGCGGTTTCCGCTGGCCGAGGCACCCCAGGCGCTGGCGATGCTGCGGGATCGCGGCGTGGCCGGCAAGATCATCCTGACGATGAAATAGTCGAGGGACCGCCTCAGGCGCCCCTCGTCATGATGGCCGCGGGGCGTCCCTCCACGATTTCATTCAAAACAAGAAGACGACCGCTCACTCCGGTGCTTTCCCATGCCCCTTCTCGGACGAGATCAGCATGTAGACCGCCGGTACTACGTAAAGCGTAAACATCGTCCCGATCGAAATCCCGGTCGCGATCACCACGCCCATGTTGAACCGCGATGCCGCGCCGGCGCCGGACGCGAGCAGCAATGGCACGACCCCCAGCACCATCGCGGCCGTCGTCATGATGATCGGCCGCAGCCGGGTTATCGCCGCCTGCTTCACCGCGTCGCGCTTGGACATCCCCTGGTCGCGTAGGCCGTTGGCGAACTCCACAATCAGGATGCCGTGCTTGCTGATCAGGCCCATCAGCGTGACCAGCCCGACCTCGGTATAGATGTTCAGCGACATGCCCCCCAGCCCGAGGCAGATGAACACCAGCGCCCCCGCGATCGACATGGGCACCGAGATCAGGATGATCAGCGGGTCGCGGAAGCTGCGGAACTGCGCGGTCAGAGCCAGATAAATGATGATAAGGGCGAAGGTGAAGATCGTCACGAAGCCGCGGGATTCCGACACGAACTGGCGCGATGATCCACCGTAGTCGACCTGATACCCGGGCGGCAGGACCCGCTTCGCGATTTCGTTCAGGCTGCTCAGGACATCGCCCAGCGCAATGCCCGGCACCGGCACGCCCTGGATGGTGGCGGCGTTCAATTGGCCAAAATGATTGAGCGATTCCGGGATGGTCTGCGCCGTGATCGTCGCGATGGTCGACAGCGGCACCGTCCGCCCGTCCGCGGTCCGGATCGCGTAGTCCAGCAACTGGCTCGCATTCAGGCGGAAGCGTTGGTCTGCCTGCGGAATGACCTTGTACGACCGCCCATCCAGGCTGAAATAATTCACATAGGCGCCGCTCAGCATCCAGGTCAGGGACGTGCCGATATCGCTCATGCTGAGGCCGAGCATGGCGACTTTGTCGCGGTCGAGGTTGAGGGTGTATTGCGGCTGGTCGATCTTCAGGTCGGACACGACATAGGCGAACAGGCCGCTTTTCTGCGCCTCGGCCAGCATGGCCTGGGAGACGATGTTGAGCTGCTCGAACGAGGACGTCGTGGTGATCGCGAACTGAACCGGCAGGCCCGAGGCGCCGGGCAGGGTCGGCGGCTGGAACGCCACCACCTGGGCGCCGGCGATCCCGCCCACCCGCTGCTGCACCAGCGTCTGCAGGGCCGTCGCGTTGCGTGACCGCTCATCCCAGGGTTTCAGCACCAGGCCGCCGACGGACGTGCCGGGAACGTCGATCTGGAACATGCTGTCCAGCTCGGGCAGATCCGAGATCATCTTGTAGAGCTGGGCCGAATACAGCTCCCGCTGGGTCAGTGTCGCGTTTGGCGCGGCCGTGGACAGGGTCATGACCAGGCCCTGGTCCTCCTGCGGCGCCAGTTCGCTGGTCGAGGACGAATACAGGAAATAGATGCTGCCCAGGATGATGACGGCAAAGGTGTAGGTGACCGGCCGGTAGTCCAGGCTGTGGTCCAGCCGTCGCGCATAGCGGGCGGCGCGCCGGTCGAACCAGCGGGAGAACGCGTCCGAAATACGCTCCAACCGGCCGCGTTTGGTGGGATCGGACACGCGCAGAAGATGCGCGCACATCATGGGCGACAGGGTCAGGGCGACGACGCCCGACAGGGTCACTGCGCCGGCCAGTGTGAAGGCAAACTCGGTGAACAGCGCGCCGGTCAGGCCCGACTGAAAGCCGATCGGCACGTAGACCGCGATCAGCACTAGGGTCATCGCGATGATCGGGCCGCCAAGCTCCCGCGTCGCGGTGATGGCCGCGTCCAGCGGCGTCAGCCCTTCCTCCAGATGCCGGTTGACGTTTTCGACCACAATGATGACGTCATCGACCACCAGGCCGATCGCAAGCACCAGGGCCAGCAGCGTCAGCAGGTTCACGGTGAAGGACAGCGCCATCATGATCGTGAAGGTGCCGACCAGGCAGATCGGGATGGCGATGAGGGGGATCGCCACCGATCGGGGCGATCCCAGGAAGATGAAGACGACCAGGCCCACGATCACCAGGGCCTCGATCAGCGCGGTGACGACTTCGACCAGGGAGCTGTTCACGAAGCCACTGGCATCATAGATGATTTCGGCGGTCAGCCCGTGCGGTAGGGCGGCCTGGATGCTTGGGAAAACCGCCTTCACGGCCCCAATCACCTGCAACAGATTGGCACTCGGCGCCAACTGGATGCCCAGGTAGACCGATCGTTTTCCGTTGAACCAGACCTGGGATTCGTAGTTGTCGGCACCGAGGGACACGGTCGCGACATCCTGCAACCGGACGATCGCGCCACCGGTCTGGCGGATGACCAGGTTCCGGAACTCCTCCAGCGAATGCAGGCCGGTGTTCGCCGACAGCAGCGCCTGGACCATGTTGCCCTGGGTGCCGCCCAGGCCAGCGATGAAATTGTTCTGCGACAGGGCCGCGGTAACATCGGCCGCGGTCAGGCCCAGCGCGGCCAGCTTGTTGGGATCAAGCCACGCCCGCAGGGAGAAGTTCTGAGAGCCGAGCATCTCGGCTTTCTGGATGCCGGGGATGGTTTCGATCTGGGGCTTGGCAACGCGGATCAGGTAGTCGGTGATCTGGTTCGGTTGCAGCACGTCGCTGTAGAAGCCGATATACATGGCATCCACGGTCGTGCTGTTGGCGACGGCGACCGACGGTTGCAGTGTCCCGGTCGGCAACTGGTTGATGATCGAACTGACGCGGGTGTTGATGTCGGACAGCGCCGCGCGGGAATCGTAATTGAGCCGCAGGTTGGCGGTGATCGTGCTCATGCCCGACTGGCTCATGGACGTCATGTAGTCGATGCCGTCGACCTGGGCGATCGCCTGCTCGATCGGTGTCGTGATGAAGCCCGCGACGGTGGCCGCGTCAGCGCCGAAGTAGATCGTGGTGACCGTGACGACCGCGCTTTCGGTCTGCGGGTATTCCTGGATCGGCATGGAGGTCATGGCGCGCAGGCCGGCGACCATGATGGCCAGGCTGACGACGATCGCGAGGACCGGCTGACGGACGAAGGTCGCGATAAGGTTCATGGTGCCCGTGGCCTATCGCTTCGGCAGGACGGGCGCCGGGCTGGCGCTGGGCTGGACGGAGTTGTCGACGACCACGGCCGTGCCGTTCCGCAGCTTGATCTGGCCGGCGGTCACCACGGTCTGCCCTTCCTTGATCCCGGACAGGACGGCGATCTGATCCCCACGGGACGGGCCGGTCGTGACGAAGGTCTGCTGCGCGACCAGCTTCGGCTTGCCCTTGTCGTCCTTGCCGGCATCCTCCAGCACGAAGACAGTGCTGCCATAGGCGTTGAACGCGATGGCCGACTGCGGAAGGGTCAGAAGCCGCTGGGGCTTGTCGGTCTCGATCTCCAGGGTCGCATACATGCCGGGCAACAGCTTGAGCCCGGTATTGGCCAGCGTGGCACGGATCTGCACGTTGCGGCTGCCGATTTCGACCTTGGCGTTGATCGCGGTGATCTTGCCCGGGAAGACCTGGTCGGGCAGCACGTCCACCCGCGCGCGCAGGACTTCTCCGACCGCCAGCCGGGACAGGGTCTGCTGGGGCAGGAAGAAATCCAGGTAGATCGGATCGAGCGCCTGCAACGTCACGATCGGCGTGCCGGGGTTCAGGTATTGGCCCACATCCACCTGCCGGATGCCAAGGCGCCCGGCGAAGGGGGCGCGGATGGATTTGGCTTCGATCAGGGCCTTCTGCGCTTCGACCTGGGCGCGGGCGGATTTCAGGTTCGCGAGGTCGGCGTCGACCGTGGCCTGGCTGACGATCCTCTCCCGGAACTGCCGCAGGTCCCGCTGATATGTGATGTCCGCTAGTTCCTGCATGGCCTGCAACTGGGCCAGGCGGCTGTTGGCGTCGTTCAGGCGCATGGTCATCAGCAGGGTGCCTGCGGCGACGTCCTGGCCAGACAGGAAAGGCAGGGTCTCGATGATGCCGGGCTGCTCGGGGGCGATGTCGACGCCCTGGGTGGCGCGCAGGGTCCCGACGGCGCGCTGCAAGGGTTGCCAGTCCTGGAACTGGGCCTGCGTCGCCGACACGGTCTGCGGCGCGGCGGCGTAGTCGGCCAGGGCCTTGGCGATCAGTTTGGTCTTCAGGATCTGGAACCCGTAGACCCCACCCAGGACGGCGCCAACCGCCAGCAGCATGATGACCATGCGTTTGATCATGAAGGTCAGCTCTCTTGCGAAGGCGGGGCAGGTCGGTTCCACCAGCCGCCGCCGAGCGCCTGGTACAGCGCGGCGGTGTCGGCGAAACGGTTGGTCTCGGCCTGGATAAGCGCGATCCGTGCCTGCGCGTGGGTGGTCTGGGCGTTCAGCAGCGTCAGGAAGGACGTGCCCCCGGCCCGGTACTGCGCTTCCGCGATGGACAGGCTGGCGGCGGCGGCCCGTTCGGCGGCCCGCTGCGCCAGCACCGCGTCAGCGTCGGTTTGCAGGGCGAGCAGGGTATCCGCGACGTTCCGGAACGCCCCCAGCACCGTGCTCCGATACCGCGCCACCGCCGCCTCCAGCCCGGCATCCGCCGCTCGGCGTTGATGCAGAAGCTGGCCGCCCTGGAACAAGGGCTGGGAGATGCTGGCGCCATAGTCGAAGATCATGGTCCCCGGTTTGAACAGCTGGCCCAGCGTGATGGACCCGACCAGGGCGGTCAGGGAGATCTGGGGCAGCATGGCGTTGATCGCGATCCCGACCTGGGCCGTGGCCGCCTGAAGCTGGGCGGCGGCCGAACGGATGTCGGGGCGCTGCTCCACCAGGGCCGAGGGCAGGCTGACCGGCAATTCCCCCGGCAGGCGCAGGCTCGCCAGGGCGATGGGTGGGCCCGTGTTCTCTCCGGGGAAACGCCCGACCAGGCCGTTGATCAGGTCGCGCTGCTGGCCGATCTGGCGATGGAGCGTGGGCAACCCGGCCTCGGCCTGGGCCAGCGCGGCTTCCTGGGAGACGACGTCCGCGCCCGCGGCGCCGCCCAGCGCGGTCTGGCGGCGCACGAGCACCAGGAACCGACGCCGCATCGCCACGATCTCCTCGGTCGCGGCCAACTGGGCCCGCAGGGAAGCCTCCTGGATCGCGGCCACGACCACGTTGGCCGCGATGGTCAGGTAGGCGGCTTCAAGCTGGAAGCGCTGGTAGGTGGCCTGGGCGTTCGCGGCCTCGATCTGGCGCCTTGTCCCACCGAAGATGTCCAGCGGGTAGGAGATGCTGAGCTGGGTCGTGCTGAGATTGAAGACCTCGGTATAGCTCTGTCCGATCGATGCGCCCGAGAAGCCGATCCGGTTGGCCGACGCCTTGGCGCCCAGGGTGGGTAACATCCCGCCGCGGGCGGCCTGGGCGTTTTCCTGGGTCTGGCGAAGGGTTGCCTGCGCGGCTTCAAGGTCGGGATTGGCTTTCAACGCTTGGCCGACCAGCGTGGTCAGTTCAGCCGATCCGAACAGGGTCCACCAGTCATATGGCAGGTCCCGTCCAGACAGGAAGGCCTGGGACGCGGCGGCACCGTCCCCTCCGCCGGCGGTGCGGGCGGGTAGGGGAGACGCGCTCACGCTCGCGGTATCCGGCAGGTCCGGCCGCTTGTAGTCCGGGCCGACCGCACAGGCCGTCAGGGCGGAGGTCAGTGCCGCCAGTGCCGACCGCCGAGCGATCGCGTGGTGTGCCGATGGCACTGGTACGACGGCCCGGCGCCCCATTGGTTCCCTCGTTCGACGGCTCGGATGATGCTATTTACTCATGGTATGGCGGACGGGGCCGCGCCGCAATGGGTGCGATTCAACGGGGTGCGATTCAACGTTGTGGGGAGTACTTTGACGCCTCCTCGATAAGGGAATCGGACCCATGGCGACGGCGAGCCTCAGCGACGAAGCACTTTTGGCGTTCTTCCACTCCCATCCGAATTTACGCGACAGAGTGATCTCGATCTTGGGCGCGGTGGAGAACTCGAACGGAGACCTCGGGGAAGCGGACGC
>CAMCDA010000127.1 GCA_945873195.1 Asaia bogorensis
TGCTTGCGTTGCGGATCAATCGTCTGAACCGGGACTGGGACGCTTATTGGGCGGCGCTGGCCGACAGGCCGTCGGCACCCGCCAATCTCAACCAGCCAGAAGCGTCATCGAACGCCGCCGCTTGATCCCACAACTTTGGTTCGCACCCCGCGCGGTCCCGGCTGCGTGACGCCAGGGCACGGACCATGTAATGTCACTTTCGGCCCGCCACTCCGGCGGTTCCTCCGTCAACCATCCAGGGGGGTTCGGCATGCCCGACCACATGGACGATCTGGAGTTCGCCGTCGAACATGACGTGCCAATTCCATATATCAAACGAATAAGTAGCTATTATCAGACACTTGGTTACGGCAAACCCTACCGCTGGGCACAATACCGCGACGTTCCGTTTACGGCCCTGAAGAAGCCGCTGTCGGAAAGCCGTGTATCGCTGATCACGACCGCCGCCCCCTATCAGCCCGACAAGGGCGACCAGGGACCCGGCGCGCCGTACAACGCCGCCGCCAAGTTCTACCGCGTCTACACCGACAGCATCGAGGGCGAGCCGGACGTTCGCATCTCCCATATCGGCATCGACCGGAAGCATACGACCGCGACCGATATCGACACCTGGTTCCCGCTCAAGCAGCTCAAGCGGCTGGCGGCGGAAGGACGCATCGGCGAACTCGCCCCCGAGTTCATCGGCGCCCCCACGAACCGGAGCCAGAAGGTCACGATCGAACAGGACGCGGCCGAGATCCTCGCCCATGTCCGCGCTGCCCGTTCCGACGTGGCGGTGCTGGTTGCCAATTGACCCGTGTGTCACCAAACCGTGAGTCTGGTCGCACGTCATCTTGAGGCAAACGGCATCCCCACCGTCATCATGGGCGGGGCCCGCGATATCGTGGAGTTCTGTGGCGTTCCGCGCCTGTCGTTCAGCGACTTCCCGCTGGGCAACGCGGCCGGCCGTCCGCATGACGTGGCCTCTCAGGCCGCCACGATGGAACTGGCCCTGAAGGTCCTGGAGTCCGCCATCGGTCCGCGCACCACCGTGCAGAATCCTTTGCGGTGGAGCGACAATCCGGACTGGAAGCTGGATTTCAGCAACATCGATCAGCTCTCGGCCGAGGAAATCGCCCGACGCCGAGCGGAGTTTGATGCGAATAAGGAGGTTGCCCGCCAACAGCGGGTCGCCGACGGCCTCGCCAAGGCCGGATAACTTCGATCACGCCCCTTCCCCTCGCGGGAGGGGGCGCCCTTTCCGCCTATCCGTCCAAAGCAATAAGCGAGGAACCGTGACCGCACCTCTTCCCCTGGCTGGCATCCGCGTGCTGGACATCGGCACCCTCATCGCAGGCCCCTTCGGCGCGACCATGCTGGGCGACTTTGGCGCCGAGGTCATCAAGGTCGAGCAGCCCGGCATCGGCGATGCCCTGCGCGGCACGCCCAAGGACGGTAAGGCCTCCCGCTCCGGCAACTGGCTGGTGGAAGGCCGCAACAAGAAATCCGTCACGCTGAACATGCGCGTGAAGGAAGGCCAGGACATCCTGAAGGAACTGGTCAAGCACACCGATATCCTGATCGAGAACTTCACCCCCGGCACGCTGGAGCGCTGGAACCTGGGCTGGGAGGATCTCCGCAAGGTCAATCCGCGCCTGATCATGGTGCGTGTGTCCGGCTACGGTCAGGTCGGGCCCTATGCCAAGCGCTCGGGCTATGACCGGATCGCGCTGGGTTTTTCGGGCTATATGTATCCGACGGGCTTCCCCGATCGTTTCCCCGTGCGCCCCGCCTTCGCGACCGCTGACTACAACACCGGGACCTTCGGCGCCCTGTCGGCGATGTTCGCTCTCTACAACCGCGACGCCCGCGGGGGGGAAGGGCAGATGATCGACCTCGCGCTGTATGAGGCGCCGTTCCGCATCACCTCGGACCTGATGGTCAAGTATGCGGAGACCGGGGAGATCCGCGAACGCATCGGCAACCGGAACCCGACGTTCTCCCCCGCCGGAACGTTCCAGACCAAGGACGGCCGCTATGTCCAGATCGCCGCGGGTGGGGACAATGTCTGGCAGCGTCTGGCCGAGGCGATCGACATGGCTCCGCTGGCCACCGATCCGCGCTACGCCAAAAGCCGCGACCGGATCGAACGCGCGGATGAGCTGGAAGGCCTCCTCGCGGACTGGATCGCGGAACACGATTTCGCCGACATCGAGGCTCGGCTTGCCAAGGCCAATGTCCCCTTCGGCGGCATCTATACGGCGGCGGATATCGCGCAGGACCCGCACTACAAGGCGCGGAACAACATCGCCGTGATCCCGGATGAGGAACTTGGTCCCGTGACGATGCCCAACGTCGTGCCGCAGATGCGGGGCACGCCGGGCCGCATCACCCATGCCGGCCCGCCGCTCGGCAGCCACAACGCGGAAATCTACGCCGGGCTGCTGGGCAAGTCGGACGCGGAACTCGAAACCCTGAGGGCGGCCGGCGTCATCTGACCCTGGGGTGTTTTGTCCGCCCGCCTGTAACGCCGGACGGGTTTGACAGACTGACGGGACATGATCTCGGTCGTGATCCCAACTTTGAACGAGGCCGCCAACATTGGCGGGCTCCTGCGCGCTCTCCGCGCACAGGGGCCTTCCTGTGAGATCATCGTCGTGGATGGCGGCAGCACCGACGATACCGTGGCTTTGGCGAGAACGGCCGGGGCCGACGATGTCGTCCTGGCGCCGCGAGGCCGTGGTCAGCAATTGGCCGCCGGCGCCGACCGTGCCGGCGGCGATATCATCTGGTTCCTGCATGCCGACACGGTTGTGCCAGGCGGTGCCCTTGCGGCGCTGGACCAGGCCATGGCCGGCGATCCGGCCTGCCCGGGCGGGAATTTTCGCCTGCTGTTCGACGGAGATGACGGCTTCTCCCGCTGGCTCAACGGGTTCTACGCTTGGCTACGTCGTCGTGGATTCTACTACGGGGATAGCGGCATCTTCATCCGGCGCTCGGTCTTGGAGGCCTTGGGCGGGATCCGGCCGATCGCGTTGATGGAGGATCACGATCTGGTCCGCCGCCTGGAACGTATAGGCGGGACAATGTGTATTGCGGACCCACCCTTGCTGACATCGTCCCGCCGCTTCGCCGGTCGCCCGCCCGTTCGGATCATCGCCGGCTGGGTGCGGATCCATCTTTCCTATTATTGTGGGATCGCCCCCGCGCGCCTTGCCGAACTCTACGACTCCGAACGGAAGCGGCGTTGACCATCGCGCGGGCGCTGTTGGCGGCCCTGTTCACGATGGGCTGCGCGGCCGCCCCATGGGGGGACCCACCGGCCGGCTGGGTCGTGGCCGGGGTCCCGGGCAAGCGGGCCACTGAATTCGCCACGTCGCCGGATGGCGCGGTGATCATCCGCGCCGATCGGTCCGTCGGCTTCCTGGTGCGGGAGACGCCTGAGGCGCCAGCCCTGGAACCACGCCTGACCTGGCGATGGCGGGTCGAGCAGTCGCCGCCACCCGTTTCCCCCGACGCCGAGGGAAAGGACGATCGGCCGGCCGCCGTGCATGTGATCTTCGCCGGCACCGACGATGGGGCGGGGCTGCTGACCGGCCTCCGCCGCTGGCTGCGCGGCACCATGGTGCATGGCGCATTCACCGGCCGATCCCTCACCTATATGTGGGGCGGGACCTTGCCGGCCGGCACGCGGCTGCCGAATCCCTATCTGCCGGATGACGGCTGGATCATCGTGCGGCGCGGGCCCGAGACCCCCAACGGGGCGTGGCAAACCGAGACCATTGATCCCGCCGCCGACTACCGCGCTTTGTTCGGATCGTCAGCGCCGCGTGTGACGCACCTCGCCTTGTCGGCCGATACCGAGGACAGCGGCGGCTGCGCGGTGTCCCAGATCGAGCCGCCGCGTTTCGTCCCAATGATTGGAGGCTCCAGGTGAACCATTCCCGTTTCGGCCGGCGCGCCGCCCTGGTCGGGCTGGGGGTCGCGGCGATCGTTCGGCCTGCTGCGGCGGCGCCTTCCTTCATCGAGGCTTTGTTCGCGCCGTCCGCGAAACTCTGGCCCCGTTGGCAGGCGCATGACCCGGCATCGACCCGCCTTGTGGATCACACCGCCTGGAACGTGTTCCTGCAACGCCGAGCGCGGCGCCGCGTGGATGGGGTGATGGGGGTCGAATACCAGGCCGTGACCGCCGAGGAGCGGGCCGCCCTGCGCGACTATCTCGACCGGCTGGCGGCTGTGCCGGTATCGGCTCTCTCGCGCGCCGAACAATATGCGTTCTGGGTGAACCTCTATAACGCGATGACCGTCCGGATCGTGCTGGACCACCCCGGCAAGGCGAGCATCCGTGACATCGCCTTATCAGGCGGCCTGTTCGACAGCGGTCCCTGGTCGGCGCGCGTGATCACGGTCGAAGCCGAGGGGCTGACGCTGAACGATATCGAGCATCGCATCCTGCGCCCGATCTGGCGGGACCCGCGGACCCATTACGCGCTGAACTGCGCCTCGGTCGGCTGCCCCGACCTGCGGGCCACCGCCTATACGGTGGTGGGGCTGGAGGGTGCCTTGGATGCGGCGGCGCGGGCCTATGTGAACCATCCGCGCGGGGTGGAGGCGGGACCCGATGGCCTGACCCTGTCCAGCATCTACAACTGGTTCGCGGACGATTTCGGGGGAGAGGCGGGCGTGCTGGCGCATCTCCGCCGCTATGCTTCTCCCGCCTTGCTGGCGGCGATCGACCGCGCGCCGAATGTGCTTGGCTATCGGTATGACTGGACGCTGAACAGTGTCGCGTCAGCCCCGGGATAGGCGGCGGCGCAACCCGCCGATGCCGAGGAGGGCGGTGCCGAACAGGGCCAGACCGCCGGGCTACGGCACCGCGGTCAGCGTCAGGGTGAAGCCGCCGCCAAACCCCATGGCCAGGCCATGCATGTCGACCATGACCGAGTCGGCGGTGAAGCTGATGCGGGACCCGTCCAGCCCGGCGATCCCGGTCGAAAGCGTCACGCCGGTGATGGGCGCGCCCATGTCGAGGTCGAGGAAGCTGAACATGTTGGGCAGGACATTGTCGAAGCCGGAGGGCTGGCCGGTGGTGGAGACATAGGCGTAGCTGATCGTGTTGTCGCCGAAATCGACCGTCTGGGTCGGCGCCGACAGCGCGTTGCACAGGTCGAAACCGCCCGGGCAGGTCATCTCGACCCCGGCCCCGACCAGGACGCTGTCGGTATAGGTGGGGTTGGTGCTGTAGTGGTAATTGACGGTAACGGTCTTGCCGAGGAGACCGGCCTGTGCCGGAAGGGCGGCGCAGGCAACACCCAGAATGGCCATCGCGGCGACGAGCAGGCGCATCATCAGGAACTCCAACGGCATTGGGTGAGCGGCGTATCAAAATGATTGTCTGTTCGCAAGATATGGCGCGCTCGCGATCAATCGGCCCGATGGCGGCTGGCCTGACAAGCCCCGCGTTGACCCTGCCGGCCCGCGAGGGTAAGCAACTCGTAACGTCTGGCACCCGATCCGGAATCCACCCCGGTGCCGGCCAAAACTGGAGCGATCCGTGAGAGACGTACGCGACGCGCTGATGGTGGCGCGCAACACGGACGGCAAGCTGGTCCGCCGCCCTCTGTCCCCGCATATCCAGGTCTATCGCTGGCCTATCAGCATGGCCCTGTCGATCCTGCACCGAGCCTCGGGCGTCGCCCTGGGCGTCGGCACACTGCTGATGACCTGGTGGCTGGTCGCCGCCGCGACATCGCCGGCGGCCTTCGATACGGCGCAATGGTTCATTGCCTCGCCGCTGGGCCTGCTGTGCCTGTTCGGCTGGACCGGGGCCCTGATGTTCCACTTCTTCAGTGGCATCCGTCATTTGGTCTGGGACCTTGGCCGGGGCTTCGAGGCCCCTGCCTACAACAACTCGGCCTGGGCGGTCGTGATCGCCACCGTCGTGACGACGGTGCTGATCTGGGTCGTCGGCCTCGCGGTCTGGTGAGGGTCTGATGTCTGATTCAAACAAGGCCCCGCATGTCGATATGCTGCGCTCCCCCCTCGGGCGCGCGCGCGGCCTCGGGGCGGCGCATGCCGGGTCCCATCATTGGTGGGTGCAACGCCTGACCGCCGTGGCCCTGGTGCCGCTGACGATCTGGTTCATCTTCTCGGTGCTCGGGAATCTGGGCGCATCCCAGGCCGACATGATGGCCTGGATGGGATCGCCCATCACCATGGTCCTGATGCTCGCGCTGATCATTGCGACATTTCACCACCTGCAACTGGGTTTGCAGACCGTGATTGAGGACTATGTGCACGAGGACGGCACCCGGCTGTTCGCCATGCTGGCCATGAAGGCCGCATGCGTTCTGCTGGCTCTGGCCTGCATCATTTCCGTTCTCAGGCTTGGCCTGTAGCGCGAGGGACATATACGGATGAACGCGATTACGCTGCCTTCGTCGCGCGCCTACAACATCGTCGACCACACCTATGACGTCGTGGTCGTCGGCGCTGGCGGGTCGGGCCTGCGCGCAACCTTCGGGATGGGCGCCGCCGGTCTGAAAACCGCGTGCATCACCAAGGTCTTCCCCACCCGCAGCCACACCGTCGCCGCCCAAGGCGGCATCGGCGCCGCGCTCGGCAACATGGGCGAGGACGACTGGCGTTGGCACATGTTCGACACCGTCAAGGGGTCGGATTGGCTGGGCGACCAGGACGCCATCGAATACATGTGCCGCGAAGCCATTCCCGCGATCTATGAGTTGGAACATTTCGGCGTGCCGTTCAGCCGCACCGAAGATGGCAAGATCTACCAGCGCCCTTTCGGCGGCCACATGACCGGCTATGGTGATGGTGCCCCCGCGATGCGCGCCTGCGCCGCCGCCGACCGCACCGGCCACGCCATCCTGCACACGCTGTATCAGCAAAGCCTGAAGCACAACGCCGAGTTCTTCGTTGAGTATTTCGCCCTCGACCTGATCATGGATGAGGAAGGCGCCTGCCGCGGCGTCATGGCCTGGAACCTGGAAGACGGCACGATCCACCGCTTCCGCGCCCAGACCGTCGTGCTGGCGACCGGCGGCTATGGCCGCACCTATCTGTCTTGCACGTCCGCCCATACCTGCACCGGCGACGGCGGCGGCATGGTCCTGCGCGCCGGCCTGCCCTGCCAGGACATGGAGTTCGTGCAGTTCCACCCGACCGGCATCTTCCCCGCCGGCTGCCTGATCACCGAAGGCGCCCGCGGCGAGGGCGGCTACCTGACCAACTCGGAAGGGGAGCGCTTCATGGAGCGCTACGCCCCCTCCGCCAAGGATCTGGCCAGCCGCGACGTCGTCTCCCGGTCCATGACGCTCGAAATCAACGCCGGGCGCGGCTGTGGTCCGAACAAGGACCACATCATGCTGCATCTGGAGCATCTGGGCGCGGACCTGCTGAACGAACGCCTGCCAGGCATCTCGGAAACCGCCAAGGTGTTCGCCGGCGTCGAGGTGACCAAGGAACCGATCCCGGTTCTGCCGACCGTGCACTACAACATGGGCGGTATCCCGACGAACGTGCATACGGAAGTCCTGCGTCCGACCAAATCCAACCCCGACGCGGTTGTCCCTGGCCTGATGGCCGTGGGCGAAGCGGCCTGCGTGTCGGTCCATGGCGCCAACCGCCTGGGCACGAACTCGCTGCTCGATCTGGTGGTGTTTGGACGCGCTGCCGCCCATCGCGCGGCGGAAACCGTGAAGCCCGGCGCGCGCCAGGCACCGCTGCCGGCCAAGGCTGGCGAAGCGTCGCTGGATCGGCTCGACCGCACGCGTCACGCCAAGGGCGGCACGAAGGTGTCCGAACTGCGTGACAGCATGCAGCGCGCCATGCAGGCCCATGCCGCGGTGTTCCGCAGCTCCGACAGCCTGGTCGAGGGCGTGGACAAGATGAAGAAGATCTGGAGCGGCATGACCGACATGTCCGTCTCCGACCGGTCCATGGTGTGGAACAGCGACCTGATGGAGGCGCTGGAACTGCACAACCTGATGGGCAACGCCGCGACCACGATGTTCGGGGCCGAGGCGCGCAAGGAAAGCCGTGGCGCCCACGCGCATGACGACTTCGAGGAGCGCGACGACGTCAACTGGATGAAGCACACGCTGGCCTGGTGCGACGACGACGGCAATGTCCGGCTCGACTATCGCCCGGTGAAGATGCAGACGCTGACGAACGAAGTGTCCGTGTTCCCGCCGAAGAAGCGCGTTTACTGACGGTTAACCAAAAGCGAGGACCATAACCGTGTCACGTCTACCTGCCGCAGTCGGAGCCGCCCAAATCGGTCGTCCGATGCCCGGGATGGGCCACAACACGGGAATTCGTCGCTCCATGTACGCCATCACCTTCGATATGGACACCGCCGCCCTTCAAGCGAGCTACCACACGCCTTTCTGGCAGAACGTGTACAACGACATCGGTCGCGTTCTGCACGGGCACGGGTTCGGGCGGCAGCAGGGCAGCATTTATTTTGGCGATGATACAGTCGACGCGGTGCGTTGCGTGCTTGCGGTGCAGGAATTGGCGCGTGCCTATGTCTGGTTCACGCCATCGGTTCGGGACATCCGCATGCTGCGGATCGAGGATAACAACGACCTGATGCCGGCCGTCGCCGCCATCACGTCCCAGTAACCCAGGAAGATCATGGTCGCTTTCAACCTCCCCACCAACAGCCGCGTCGGTCAGGGTCAGACATTCAAGGCGCCGGCTGGGGCCAAGAATGTGCGCTCGTTCAAGATCTACCGGTGGAATCCGGATGACGGGAAGAACCCGCGCACCGACACGTATGAGATCGATCTGGACGCCTGCGGCCCGATGGTCCTGGACGCGCTGATCAAGATCAAGAATGAGATCGATCCGACCCTGACGTTCCGCCGCTCCTGCCGGGAAGGCATCTGCGGGTCCTGCGCGATGAACATCGACGGTGGGAACACGCTGGCCTGCCTGAAGCCGATCGGGGATGTGAAGGGCGCCGTCGCCATTTCGCCCCTGCCGCATATGCCGGTGGTGAAGGACCTGGTGCCGGACCTGTCGCAGGTCTACTCGCAGCTTCGCTCGATCGAGCCGTGGCTGCAGGCCGACAGCCCCGCGCCGCCGGACGGTGAACGGCTGCAAAGCCGGGAAGAACGGGCGAAGCTGGACGGGCTGTGGGAATGCATCCTGTGCTTCTGCTGCTCCACCGCCTGCCCGAGCTATTGGTGGAACGGCGACCGCTATCTTGGTCCGGCCGTGCTGTTGCAGGCCTATCGCTGGATCGCCGATAGCCGTGACGAGAAGACCGGCGAACGGTTGGATGCCCTGGAAGATCCGTTCAAGCTGTATCGCTGCCACACGATCATGAACTGCACCGATACCTGCCCCAAGGGCCTGAACCCGGCGAAGGCGATCGCCGAGATCAAGAAGCTGATCGTCGAGCGGCAGGTCTGAACCGGTCCTACGTCCCAAATTGCTTGGCGCGGTCTGCCCGAGGGCGGTAGGCTGGCGCTGAGGAATTGGGAAGCTGGATGACACCCATGTTGACGGTTTCGTTGGCCCCCGAGATTGAGCATCGCATAAGCGAGCGTGCCAGCATGAACGGTATGTCCGTCGATGACTTCCTGAAGTCATTGATTGAAGCCGGGTTGGACGATCTTGACGATGTCCAGATGGCGGTTGGTCGCCTCTCGCGTCCTCTTCCAACACTGACCGGCGACCAGGCACGCAAGGCCCTTGGCCTGGACGATTGAATACGATCCGCGGGCGATCGATGACCTCAACCGCCTGAGCCGTGACATACGGCGCGAGATCGTGCGGTATCTGGACACCCGGATCGCGGCGGCCGACAACCCCAGGCTCCATGGCAAGCCGCTGCGGCATGAACTGGTTGGCCTTTGGCGTTACCGCGTGCGGGATTATCGCATTGTCTGTCAGATCCGGGATGAAACGCTCATTGTGCTGGTCGTTGGTGTGGGGCACCGCCGGGATGTCTATCGCTAGGCCCGCCGCTTCATGCCCCTGATCTACCTCATCGCCGGAGAGCAAAGCGGCGACATCCTCGGCGCCCGCCTCATGGCGGCCCTGACCCGAGCCCGCCCCGGCATAACCTTCGCCGGCATCGGCGGAACCGCCATGGCCGAACAGGGCCTGACCAGCCTGTTCCCCATGCGCGAACTCGCACTCATGGGTTTGCTTGAAGTCCTGCCGAAGATCCGCCATCTCAGCCGCCGGCTCGACCAGACCGTGGCCGACATCGCAGCCCGCAAGCCGGACGTCGTGGTGACCATCGACGCCCCCGGCTTCACGCTGCGGGTTTTGCGTCGCATCCAGCCCATGGGCCTCAAGCGCGCCCATTATGTCGCCCCCCAGGTCTGGGCTTGGAAGGAAAAGCGGGTCAGGCACTACCCCGGCCTCTGGGACTGCCTGCTGTGCCTGTTGCCGTTCGAGCCCGCGTTCTTCGCCCGCCACAACCTGACCGGCAGCTTCGTGGGCCACCCCGTGCTGGAAAGCGGCGCTGACCGAGGCGACGCCGCCCGCTTCCGCGCCCGCCACGGCATCGCGCCCGAGGCAACGCTGCTGACCATGATGCCAGGCAGCCGCCGCACCGAGGTCTCGCGCCTGCTTCCCATCCTCGGCGCGACCCTGCAACGCCTCGCGGTGCCGGTCACGCCCGTGGTCCCCCTCGCCGGACCGGTGGCCGAGGCCGTGCGTGCCGGCACGGCGTCCTGGCCGATCCCGCCGATCCTGGTGTCGGAGGAAGCGGACAAGTACGACGCCTTCGCCGCCTCGGCCGCCGCGCTGACGAAATCTGGCACCTCGACCCTGGAACTGGCACTGGCCAACGTGCCCATGCTGGTCGCCTATCGGGTCAACCCGCTCACCGCGATGATCGCCCGCCGGCTGGTGAAGGTCCGCTATGCCTCTCTGCTCAACATCCTGGTCGACCGCATGGTGGTGCCGGAGTTCATCCAGCAGACCTGCACCCCCGACCATCTGGCCGCCGAACTGAACCGGCTGCTGACCGATCCCGCGTATGCCCAGGCCCAGCGCCTCGCGTTCCAGGAACCCTTGGGCATGCTGCGCCCGGCCATCGGCACGCCCTCGGAAGCCGCGGCGGCCGAGGTCCTCGACCTGCTGGACCAGCCACGTGTAGGCTCCGTCCCATGACCATCACCATAACGCCGCTGCATCCGGCTTTCGTGGGTCAGGTCGCCGGCGCCGACCTGACCCGCTCGCAGGCGCCCGAGGAGGTCCGCGCGGTCGAAGCCGGCATGGACCGCTTCGCCGTCCTGGTCTTCCGCGACCAGGCCATCACGGACGATCAGCAAAAGGCCTTCACCACACATTTCGGCGCGCTAGAGGCCTACAAGACCCGGGGCCATATCCGGGAACGGGTGGACAGCCGCCTCAGTCCTGGCATTTCGGACTTCTCCAACCTCGACCGCGACGGACGCATCCTGCCGGCCGACGACCGCATCTGGCTGTTCAAGCTCGGCGACCGGCTGTGGCATTCCGACAGTTCATTCCGCCCCGAGCCGGCGACATACTCCCTGCTGTCTGGCCGCCAGTTACCCTCCCGCGGCGGCAACACGGAATTCGCCGACATGCGCGCCGCCTATGACGCGCTCGATGACCGGACCCGCGCGCTGGTGGACGACCTGGTCTGCCACCATTCCCTGCTCTACTCCCGCCGCTCGATCGGGTTCATGGAGATGACGGCCGAGGAGATGGAAAGCTTCCGCCCCGTCCGCCAACGCCTGGTCCGCACCCATCCCGTCACCGGCCGCAAGTCCCTGTTCCTGTCCTCCCACGCCGGCGCGATCGAGGGCTGGACCGTGCCGGAGGCGCAATGCTTCCTCCGCGACCTGACCGAGCACGCGACGCAGCCCCGCTTCGTCTACTCCCATTCCTGGCGACCGCATGACCTGGTGATGTGGGACAACCGCGTGACCATGCACCGCGCCCGCCCATTCCCTGCGGACGAAATCCGCGATGTCCGCCGCACCACGGTCGGCGGCACCGAACCGACCATTGAACAGACCGA
Organism: Asaia bogorensis; assembly: GCA_945873195.1. Taxonomy (GTDB): domain Bacteria; phylum Pseudomonadota; class Alphaproteobacteria; order Acetobacterales; family Acetobacteraceae; genus Rhodopila; species Rhodopila bogorensis_A. The sequence continues at coordinate 12,014 of CAMCDA010000127.1, forward strand.
ACCGGTCTCCGCGTAGAAGGCAGATATCATGTCGAAACTCGACGCATCCCGCCCGTTCATTCCGGTCAATATCGCTGTCCTGACCGTCTCCGACACCCGGACGATGGAAACCGACACCTCTGGCCGCACGCTGGCCGAACGGATTGTGGCCGCTGGGCACACGGTCGCCGACCGCCGGATCGAAAAGGACGACAGCGATTCGATCGAGCGTATCCTGCGCGCCTGGATCGCCGATCCGACGATCGATGTCGTCATCACGACCGGTGGTACCGGGATCACCGGCCGCGACGTCACGCCCGAGGCGTTCGACCGCGTGCTGGAAAAGCGCATCGAGGGCTTCGGCGAGCTGTTCCGGATGCTCAGCTACCAGAAGATCGGGACGTCAACGATGCAGTCCCGCGCGATCGGCGGCGTGGCCGGTGGCACCTATCTTTTTGCGCTCCCGGGCAGTTCGGGCGCGGTGAAGGACGGGTGGGACGATATCCTGGTCCACCAGCTTGATAACCGGTTCCGCCCCTGCAACCTCGTGGAACTGATGCCGCGGTTACAGGAGCATCTGACGATCAAGGCCTAGAGCATGATAGGCCTGAGCGAAAACTGCACAGGCCGCGAATCACGCGATCAACCGAAAAACCAGAGCGCGTTCTCGGTTTTCACTTGTGCCACCGCGCCCTGGTCGAACGACGCGGAGCAACCGAACTCGACGGAAAATGTCTGAGGCATCCGCGCGGCAACAAGCTCTCCGCCGGCCTCTGGGACGATTGTGAGGCGATCGTCGACGCCTGCGCGGAGGCATCGCACTCAATGATGACCGACCCAGAACGGGTCCGGCCCGTCGGGACCCAGGATTGGGCAACGGTCAATATCCAGGCGAGTTGGTTTATCCTGGTATGGCTCCGCGTCCCATGCGGGCTCCGGCCGCGTGTGCTGGGTTGCTGTTCAGGCGGGCGGTAGAAACCCGATCGCGATTCAGAATCGTGGCCCAGCACCACGGACCTTATCCGACGGCGGCAGTGCTTCCATTTCGGAGACCAAGGCCGTCAAGATTGCCCTTCGTCCCGTTGATTGCCTATCGTGCCTCGACCAGGATGACCGTCATCGCGGACATCTCTCTCCCATTGAGCAATGCACCCGCCGGCGGCAACAAAGTTCGGCGGTCGAGGAGGAAACAACCATGCCCGATACGACACCCAGCGCCATCGCCGCCGAACTCTGGGCCGCCATGCAAGAAGGCCGGCACATGCCCAAGGAGTGGATGGGCAGGCTCTCCCTGGACCAGGCCTATCGGGTGCAGCTCGCTTTGCTCGCGCTTTATGAAGCGGCCGGGGAGCGTCAGGCAGGCTGGAAGGTCGGGCTAACCGCGGCCGCGATGCGCGCCCAGTGGAACATCCACGAGCCATGCTTCGGCTTCCTGCTGGAATCCGGCAACAAGGCATCCGGCCATGCCTTCCGCTTTGACAGCCTGATCGCCCCGGGGTTCGAGAACGAGCTTTGTCTGCGCATCGGCACAAGGCTGGCCGGCCCCGGCGTGACTCGGGAACAGGCCGCGGCGGCGATCAGCCATGTGGCGCCGGCGCTGGAAATCGTCGAGAAGCGCGGCCCGTTCTCCGAGGACATGGCGCTGGCGATGGCCGACAACGCGCAGCAGATCGCCTTCGTGACCGGCGCGGAAACACCGCTGGCGGGGCAGGACCTGGCCGCTGCCACGGTTGATGTGTCGGTCAATGGCGCCCGCCTCGATCACGCCAACGGCGCCGAGGTAATGGGCGAAGGGCCGATCCTGTCGATCCAGTGGCTGGCCAACAAGCTGGCGGAGTTCGGGCGTGCCCTGGAACCCGGCCAGCGCATCATGGCGGGATCGTTCACCAAACAATACCCGATCGCCGCCGGCGACCTGGTCGAGTCCCGCTTCACCCCGTTCGGCGCTGTCTCGGCACGCTTCGACTGAATCCGGCCGTCTGGCGACTGGCATTTTCCGCCTGATTGGGTGACGCTGCCCCCGCACGCAAACGGGGGCACGGGACGGATATGAACACCATAGCATCGGGCGGACTCGCGGCACCGTGGCGGATCGGGGTGGATGTCGGCGGAACCTTCACCGACCTGGTACTGACCGATGCAGCCGGGCGCAGCGTGGTGGCCAAGGTGCCCTCCGTGCCGTCCGACCCCAGCCAGGGCGTGCTGGCGGTGCTCCGCCGAGCGGCGGAGATGCTGGCGACCAGAGTCACGGAGTTGCTGCGGAACTGCGTGCTGTTCGTGCTCGGCTCCACCGTCGCCACCAACCGGATGCTGGAAGGCAAGGGCGCGCGCGTCGGCTTGCTG
>CAMCDA010000128.1 GCA_945873195.1 Asaia bogorensis
GAAATAGTCGAGAAAGACCGTGGCCTCGAAAATTTCTCCATCCTCTTGTGCCGCCATGTCCATCGTGATCCCCAAACGCGAACCGAGGGACCGCATAGATTCAGCACGTCAGCCGTTTGTCACGTACTCCTTCACCCGATTGCCCTGGGATCGGGCGGGGTTCCGCTTGACAGGGCCGACCCACCCCCCTATGCACCCGCCTCCCCATTCTTCTTGAGTGAAGCGTAGCGCCATGAGAGTTCGTAACAGCCTCCGTTCGGCAAAGATCCGCGACAAGAACTGCCGCGTGGTACGTCGCCGCGGGCGCGTCTACGTGATCAACAAGAAGAACCCCCGCATGAAGTGCCGCCAAGGCTGATTGGCGTGGGTCAGGGACGGCCATGCTTGGCCGCTGTCGCCTGACCTGATCACTGCTGGGTTTGGGTGGGAACTTCCCACCGCGCCATCCTGGCCGGGCTTGTCCCGGCCATTCGCGTTGGTGCTTGCTCGGTTGGCGCTTGATCAGTGCGTGCTGGCGAACCGGCCCTTGATCCGTTCCCGCATCACCTGGAACACGACGTACAGCATCGGGATCAGGAATACCCCGACCGTGCTGGCGACGATCATGCCTGCGAATACGGCTGATCCGACCGCGCGCCGGCTCAGCATCGCCGCGCCCTCGGCCCAGACAAGCGGCACCAGCCCCAGAATGAACGCGATCGAGGTCATCATGACCGCCCGGATACGGATGCGCGCGCCCATCTCGGCCGCTTCCCGGATCGGCAGTCCGGCTTCCCGCTGTTCCTTGGCGAATTCAACGATCAGGATGCCGTTCTTCGCCGCCAGGGCGATCAGCACCACCATGCCGATCTGAGCATACAGATCGAGCGCCAGCCCGAAATACAGCAGCCCGGCAAAGGCCCCCAGGACGCCCACCGAGACCGACAGCAGCACTGGAACGGGGATCATCCAGCTCTCGTACAGCGCCACCAGGAACAGGTACGCGAACAGGATGGCCAGCGACAGGATCAGGCCGGTCTGGCCGGCCGCCTGCCGCTCCTGAAACGCGGTGCCGGACCATTCATAGGCAAAGCCGAGCGGAAGGGTGCGGGCGGAAATCTCGTCCATGGCGCGCAGCGCGTCGCCCGAGGACACGCCAGGGCGCGGCCCGCCATTGATCGTGACGGCGCGGTAGTTGTTGAACCGGCTGATCACCCGGGGGCCCACCACATAGCGGATCGTGGCGATGGCCTGGATCGGCACCATCGCGCCCTGCCGGCTTCTCACATGGATCCGATTGATATCCGACACATCCGATCGGCTGGCCGCGTCGGCCTGGATGTTCACCTGCCAGGTGCGGCCGAACAGGTTGATGTCGTTGACATAGAACCCGCCCAGCGACGCCTGCAGGGTGCTGAACACATCGACGATCGACAGCCCCAGTGCCTGCGCCTTGTCGCGGTCGATATCCAGCCAGATGGAGGGATTGGACGCGGTAAAGGTCGAGAACACGCGCGCCAGCCGCGGGTCCTGGTTGGCTGCCGCGAGCAAGCCCTGCATTGCGCTGGCCAGCTCGACCGGATCGCGGCCCTCGATATCCTCCAGCTGGTATTCAAAGCCGCCGCTGGTGGACAAGCCTATGATCGGCGGCAGGTTGAACGGGAAGGCCAGCGCGGTTCGCACCTGCTGCATGGCGCCGAACACGCGCCCGATCACCGCCTGGGCCGCGTTCGCCGCGCCCACGCGATCCTGGAACGGTTTCAGGCGCACCACGATGAAGGCGGAGTTGGACTGATTGCCGCCATCCAGCAGGGAGAAGCCGACGATCGACAACACGCCCTCGACCTGCGGCATGGGGCGGATCAGGCCCTCGATCTGTTCGACGACGGCGCGGGTGCGCGAAACGGCAGCCGAGTCGGGCAGGCTTACGGCCACGAAGAACGCGCCCTGGTCTTCTTCCGGCAGGAAGCCGGTGGGGGTCATCTTGCCGAGGTACCAGATGCCCACGCCCGCCCCGCCGACGATCAGCAGTGACAGGACGGACACGCGCACCAGCCGGCGTACGATGGCCGCATAGCCGTCGCGCATGGCGTCGATGCCGCGCAGCATCCACCCGACCGGCCCGCGCGGCCGGCCGTGATGGCGCAGGAACAGCGCGCAGAGCGCCGGCGACAGTGTCAGCGCGTTGATCGCCGAGATCAGCATGGATACGCTGATCGTGACCGCGAACTGGCGGAACAACGTGCCGGAGACGCCGGGGATGAACGCGACCGGCACGAACACCGACAGCAGCACCAGGGAGATCGCGATCACCGGTCCGGTGATCTGGCGCATGGCCTTCTTGGTGGCCTCGGCCGGGGACAGTTCGGGTTCCTCGGCCATCACGCGCTCGACGTTTTCGACGACGACGATCGCGTCATCGACAACGATGCCGATGCCCAGGACCATGGCGAGCAGGGAAATCGTGTTGGCCGAATAGCCGGCGAGCAGCAGCACCGCGAAGGTGCCGATCAGGCTGACGGGGATGGCGACCATCGGGATGATGGTCGCGCGCACGCTGCCCAGGAAGACGAAGACGACCGCCACCACCAGGACGAAGGCGATCACCAGGGTCAGCACGACCTCCTCGATCGTCGCGGTAACGAAGGAACTGCTGTCGTAGAAGACGCGCGCCTTCAGCCCGTCCGGGAAGCGCTTCGACAGGTCATCCAGCGTCGCGCGTACGCGGGCCGAGGTCTGCACGGCGTTGGCGCCGGGGGACAGGTACAGGCCGATAGAGACCGCCGGGTTGCCGTTCAAGCGGCTTTCCGTGTCCATGTTCTGCGCGCCCAGCTCCACCCTGGCGACGTCGCGAAGCCGCAGCACCGATCCGTCCTGGTTGGCGCGGATGACAATCTCGCCGAATTGTTCGGCCGTTGTCAGGCGCCCCTGGGTCTGCACGCTGAACTGGAATTGCGTGGAATCGGAGGTCGGGCGGGCGCCGATGCGGCCTACCGCCGCCTGGACATTCTGCGACTGGATCGCGGCGATCACGTCGGCCGGCACCAGGTTCAGGGAGACCAGCCGGTCGGTGTCGAACCACACCCGCATCGAGTAATCGAGCCGCCCGAACAACTGCGCGTCACCCACGCCCGGCGTGCGCGCCAGCCGGTCCAGCGCATTGATCGTCACATAGTTGCTGATGAACAGCGGGTCGTGTTTCCCGCCCTCGCTATAGAATTGCAGGAAGGCCAGGATGGCGGTCGAGCGTTTACGGACCGTCACGCCCTGGCGGCGCACTTCCTCCGGCAGCTTGGCCAGGGCCTGCTGGATGCGGTTGCTGACGTTGACGGTGTTGATGTCGGGATTGGTGCCGAGCTCGAACGTGACATTCAGGCTGTAGCTGCCATCGTTGCCGCTGTTCGACTTCATGTAGATCATCTTGTCGACGCCGACGATCGCCGATTCCAGCGGCTGCGCGATCGAGGATTCGACCGCGGGAGCCGAGGCGCCGGAGTAGCTGGCGGACACCAGCACCTGCGGTGGCACGATGTCGGGGAACTGCGAAACCGGCAGCCAGACCAGCGACAACCCGCCGGCCAGTGTCATCAGGATCGCGATGACAATCGCCAGCCGTGGTCGATCAACGAAAAGAGCCGAGATCATGCCGAACTACCGCGCCCCCACCGGTGGAGGGGGAGGCGGTTGAACGGGCGACGGGGAAACCGCGGCGCCGGGACGGGCGCGCTGAAGGCCCTCGACGATGACCGATTCACCTTGCTTGAGGCCGTCGGTGACGATCGCCAAGGCGGGGGTGGACTGGCCGAGGCGGATACGCCGCACCTCGACCTTGTCGTCGGCGCCGACGACAAAGACGTAGTTGCCTTGCTGATCGGACAGCACCGCCGAACGCGGGATGGACAGGGCCGCGATGGACTGCGCGCCTTCGACGATGGCGGTCACCAGGGTGCCGTCGATCAGGTTGCGGTCAACCGGCTGGCCTGGCTCCGGCACGCGCTTCGGCGGGTTGGGGATGCGGGCGCGGAGCATGATCGTGTCGGTGTTCAGCGCGACGGACGGATCGATGTAATCGATCGTGCCCGCCTGCTCGTGGATCACCCCGTTGGACAGGCGCACCCGGATCGTCATCGCGCGCACGCCGCCGCGATCGGCATGGCGGGACTGGAGTTCCATCAACGCCCGCGTGGCGACCGGGAACAGCACATCCATCGGGTCCTGGCTGACGATGCTCGCCAAGGGCCCGGTCGTCGGCCCGACCACATTGCCGACGGTCACGGTTGCCCTGCTGATCTTGCCGGCGATGGGCGCGCGGATTTCAGCATAGGCGAGGTTGATCTGCGCGAGGCGAAGCTGGGCCTGGGCGGACATCACCTGGGCGGCGAAGGCGCGCTGGGACGCGATGGCATCATCGACCGACGCACGCTTATCGGCGGGGGTGCCCACCAGGCTCTGGAGCCGCTGAAGCTGGATGTTTGCGTTGGCCAGCCTGGATTGCGCTTCGGCGAGGACGGCTTCCTGGCGGCGGGCCTCGGCCTTGAACTGTGCCTGGTCGAGCCGGAACAGCAGGTCGCCCTCATTCACCTCGGCGCCCTCGGTGAACTGCCGTTCCTCCAGGAAGGCGGTGACGCGGGCCGTCAGGGCGACGCGGCCGATCGCCGACACGCGCCCGACGAACTCGGAGCTTTCGGTGACCGGGCGGGCTTCCACCCTGGCAATGCCGACGGAGGGCGGCGGGCCGCCGGGTACTTGCGCCCAGGCCGGGAGGCCGGTCGGCGCGCAGATCAGCAAAAGCAGGAGGCATTGTCTCAGGCGCGCGGGCATCGGCGCAAGAACTCCTCGGCCGCGCCAGCCGGCGGGCGTGGGGGGACATGGGAGTGTGTGTGGGTCTCGCAATAGCGAGCGCCGACCGCTGGGGTCAATCGGAGGCTTGGTGGGATGGCAAAAGGCGATCGGCACGTTTCCCTAGGCCGCGCGGGCGTTGGCGACGGACTTGATCCCGGCGGGGACTGGGCCGCCGGCCGCCCAGTCCAGCAGTTCGATAGAGTGGATCACCGGCACGCCGTCGCCCGACAACTGGGTGATGCAGCCGATATTGCCGGCGGCGATCAGGTCCGGCTTCGTGTTGCGCAGGTTCCGCAGCTTAAGGTCGCGCAGGCGGGTGGCGATCTCGGGCTGGAGCATGTTGTAGGTGCCGGCCGACCCGCAGCACAGATGGGATTCGGCGGGTTCCACCACCTTGAACCCGGCCTTCCGCAGTAGCGCCTTCGGTTCATTCACCACTTTCTGGCCGTGCTGCAGGCTGCACGCCGCGTGATAGGCGACGGTCAGGTTCGGCGCCGGGTTGGTCGGCTGGTAGCCGATCCGGGTCAGATACTCCGAGATATCGACGGCCAGGCTCGCGATCTTCTCGGCGCGGGACCGCCAGGGCTCCGGTTCCGAGCGGAACATGAAGCCATAATCCTTCATCGTCGTGCCGCAGCCGGAGGCGTTGACGATGATCGCGTCCAGCCCGCCGGCCTCGATTTCGCGGGTCCAGGCGTCGATATTGGCACGGGCATGCGCCATGGCGGCGTCGTGCTGGCCGATATGGTGGGACAGGGACCCGCAGCAACCGGCACCCTTCGGGACCACGACCTCCACCCCCATGCGGGTCAGCAGGCGGATGGTGGCTTCGTTGATGCCGGGGGCCAGGACGGGTTGGGCGCAGCCGGCCAGCAGGGCGACACGACCACGCCTGGTGCCCGCCGCCGGATGCGAACCGGGACCTTCCATCGGGCTGGGCGATGGCACGCTGGCTGGGGCGAGAGCCAGCATCGCCCGCATGCGTTTGGCCATCTGCGATTGGCCCGGGATCACGCCGCTCATGCGGCGCGCGACGGAGGCCCCGATCAGCGCGAGGCGGAACAGGCCTGGGCGCGGCAGGATCGCGCCCAGGACCCGGCGCAGCATCCGGTCGCCCCACGGGCGCTTATAGGTGTCCTCGATATAGGTCCGGGCGTGATCGACCAGGTGCATGTAGTTCACGCCCGATGGGCAGGTCGTCATGCAGGACAGGCAGGACAGGCACCGATCGATATGGCGCACGACTTCCTCGGTCGCGGGCCGTTCGTTCTCCAGCATGTCCTTGATGAGGTAGATGCGGCCGCGCGGGCTATCCAGCTCGTCGCCGAGCAGGACGAAGGTCGGGCAGGTGGCGGTGCAGAAGCCGCAATGCACGCAGGTGCGTAGGATCTGGTTGGACGCCTCGATATCCGGGTCGCGGAGCTGTTCGGCGGTGAAGTTCGTTTGCATGGTCTACAGCCCCGCGGTGATGCGGCCAGGGTTCATGATCCCCTTGGGATCGAAGGCCGCCTTCACGCGGCGGGTGATCCGCGCGAGCGGGGCGGGTTCGTCCGGCACGACCCGCACGGCGCTCCGCAGCGAATCGGGCGCGCGCATCAGGGTCCATTGCCCGCCGGCCCGCGTGGCGGCGGCTTCGATGGCTAGATGCGCGGACTCGGTCGCGGGTCCCGTCAGCCAGACCAGCCCGCCGCCCCAATCGAGGAAGCCGGACATGCCGTGGTCTCGGGTCAGGCCGGTCAGCACCCCTGCCCCGGCGGAGGGCCGGACGGAGACTCGCCAGACGGCGTCGCCCGGTTCGGCGCCCAGCGGGCGGACGTCGCGCACCGCCCGCCAGACCGCGCGGGAAGTCGCGTCATCCAGGATGACCGTGCCGGCCAAAGCCAGCTGGGCGGCCAGTTTTTCAGTCCGGTAGGTGACGGAGGCGGCGAAATCCTCGATCCGCGCCAAGGCCACGCCAGTCCCGAATGCCGCCAGTTCAGGGACGCGCGCGGCGGCGTCCTTCGGCAGCCAGGCGGCGGCGGAGACGCTGAACGGGGAACCCAGCGCCGCCGACAAGGCCGCGACGGCGGCGGCGGCTTCCAGGCCGGGGATCGCGAGCGTGCCGGTCTGCTCGGGCGCGGGCAGGACCTTCAGCGTCACTTCGGTGATCACGCCCAGCGTGCCGTGGCTGCCGGTGAACAGCTTGCACAGGTCGAGACCCGTCACGTTCTTCAGCACCCGGCCGCCGGAGTGGATCACCTCCCCCCGTCCCGTCACGGCGCGGATGCCCATGACGTGGTCGCGCACCGCGCCCCAGGCGACGCGGCGTGGGCCTGACAGGTTGGTTGCCGTCACGCCGCCGATCGTCTGCGGCCGGTCGGTCAGGCCCAGCAGCACCGACAGATCGGGCGGTTCGGCGATCAAATGCTGGCCCTTTTCGGCCAAAGCGGCCTCAACGACCGACAGCGGCGTGCCGGCACGGGCGCTGATGATCAGCTCCTGCGGCGAATACAGCACGATTCCGCTGTCATCGGCCGTGGAAATCACGCGTTCGGCCTGCACCGGGCGGAGCATTCCGGCCTTGGTGCCGTTGCCCTGGACCAGCAAGGGCTCGCCCCTGGTGGCGGCCTGGGTGACGCGGGCGGCGAGGGCGGCCTCGGCCGAGCTGGGCTGGGCGTGAGAGATGGTGTGCATGCTGGGGCATCATGCCGCGTTGTGATGGGACGCGCTATCCGGGGGGGGCGATCACACTTGGTCCGCGTACGTGTCCACCCGTCTTGGCCGGGCCTGACCCGGCCATCGCCAGGGACGCCAATGATGGGCCTTTTCGCGTAATCGCAACCGACAGCCTCCCCGGCGATGGGCGGGTCTAGCCCGCCCAAGACGAATAGGGGCCAAGTGCGATTGCCCTGCTATCCGGGGGGGCTGTCTTGAAGCGGCGGCGATCGGCGATTAGGGTCTGCGCCTGCTCTGTCCGGAACGAAATGCCATGGCAGCCGCGCCACCAGCCCCCGTCCCGACCGTCAGCCCGGCGGAAATCCAGATTTTGATCTCCCGCGCCGGCCTCGTGCTGAATCCCGGCCAGGTGGCCGACCTTGTGTTGGCCTGGCGGCAAGTGGCCGGGCTGATCGCCACCATACCGCGCGACCGTCCTTTGGTTGACGACATGGCGCTGACCTTCCGCCTGCCCCCGCCCGAGGCCGCGGCGCCGGCGAAACGCGCGGCCGTGGCAAAAGCGCCCGCCAAGACGGCCGTGGCGAAGACCCCCGCGGCCGACACCTCCAAGGCACCCGCTCGCGCCAAGGCCAAGGGGCCCAGCCGGCGATGAGCGACCCGGTCCCCCCGTTCCTGACCATCGCCGAGGCCGGACGCCTGATCGCGCGCAAGAAACTGTCGCCGGTCGAGCTGACCAAGGCCCTGCTGAAACGCATCGAGGCCGTGGACCCGACCCTGAACGCCTTTCTGCTGGTCACCGGCCAACGCGCCTTGTCCGCCGCCCGCGCCGCCGAGAAAGCCATCATGGCCGGCCGCAAGGGGCCTCTGCTCGGCATTCCCGTCGCCTACAAGGACATCTACGAAACCGCCGGCGTCCGCACGACCGCGCATTCACGCATCCTGCTCGACAATGTCCCCAAGCAGGATGCCGAGACGGTGCGGCGGCTGCACGAGGCGGGGACGGTGATGCTGGGTAAGCTCGCCACGCATGAATTCGCGATTGGCGGGCCGGCGACGGACCTGCCCTGGCCGCCGGCGCGCAACCCGTGGGACGTAAGGCGGTTCACTGGCGGATCAAGCTCCGGGTCCGGCGCGGCGGTCGCGGCGGGGCTGGCGCTGGGGGCGCTGGGATCGGACACCGGCGGATCGATCCGGCTGCCGGCGGCGTTCTGCGGCATCGCCGGGTTCAAGCCGACGCCCGGCCTGGTGTCTCGCCGCGGGGTCATTCCGCTGTCGCCGACCCTGGATACCGCGGGGCCGATGGCCTGGACGGCGGAGGATTGCGCGATCCTGATGGATGCCCTGGCGGGGCATGACCCGGCCGACCCGGCCTCGGTCGCGGTGCCCCAGGTCGCCTATGCCAAGGGGATCGAAACGCCGGTGAAGGGCCTGCGCGTCGGCGTGCTGCGGCGGTTCTTCGAACATGACGCACCCGCGTCCCCCGAAGTCCTGCGGATGATGGCCGAGTCAATCCGCATGTTCCGCTCCCTCGGCTGCAAGGTCGAGGATGTCACCCTGCCCCCGGTGCAGGACTACAACGCGGTCGGGCGGGTCATCATCTCGGCCGAGGCCTACGCCCTGCATGAGGCGACGCTGAAGGCTCGGCTGTCGGACTACTCACGGGTGTTCCGTATCCGGGTGCTGTCAGGGGCCTTGATCCGAGCGGCGGACTACATCACGGCGCAGCGGCGGCGGACGGATCTGATCGCGGCGACGGCCGAGGCCTTCAAGCGGTTCGATGTGCTGATCTGTGCGCCAGTGGGGGATGCGGCACCCTTGCTGGCGGAGCAACGACCGGATGACGGGTTTTCCCGGCCGTTGGTGACGACGGTGGCGAATGTAGCGGCGGTGCCGTCTCTGGTGGTGTGCGGGGGTTTCTCGGCGGGTGGCTTGCCGCTGGGATTGGAGATCATGGGGCCGGCCTGGGGCGATGGGACCGTGTTGCGCGTTGGGCATCAGTTTGAGGTAGCGGCCGGGTTGCGCGGGCGGCGGCCTGGGTAAGGGGACGATGGCCCCAGGACAATCGGGGGAACGGATTTCATCGGCCGCCCGACTCAATTTCGTCGTCCCCGGCCTTGTGCCGGGGACCATCACCAGCACCCTGCCGCGCTTGGTCCCCGCGACAAGCGCGGGGATGACGGTGTGGATTGACCCTCGGAGTGATCGCATCGTTCGCCCGATTGCCCTGCAGATGACCCCGCAGGCCCTATCGCTCGTGGCGCAGGCCCACTACCAGGCCGAGACGACATCCCTGATTGTCTGAACCAGGCGCTCACTCGTGATCGGCTTCGTCAGGAAGCCCACCATGCCGGCGGCCAGGCAGGCATCCTTGTCCTTCGACTGTACATTGGCGGTCAGACCCACCACGGGGATCGCGGCAGCGGCGGGGCCGAGCGCGCGGATTTCACGGGTGGCGGTCAGGCCATCCATTTCGGGCATCATCACGTCCATCAGGATCAGATCATACGGGATGGTCTTGACGGCCTGCACCGCCTCCAGCCCGTTCGCGACCCCGTCAACGTGCTGGCCCAGGCGTTTCAGGATACTGGTGACGACAATCCGGTTCGTGTTGTTGTCCTCCGCGACCAGAATGCGCAACCGAGGCAGCGCGACGGCTGGTTCAAGATCACGCGTCTCGCCAGGATCGCTGGCCGCGGGCGCTTCGTGCAGCACGACATCGAAACGGAATGTGCTGCCAACGCCAGCCTCACTCTCGACCTCGATCCGTCCCCCCATCTGCTCCACCAGCGCTCGGCTGATCGCCAGGCCCAGGCCGGTGCCGCCGAACTGTCGCGATACCGAACTGTCCACCTGCGAGAAGCGCTGAAACAGGAACGGAATCTTGTCGGGCGCGATGCCAATGCCGGTATCGGTCACGCGGAAATCCAGATGCACCAGCCCCGGTTCCGCCGAACGGCGGGAGACATGCACCGTTATGCCCCCAGCTTCGGTAAATTTTATGCCGTTACCAATCAGGTTCAGCAGAATCTGCCGCAGCCGGCCGGGATCGCCGCGGACCATGCGGGGAACGGACGGATCGATCCGCGCGCCGAGATCGAGCCCGCTGTCCCGGGCCGCGGTGGCCAATAGCTCATTGGCACCCGTGATCATGGCCGGCAGCTCGAAGACGACCTCCTCCAATTCCATGCGGCCCGCATCCAGCTTCGAGAAGTCCAGGATGTCGTTCACGATCTGCAGCAGGTGATTGCCGGAGTCCCGCACGATCTCCAGATACTGGCGCTCGGTCGCATCGGGCTTCATGTCGAGCAGCAGGCCGGACACGCCGATGATGCCATTCAGCGGCGTTCGTATCTCATGGCTCATGACGGCGACAAATTCGGACCGCGCGCGAGACGCCGCCTCGGCCGCGTCGCGGGCCATGGCGAGGTCGGCTTCGGTTCGCTTGCGGTCGGTGATATCGGTGAAGGTGCGGACCGCGCCGCCGTCCGGCAGGCTTTGGGTCCTTACTTCCAGGATCGTTCCGTTCGGGCGGGCGCGCTCATACACGGTGTTCTCCGGCAGGATGCCGCCGGATCGCAGCACGGTTGCCAGCTTGTCGTCCCATTTGACGGACGGGCCGAATTCGCGAGTGCCGAACTGCCAGTCCAGGATGTCCTGGAAGGGCGTGTTTTCGCCGACAAGCTCGGGCGGCAATCCCAGCAGATCGAAGGCCCGCTGGTTGATCACCGGCACCCGGCCATTGTGATCGACCATCAGGATGCCCTGCGACATGTTCTCGAGCGTCGCGGTCAAAGCCTGGCGGGATCGCAACAGCCGATTGCGTTGCAAAATGAGAAGCATTCCGACTGCCAGGATCGCGCCGGTGGCGGTAATCCCCGCCATGACGACAAACGGTAGGTTGTTTCGATAAACCGCGATCGCGTCCTCGACCGACAGGCCGATCCCGACCACCAATGGATAGCCCTGCACGCGGGCAACGCTCACGATGCGCTCGACACCATCGGTTGGGCTGACCGTTTGAAAGCCGCCGATCGTGGCGGTCCGCCGCAGCCGCTCCACCAGATCGTCCGGCAGGGATTTGCCGATCGTGTCTGCCCGGGTCGGCGCTCGCGCCAAAAGGATGTTGGTGTCAGGATTGGCCAGGAATACCTCGCCATTGCCGATGTCGAGGGATTCGTAGAACCGGGACAGGTAGTATGGATCCAGCGACATCACGACGACCCCCGCGAAGCCGCCATCAGGCGCGATGATCTTGCGCGTGAACTGGATCGTCCATTTGCCGGACACGCGGCCCAGCACCGGGCTGCTGATGAACAGCCGGTCGTCCGCGGTGCCGGCATGCACCCTGAAGTGCTCCCGATCGGACAGGTCGATCCGACCGGACGGCGTCCCAAGGTTCGACCGCAGCATGATCCCGTCAGGCCCGATCAGGGCGATCTGAACCGCGAGATCATTCATGAAGGCGCGGCGCGTGGCCCAGGTGCCCAGGTCCAGGCTGGCGCCGTCCCGCACGACGGCCTCCCGCACCAGCAGCAGCGTCTGGTCCACGGATTCGACGGTACGCGTGATATTCTCGGCGAAGGCGCGCACCAGGTTGCGGCTGTCGTCCTGGGCCGTCCGCAGGCCAAGCGCGTGCTCCCGCCACAGATTGAAGCCGAGGCCGGCCCATAGCAGCAGGATCGTGATCCCGATCAGGGCCCCATGGACCAAAGGCAGGAGGGCGAACCACCCCCGGACGCCACGCTGAGACCCCGGTGTCGTGCGCGTCATCGCCTCATGCTCCACTCTCGCGCGTTATTGGCACGCTCATTGCGTTGTCTGCCCCAGACAAAGCAAGGACCATCACAGTGGCACGATACGTTGTAACCGGCGGCGCCGGATTTATCGGCTCTCATCTCGTGGACACGCTGCTGGGACGCGGGCATGGCGTGCGCGTGGTGGACGACCTGTCCACCGGCAGCCGCGACAACCTCGACCCGCGCGCCGAACTGATCGTGGGCGACGTCGCGGATACGGCGACCATGCGGCACGCCATGACCGGCGCCGCGGGGTGCTTTCATCTGGCGGCGGTGGCCTCGGTCACCCGCTGCACCGAGGATTGGGTGAGCAGCCATCGGACCAACCTCGGCGGCACGGTCGCGGTGCTGGACGCCGCGCGGTTCCACGGGCGGGTGCCGGTGGTCTACGCGTCGTCCGCGGCGGTCTACGGAGAGCAGCTTCGCCTCCCAATTCGGGAACAGGCCCCCACCGCCCCGCGATCCAGCTATGGCGCGGACAAGCTGGGCGGGGAATTGCAGGCGCAGGCGGCATTCATCACGCATGGTCAACCCAGCATGGGATTTCGGTTCTTTAACGTATACGGCCCCCGCCAGGACCCGCGGTCGCAATACAGCGGAGTCATTTCCGTGTTCGCCAGCCGGTTGATGGCGGGGCTGCCGATCACCATTCACGGCGATGGCGACCAAAGCCGGGATTTCATCGCGGTACAGGACATCGTGCGCTTCCTCTGCACGGGGATGGAGACGATCCGCCACCAACCCCAGGCGCGCATCCTGAATGCCTGCACCGGTCGGGGCACCACCGTCAGGGACCTCGCCCGCATCATGGGAACCGCGACCGGCGTAACCGCCAACCTGGTGCCGGGACCTGCCCGTCCTGGCGATATCCGGGCCTCGATCGGCGATCCCAGCCATGCGGAGAACGTGCTGGGCATTCGCGCGCAGATCGAACTCGGTTCCGGGTTGCGCGGCCTGTTCAGCGCCCCGCTCGCCTTCCCCCACGCCGCCTGATCCTGGGTGCGGTTCGGGCGCTGTCCAGCGCCCGAGCAGTTCAACAAAGCCGCCATCCCCTCTGACGGGGTGGCGGCTTTTTCGTGTTTGCGCTTGGGTGAACGGATCGCGAGACCGGATCATCAGTGACGCCATGCGGTCGTTACGGCCGAACGGCCGCACCCCGCCAATGGACGCTCGGCGCCACCGCTTCAGGCATCGCGGCGCACGACATGGCGCGCGATGGCCGTCGACAGCGCCAGCAGAATGTAGAGCGGCCACGTAAAGCCCTGGGTCAGGAAGGTCCCCGAAACCGTAAACCCGGCCATCCCCGCGAGCACCGCCTGCGCCAACCCATAGGATGCGGGATTATAGGCCGCCCCCGCGACGGCCGGCGCGCATTGCCGCGTGGAGTTCAGCGTCGAGCGAAAGATCGCCACGATCATCGCCACGAAGACGCCGAACGACAGGATGCCGCCCTCGGCCAGCACCGAGAACCAGGTGCTGTGCACGGCCTTGGCAAACCCCTCCCACCAGTCGCTGTAGTAGTAGTAGTTCGCGACGTAGTTATCGAGGCCAACCCCGGTCAGCGGCCGGTACAACGCCATGCGGATGGCGGCCGTCCAGGCGTGCAGCCGTCCCTGGGAGGATTCGTCGATGACACCACCCTCGGACGCCCCGCCCGAGGCGCGCCCGCTGATGCCCGCCATCGCGAACAGCACCAGCACGGCAAACAGGCCGCCACCGATCAGCACCGCGCGGGAGCGGATACGGCGGATCGCGAACGTCGCGCAAACGGCGACAATGCCCAACAAGCCGCCGCGGCTTTGGGTCGCCATGACGGCCATCGCCATCGTGGCGAACCCGACCATCCCGAACAGCCGAACCAGGATCGGAGTCCGCTCGGTCAGGATCAGGGAGACCGCGAAGGCAATCGGGAACAGCAGCACCAAGGACAGGTCGTTCGGATCACCCAGCACCGATCCCATGTCGCGACCGATGGTCACGCGCGTTCCC
>CAMCDA010000129.1 GCA_945873195.1 Asaia bogorensis
TTTGCCTACAATATCCTACGTCGAAACAAGACTAGTACCTTCAGTCAAGACAGATACGCCGCGGCTCTGCAGGGCCTTGATCCCCTTCTGAAGTGGTGCGTCAGTTGAGAGCGTTGAACAGCCCTGGCCTCCATGGGAAGCCCAAACCAAGATCAGTTCGATCATCGACATTGGGTATCGTTACCCGGCAATTGCCATTCATGCTTTCCCCGCCCCGCGTCAGACAATATTGTATAAAGCGTTGGTTCTGGGATGTGTATATTGGGCTATCACTTGTTCAGATTTCCGCATGCGCCACAGCGCGGTGATCAAGCTCGCCACGATGTCGTTTTGGATTTTGCGCGGGATCCGCCATCACCGTCCACCCCGATACCATCGATGACGATCGGCTGCCGGACCAGAACACGTTGCGCGTGCAACCGGTCGATCTCCATGAATAAAAGGTCATGGCCGGCAAACGAATTCCGGTGCCGTTTTTCAGGGCCGGTCATCTCCCTGACCACCCGCAAGGGCGTCGTTTCGGAAACCCGCACACCCGCCCTTATGACCCCCGCAGCCATTCCCATCCCGCCATGCTGTCCGAAGCCGTCTCCGAATCACCCCAGGCGGGACGACAGGATAGCGGCGGCGGTCACCACCCGTCCACGCAGGGGCGCTTCTTTCCCTCCCGCGGGGCGACCGGGGGCATCGACCGCAGGCCCGCGACCATCCAGCGGCGCGTGTCGGCGGGGTCGATCACCTCGTCGACCTCCCACAGGGACCCGGCGTTCAGGGCCTTGCCGCGTTCGTACAACTCCGCGACCATCCCCTCATAGGCGCTCTTGCGTTCGGCCGGGTCGGCGATGGCGGCCAGTTCGCGGCGACGGCCGAGCTTGACCTGGCCTTCGAGGCCCATGCCGCCGAACTCGCCGGTGGGCCAGGCGATGGAGAACACGCCGACCCGCATCGACCCGCCGGTCATCGCCAGTTTCCCCAACCCATAGGACTTGCGGATCATCACGAAGAACACCGGAACGGTCAGGTTGGCGCCGATCAGATAGGTGCGGCAGCAATGACGCACGAGCGCGGTCTTCTCCGCCTCCGGCCCGACCATGTTTCCGGGGTTGTCGTTCAGCGACAGGATCGGGATGTCGTGCGCGTCACACAACTGCATGAAGCGGGCGGCCTTGTCGGCGGCGTCGCTGTCGATCGCCCCGCCGAGGTGCATCGGGTTGTTGGCGATGACGCCGACAGGGCGGCCCTCGATGCGGAGGAACCCGGTCACCATGCCATGGCCGAAGCCCTTGCGGATTTCGAGGAAGGACCCGTCATCGGCCAGGGTGCTGATCAGTTCCCGCATGTCATAGCCGCGCAGGCGGTTTTCCGGCACGACGTGGCGCAGCTTGCGCTGGTCGTCGCAGGTCCAGTCCTCGGTGCGGCCCTGGAAGTAGGAGAGGTATTGTTTCGCGACCCGCACCGCGTCTTCCTCATCCTTGACCAGGATGTCGACGACGCCGTTCGGGACCTGCACGCTCATGGGGCCGACTTCCTCGGGGCGATAGACGCCGAGGCCGCCGCCCTCGATCATCGCGGGGCCCGCCATGCCGATGGTGGCGCCTTCCGTCGCGATGATCACGTCGCAGCAGCCCAGCAGCACCGCGTTGCCGGCGAAGCAGCGGCCGGAGGCGATGCCGATCAGCGGCACCAGGCCCGACAGCCGCGGCAGGCGATGGAACGTGTCGGAGAAGCTGACCAGGTTATCGGTGTCGGAGCCGCGACCGCCCCCGCCCTCGGTGAAGAGCACGACGGGCAGGCGCCAGCGTTCGGCGGTCTCGAACATCCGGTCCTGCTTGTGGTGGCCCATGTGGCCCTGGGTGCCGGCCATCACGGTGTAGTCATAGGAGACGACGACGGCGCGGGACTTGTCCTCGGGGAACCGGTCGCCGTTGATCTGGGCGAGGCCCATGATCAGCCCGTCGGCCGGGGATTCGTCGATCAACTGCTCCATCGGCGTGGTGCGGCGGCGGCCGGCCAGGACCAGGGACCCGTATTCGACGAAGCTGTCGGGATCGCAGACATCCATGATGTTCTCGCGCGCCGTCCTTTGGCCGGTGCCGCGCCGGCGGGCGACGGCCTTGGGGCGGGCGGGGTCCATGGCGCGGGCGCGCCGGTCCTCGACCTCCTTCAGGTCGGGACGGATCAGGTCGAGGTCGATTTCCTGGCGCTTGATTTCCCCGCCGGCGACGGCGCGTTCCTCGATGAAGGCCAGCGGATGGCCCTCGAACACCGTATCCGCCACGGCGACCGTCACCAGGCGCAGGATGCCGGACACGGGGGCGGGCACGGTGTGCTGCATCTTCATGGCTTCCATAACCATGACTTCCTGGCCGGCCCGCACCTCGGCGCCATCGGCCAGCGTCAGGGATACGATGGTGCCCTGCATGGGCGCGCGCAGCGGGACAGTGCCCTCGGGGCCAGCGAGTTCGTCTTCCGGCGCTTCATCCTGCGCCTGGGCCACGCGTTCCTGGCCGAGCGCCACGATCGCCAGCGGGTCGTCGGTTTGCAGACGCATGCCGGGGCGGCGGGCGGCGGCTGCGGATTTCGCCTCGAAATAGCGCGCCTGGGTCGGTTCGGCGGCGACCAGAGCGGGGGCGTGTTCCTCGATGAAGCGGGTATGGACGTCGCCGCTGATCACGCCGGGGTGGCGCAGAACGGATTGCAGAAAACCGATATTGGTGGCGGCGCCGGTCACCCTGAACTCCGACAAGGCCCGCACGGTCTTGGCGGCGGCGTCGGCGAAGCGGTTGGTGCGGCTGTGGACGATCACCTTGGCCAGCAGCGAGTCGAAGCGCGGGTTGGTGCGGTAGCCGGCATAGCCATAGCCGTCGACGCGCACGCCGGGGCCCGAGGGCGGCTCATAGGCACCCAGCACGCCGCCCGATCCGCGGACGGTGCCGTCAGGCTGCATGGTTTCCAGGTTCACCCGCGCCTGGATGGCGATGCCGCGGGGGCTGGGGATCTCCGCCTGGGTCAGGCCGAGGTCGGCCAGCGTCGCCCCGGCGGCGATTTCAAGCTGAGCGCGCACCAGGTCGATGCCGGTGACTTCCTCGGTGACGGTGTGTTCGACCTGAAGGCGGACATTGGCCTCGATGAAGGCGACGGCGTCGGTCGTGGTGTCCACCAGGAATTCGAAGGTGCCGGCGTTCAGGTAGTTGGCGGCGGCGGCGAGGGTCGTCGCGGCGGTCAGCAGCTTTTCCCGCGTGGCGGGGGACAGGAACGGGGCCGGCGCGATCTCGACGATCTTCTGGCGCTCGCGTTGGAGGCTGCATTCGCGTTCCCACAGATGCGAGACGGCGCCGGTGCCGTCGCCCATGATCTGCACCTCGATATGGCGCGCGCGGGGGAACAGGCGTTCGACATAGACATCGCCGTTGCCGAAGGATTGCAGGGCTTCGGACCGGCAACGCTCGAAGGCGGTCGCAAGCTGGTCGGGATCGGTCACCGCGCGCATGCCGCGCCCGCCGCCGCCGGCGACCGCCTTGACCATGATTGCGCCACCGGTTCCCAGCGCGGCCATGAAGTCGCGCGCCTGGTCCAGCGTCGTGGGGCCGGAGGTGCCCGGGATGATCGGCACCTCGCACCGCGTCGCGAAGTGGCGGGCCTGGGCCTTGTCGCCGAACAGGGCGATCGTCTCGGGGCGCGGGCCCACGAAGATGATCCCGGCCTGGCGACAGAGATTGGAGAAATCGGCGTTCTCGCTCAGGAAGCCATAGCCGGGATGGATCGCGTCGCAGCCACTTTCCTTGGCCGCGGCGACGATGGCGGCCGCGTTCAGGTAGGCGGTCGCGCCCGATCCGGGCAAGGCAACGGCGGCGTCGGCGGCGCGGACATGCAAGGACTGCGCGTCGTCTTCGGAATGGATCGCGACCGTGGCGATACCCATCTCGGAGGCGGTGCGGGCGACGCGGATCGCGATCTCACCCCGGTTGGCGATGAGCAGTTTCGTGATGGGCATGCTGTTTCCTCGACGCGGTAGGTACCTTTCCTGTCAGGCACACCCGTCGGGGGCGCGTGTCAACTGGCGCGGGCCGATCGTTGCCGCATCGGCGTGGTGTGGCGAGGCGCCGAACGCTGGCGGAACAGCTTGTTCAGGACGGGGATCAGGTCGTCCTCGAACGTCGATCGCAGGTCCAGTGTCACGAGGTTGGGCGCGTTCGCCGCTTGCCCGGACCAGGCCGGAACGCCGATCGCGCGGGCGATCCGGTGCGTCATGGCTGCGCTGCGCAACGGGATCACGGTGCTGTCGGGGATCGGATAGAGCACCGCGTCCCCGATCGACGCGGCGACCGTCTGGAATGCTCGCGCGAGGGCGACGTTATCGGCGTGCGTCACCAGCGCGGCGGGGAGGTCTTCCAACGCGGCCAGCCGCAGCAGCAGCGCCGCCACCATCAGCCGGCAGGCCGGTTCGTCCGCCGCCCCCCCCGACACGGCAAGGTCGTCGAGCAGCAGGAACGGGTCGCGTCCGGTGGTGCCATATCGCGCGGCCAACAGCATCCGCCCGCCCGCGGAGTCACGACGCACCACCAGATGGTCGGTCCGTCGCCACACCAGCGCGCCGTCGCGCCCCATCGGCATCGGGACGGCATCCGCGCCATCGAACACGGCACGGATGGCGGCGCGCCCATGGATCACTTCAAGCCGCGTTCGGCTCCCCGGATGTCGCATTGATCAGCCCCAACACGTTTGTCGTTAGGGCCGTGATAGCCGGCATGGCGTTGATCCGCAGTGACCGAGGTCACAGCGGTCAGGTTGTTTCCCCCTGCAACTTTTTGGCAACCAGGTCTTCCATCGGCACCTCGAACCCGCCGGCGGCGCCGATGCGGTAGGTCGGCTTGTCGGTATCCACCGTGCTGGCGACGACGGTTTTGCCGTACGCGGTGACGGTCGGTGCCTGTTCGGCCGGCATCGGGCGCATCCATTGCTTCCGCTTCAACGCGGCCTCAATGAACGGGGCCAGTTCCTCCTGCTTGCGGCGGTCGCGTTCGTGCTGGTCCTGCTTCATGAAGGGCATCACCTCATTCGCAAACAGCTTAAGCGAGTCGATGATGTGTTCATGCTTGTTGCGGCCAGCCTGCTGGATGAAGATGACCTGATCGACGCCGGCATTCTGGTATTCCATCAGACGCTGCCGCAGTTGTTCCGGCGTGCCTATACCATTGCCATGCGCGACGTCCGGCAGTTCCGAACGCGCGATCTGGAACCGTTCCCACAAATGTGTATGGCCGGGCGTATGCTGTCCATACACATAGTAGTGACCCAGAGCGAAACCGAAATACTGGAACGCCTCCAGCCCGCGGGCCTTGGCTTCCTGTTCGTCGTGATGGACCGAGAACCCTGTCGCCATCGCGATGTTCGCGTTGACGGTGTGACCGATCGGGACGCATTCGTCCGATTTGATGATGTCGTAGTATTCCTTCGCCCACTTGCCGGCCTCGGCCGCGTCGATGAAGGCGAAGGCCAGCGCGCCGATGCCGTTTCGCGCGGCGGCATGGATGGTCTCACGGTTGGAGCATGCGACCCAGATCGGCGGATGCGGCTTCTGAAACGGCTTCGGCACGATATTGCGGGCCGGCATCGAGAAATACTGGCCCTCGAACCCCGGATAGGGTTCCATCGCCATCATGTTGGCGGTCTGCTCGGTTGCCTCCGCCCATTGCGCGCGCTTGGTCGTCGTGTCGACGTTGAAGCCTTCCAGCTCGGTGCGCGACGCCGACTGCCCGGTGCCCCATTCGACGCGACCGCTGGCGATAAGATCGAGCGTGGCAATCCGTTCGGCGACACGGGCTGGCGGGTTGTAGCCGGGGGGCGACAGCACGACGGCGTGGCCGATGTGGATGCGTTTGGTCCGCGCGGCGGCGGCGGCGAGGAAGACTTCCGGCGCGGAGGAGTGGGAGTATTCCTCCAGAAAGTGATGCTCATTCGCCCAGAGGTAGTCGAAGCCCAATTGATCGGCGAGTTCCGCCTCGGCCAGGGCTTCGTGGATCAGGCGGTGTTCGGCGTTGTTGTCCCACGGACGGGGGAGTTGCAGTTCATACAGCAGGCCGAAGCGCATGATGGCGGTTCCTTGGATATGTTGGCGCGGATGCTAGCGGGGGATCTGGGTGGCGGTCGAGCCTGTTCCCCGTCCCTGTTCCCCGTCCCTGTTCCCTGGCTCCACCCCGCGCTAGGCTGGCGCAAACGATCCAGGACCCACACGACCATGCCCGAAGCCCAGCATCCCGCGATCTGCCTGATCGCTGTCCCCGGCCGCCGCCGCCGCACGCTCGAACTCGCCAAGGAAGTCGAAAATCGGTGCTTCGCCGGCATCTTCTCGCCGAGCCCTTTCGGTAATATGTCGCTGTGCGAGGCGCTGTGCTGGAACACCGACACGATGACGTTCGGCACCGCCATCGCGCCGATCTACCAGCGCACCATCACCGATTTCGCCCAGTCCGCGGCGGCAATGCATGAATTCTCGGGCGGGCGTTTCCGGCTCGGGATCGGCGTCGCGCATGGCCCGTCCCATGTCCGCATGGGCGTGACCCCCGGCAAGCCGCTGGGCGATATCCGCTCATTCGTGGAACGCATGCGCGCGCAGGAAGGCCTGGGTGCCCTGCCCCCGATCATCATCGCCGCCCTGCGCAAGCGGATGGTGGCGCTGGCCGGGGAAATCGCCGAAGGCGTGGTGTTCGCCAATGCCTCCCTGTCGCACATGCACACCTCGATGGCGGCGCTGCCCGAAGCCAAGCGGAACGATCCGAATTTCTTCATCGGCAACATGATCCCAACCTGCATCAGCGATGACATCGAGGCCGCGAAGGCCGTCAATCGCCGCACCCTGACCAGCTATGGCTTCCTGCCGAACTACCGCAACTACTGGCGGGAGGCGGGCTACATCGAGGAGATGGACGCGATCGAGAAAGCCATCGCCGAGGGCCGCAATGCCGACGTGCCCACCTACTTCAGCGACAAATGGCTGGCCGACAACACGCTGTTCGGACCGGCGGCCAAGGTGCGCGAAGGCGTCGAAGCCTGGAAGGCGGCCGGCGTGAAGGACCTGATCATCGTCCCGTCATCCGCCGCCGGAAACCAGATGAAGGCGATCGAGGAAGTGTTCGAGACGTTCCGCTAACAAAAAAGGCGGCCGGGGCGTCACCACCCCGGCCGTCAACACTCACTCCAACCGCCCGCTCGGCCTCAGAGGACGAAGCTGCTGGCGCTCAGGCTGGTTGCCCCGCCGACCATGAAGGAGAAGTCGGGGGTTCCGTCGCCTTGCAGGTCGCCCTGCACCATCACGCCGCCGCGCACCGTGCTTGTCCACAGGTCGCCGGCCGAGGTGAAGAAGGGCTTCGTGGACATGAAGTTGAACGCCTGGTTGCCGGCGATCAGTGTGTTGGCGTCAATCGCCGACAGGTCGAACTTGTCCAGCCCGGCGACGAAGTCCTTCACGATGTCGTAGCCCGTCGCGTTAGATTCGTTGGCGAACAGGAACTTGAACGTGTCCGCGCCGCCTTCGCCATACAGCATGTCCGCGCCGATGCCGCCCACGATCGAGTCGTCGCCGTCGCCGCCGCGCAGCGTGTCGTTGTCGGCGCCGCCAAACAGGGCGTCGTTGCCAGCCTGGCCCCACAGCGTGTCGACACCCGCGTCACCGAACACGAAGTCGTTGCCGTTGCCGCCCACGACCGAGTCGTTGCCGGCGCCGCCATAGGCCCAGTCATTGCCGTCGCCGCCGCGGACCACGTCGTTGTCGCCGTCGCCGTAGACCAGATCGTCACCCACGCCGCCGTCGACCACGTCGGCCCCGGCGTCGCCGCGCAGCGTGTCGTTGCCGAAACTGCCATACAGCGCATCGGCGCCGTCGCCGCCATGGATGGTGTTGGCGGCCAGGTTGCCGGTGATCGTGTTGTTGGATGCGTTGCCGTAGCCATCGGCGGCGGCGATGCCGTTGATGAACATGGTCTCGACATTGGCGGTCATCGTATAGCTGGTCAGATTGCTGTAGACGGTGTCGATGCCCTCGTTCAGGCCCTCGGAGACGACATCGCCCGCGTTGTCGACGATGAACGTGTCGTCACCCAGCCCGCCGGTCATCCGGTCCGCGCCGGTCTCTCCGTCCAGGGTGTCGTTACCGGCGCCGCCCAGCAGCGTGTCGTTGCCCAGGCCGCCATAGAGCGAGTCGTTGTGGTTGCCGCCATCGATCGTATCGGCCCCGTCGCCGCCGTAGATCGTGTCGTTGCCGTCCCGGCCGTAGATCGTGTCGTTGCCGCCCAGCGCCGTGATCCGGTTGTTCTCGGCGTTGCCGTTCAACGTGGCGCCGGTGCCGAAGCCGCCGGTCAGGTACAGGTCCTCGACATTCGCCGCGAGCGTGTGGCTGGTGCCGGTGAAGTCGACGCGATCGATGCCTTCAATGGCCGAACCGACCAGCTCCACCACCGTGTCGTTGTCGCCCTGGCGCAGGAAGTAGCGGTCGTTGCCTTTCCCGCCGGTCAGCACGTCGGTGCCGGCATGGCCGTCGAGGGAGTCGGCTCCGTCGTCGCCATAGACCTTGTCGTTGCCGTCGCCGCCATACAGCCGGTCGTTGCCTTCATCGCCATGGATGTCGTCGTCGCCGGCATCGCCCCAGACCTGGTCGTCGCCGCTGCCGCCGGCGACCGTGTCGTTGCCGTTGCCGCCCCAGACCCGGTCGTTATCCGCCTCTCCGTTGATGTTGTCGTCTCCGCCACCGCCCTTCAGCGTGTCGTTGCCATGGCCGCCCCGGATCAGGTCGTCCTCGTTCCAGCCGGTGGCGGTGTCGTTGCCGTAACCCATGAACAGGCCCCATTCGCAGGTATAGGGGATGGGATCGGGAAACAGCCAGTTATAGGCGTCGGACGTCTTGATCACGGTGTCGTTGGAGGCGCCCCAGACTTCCCATTCGATGCACCCCGGATAGAAGAGGCTGGGCTCATACAGGGTCCAGTCACTGTAGCGCAGGCCGGCCGCGGCCAGCGGGTCGGAGTGGGCTTCCAGATGATCGATTTGTTTAAACCTGACGTCCATGACGCATTCTCCTGTTTCGGGCGGGGCTTGGTGCTCCGCGATGTCGGGATTAAGCGCTCCTCATGTTTCAGCTGGTTGTCACCAACCACGCCGGGTTTGTTTCAACTGCTTCAGGTTTGGAAACGTTCGTCCGGCGACTTGTCCCGGTTGACCCCCGCGGAGTGCCTTCAAGCGGCGCCCCGGGGGATGGCCCGGGGGATGGCCCAGGGGATGCTCAAGGGATGCCTCCTGGCATGCCGGGCTTGCGATCGGCGGACCGCGACGCCATAGACAGGGCCTCACCCTTACCTAAGGACCCACGCCCCATGCCCGCCATCACACTGCCCGACGGTTCCGTGCGCCAGTTCGACGCGCCGGTGACGGGCACGACCGTGGCCGAGGCGATCGGTCCTGGCCTCGCCCGCGCCGCCTTGGTCATGAAGCTCGACGGCAAGCTGGTGGACATGTCCACCCCGATCGAGGCCGACGCCAACGTCGCCTTCATCACCCGCCGGGATGAGGACGCGCTGGAACTGATCCGCCATGACTGCGCCCATGTGCTGGCCGAGGCGGTGCAGGAACTGTTCCCCGGCACCCAGGTCACCATCGGCCCGTCGATCGAGAATGGATTCTACTACGACTTCGCCCGCAACGAACCCTTCACACCGGAAGACTTCGCCCCGATCGAGGCGAAGATGAAGGAAATCATCGCCCGCGGCGCGAAATTCGAACGCCAGGTGATGGACCGCCAGGACGCCATCAGCTTCTTCCAGGCCAAGGGAGAGAAGTACAAGGCCGAGATCATCCAGGATCTGCCGCGCGACCAGCAGATCTCTCTTTATAGCCAGGGCGGCTGGGTCGATCTGTGCCGCGGGCCGCATCTGCGCGCCACCTCCGACGTCGGCACCGCGTTCAAGCTGATGAAAGTAGCCGGGGCCTATTGGCGCGGCGATCACCGCAACGCCATGCTGTCGCGCATCTACGGCACCGCCTGGCGCGACCAGAAGGAACTCGACGCCTATCTGCACCAGCTGGAGGAAGCCGAACGGCGCGACCACCGCCGCATCGGCAAGGACATGGGCCTGTTCCATATCCAGGAAGAAGCCACCGGCTCGATCTTCTGGCACCCGAAGGGCTGGCGGCTGTACCGGATCGCGGAAATGTACATGCGCCGCCGCCTCGATGCCTCCGGCTACCAGGAGGTGAAGACCCCGCAGTTGGTCGACCGCGTGCTGTGGGAACGGTCAGGCCACTGGGAAAACTACCGCCAGAACATGTTCATCGCGCATGTGGAGGACGAGGATAAGTCGCTCGCCCTGAAGCCGATGAACTGCCCCTGCCACGTGCAGATCTTCCGCCAGGGCATCCGGTCCTACCGCGAACTGCCGCTCCGCATGGCGGAATTCGGCGCCTGCCACCGCTATGAACCGTCGGGCGCCCTGCACGGCATCATGCGCGTCCGCGCCTTCACCCAGGACGACGCGCATATCTTCTGCACCGAAGCGCAGATCGCGGCGGAAACCGTGAAGTTCGTGGCGCTGCTGTCGTCGATCTACAAGGATTTCGGATTCGAATCGTTCCGCGTGAAATTCTCCGACCGGCCCGACACCCGCGCCGGCTCGGACGATGTCTGGGACCGGGCCGAAGGCGCGCTGAAGGAAGCCTGCGACACCGCCGGCGTCGATTATGAACTGAACCCCGGAGAGGGCGCGTTCTACGGGCCGAAGCTGGAATTCGTCCTGCGCGATGCGATCGGGCGGGACTGGCAGTGCGGCACGCTGCAGGTCGACTTCGTGCTGCCGGAGCGGCTCGACGCGGAATACGTGGCCGAAGACGGCACCCGCCGCCGCCCCGTCATGCTGCACCGCGCGATCCTGGGCAGCTTCGAACGCTTCCTCGGAATCCTGATCGAGCAATATGCCGGCCGCTTCCCGATGTGGCTCGCCCCGGTGCAGGCGGTCGTCGCGACCATCGTGTCCGACGCCGACGACTATGCGCGGGAAGTCGCCGCCGCCTTCGCCAAGGCCGGGCTGACGGTGGAAACCGACCTGTCGAACCAGAAGATCAACGCCAAGGTGCGCGAACACAGCCTCGCACATGTCCCGGTCCTCGCCGTGGTCGGACGCAAGGAGGCCGAGAACCGGACCGTCGCGCTGCGCCGCCTCGGCGGCAACGCGCAGGAGGTGATCTCCCTGGAGGAAGCCGTCGCGCGCCTGTCGGCGGAGGCAACGCCGCCCGACCTGCGCGCCTGAACCGCGTCCCAGCGGCGACCAGGGCAGAAAATCCGGTCGCCGCCGCGTTTCCCATGCCGATTCCGCCCCCGGACCCCGCCGCTTCACTTGATCCGAGGGACCAATATCGGTCACACTACACCCTAGCGCCACGTGTGCGCTGGATTTGCAACGACGACAGGAGAGAACCATAGCCCGAGGACCAATGCCCGCTCCGCCCACCCGCGACGGGCCCCGCGTGAACGAGGAAATTCGCTCCGCCCAGATACGTCTGATCGACCAGGACGGTGAGATGGTCGGTGTCATGAGCGCGCGTGATGCCGTGCTGCGCGCCTACTCCGTGGGACTGGACCTGCTGGAGATCAGCCCGAACGCCGATCCGCCGGTCTGCAAGATCCTCGACTATGGCAAATACAAATACGAACTGCAGAAAAAGCGGAACGAAGCCAAGAAGAAGCAGAAGGTCATCGAGATCAAGGAGATCAAGGTGCGCCCGAACATCGACGAGAACGACTATCAGGTGAAGATGCGCGCCATGAAGATGTTCATCGACGAGGGCGACAAGGTCAAGGTGACGCTGCGGTTCCGGGGACGCGAGATGGCGCACCAGGAAATTGGCATCCGTGTGCTGGAACGTATCCGGGGCGAACTCGACGCCGTGACCAAGGTCGAGCAGATGCCACGGATGGAAAACCGGCAGATGGTGATGGTGCTCTCGCCGCGCTGACGCGGCGGTAGCCACGAACGGCGGGATATCATCCCCGCCGTTCCACCACCGCTCGGCTCAACGACGCGAGCACCTGCGGCTAGAGGCCCAGCTTACCCGGTAATGACGCCGTCAACGCCCGGGCGGAACGGCCTTTTGCGCACGGGCCTGGATCTCGGCCAGTTGGCGGACCAGGGCCGCATTCCCAGGCTCCAACTCGATCGCTCGCCGCAACGCCGCCTCGGCCTGTTGCAACCGCCCGCACGCCACGGCGGAGCGCGCGACCTGCATGAGGCTCCTGGTATTGTTGGGCTGCAGGGCCAGTGCAATCTTGGCCTCGGCCAGCGCCGCCACATTCTGTCCCTGGCGGAGCAGGAACGTGCTGAGGGTCAACCGCAGGCCCGGGGCCTTTTGGTTCAATGCGACCGCCTGCCGCTGCGACGCCTCGGCGCTTTCGAGATCCCCCAGCAGCGCCTGGGCGTGGGCCAGCCGGGCATGGGATTGCGGATTGTTTCTGTCCAGCGCGACGACGCGATGCGCCAACGGCAGGGCCGCGTCGACCTGACCAATGCGAAGCATGGCCACGGTCATCTGGCCCAGGATCGCGGCATTGTCCGGCGCGAGTGCATTGGCCTGACGCAGGGTCTTCACGGCGTCCGCGAATTGTTCCGCCTTCAACTGCGCGGCGGCGCGCTGGGTCAGTTGCTCAAGATCAGCCAAGACCAGCGCGGCCGATGTTGGGGTGGCGGCAACGGCGGGCGCAGCCAAGCGAACAGGCTCGGGTTCGCCCCCATGTTCGGCCACTTCCAAGGCGCGGGCACAAAGCGCGGTCCACGCCGCCAGGTCCGGAGCGGTCGAGGCCGCGATCGCCCCGATCAGCAGCACGTCGCCCCGCGCGCGCACCACCCCCGCCGGATGTTCGGCGTCCGCGGACCGGACATAGAGCAACCGGGCCGGCCCGTGCTGGCGCAGCGCCTCGCCGAGGCGGTCCAGCCGCTCCCGCGATGCCGGCACACCCGCCTGGCGGAACACGTAGATACGCGTCCCGGCCGTGAGGTCGTCCAGCAGGCGCTGGCGCAGGAACACCATCCGCCGGCGCACCCGGCGCGCCATCGCTGGCAGGGATTCAGCGTTGGTCTTGACGAAAGTGCGTATCCAAAGCGCGTGACGGGGGTCGGTGGTCCACCACTCATCCCCGCCCTCCGCGACATCGTCGCGCACCCCAACCAGGATGTTGCCGGGACCACCAACGCCATCCAGGTCGGTTTCGAGCAGGAGGCTCAGCGTGTCTTCGTCGAGTTGGGCCCAGCGCAGCAGGCTGTCCGGCTCCAGGCCGGCGGCGCGCTGGACAAAGCCGAACGTTCCCCCATCCGCGGCACCAAGGCTTTCAAACCCGGCCAGGAGCGCCGCCGCGTCGGGCGTCGGGGCGGACAAGGAGGACGACATCGGGCGTGGGACCGTATCCATGGAATGCACGCGCTTTCAAATCATGAGACACCCGAGGGATACACGCTCGGCCCCCTCCGATACAAGGTCGCGCGGCGGTTCCGCCTAGCCATCCCCGGCGCGGAAAGCTAGAAACCGCGCCATGAGCAAGGCCGAACCGTTCTGGCGGACAAAGTCCCTCGATGAAATGAGCGACGCGGAGTGGGAGTCAGTTTGCGACGGCTGCGGCCGCTGCTGCCTGCACAAGCTCCGCTACGAGGAAACCGAGGCACTGGCCTTCACCAATGTGGCCTGCCGGCTGCTCGATCTCGAATCCTGCCAATGCTCGGACTATGCCCGCCGCCAGCGCAAGGTGCCGGATTGCGTGCAGCTGACCCCGGCGACGGTGCGGGAGGTCGACTGGCTGCCGCCATCCTGCGGCTATCGCCTGCTGCATGAGGGCAAGCCACTGCAATGGTGGCATCCGCTGGTCTCCGGCGACCCGGAGACGGTGCACCAGGCCGGTATCTCGGCGCGCGGCAAGGCGATCACCGAGCGAAAGGCGGGAATGCTCGAACATCATATTGTCGA
>CAMCDA010000130.1 GCA_945873195.1 Asaia bogorensis
GGATGATGCTCCGAAGGCTATGTAATCCTTGAGAGACCTTCCGGACGGACTCTAAGACCACCCGGGCGGGGCAAGGATCAAGTGTCGCGGAGCCGAACCATCGCTTTTGTTCCCGGGACCCACCGCGGCACAATGCGGGCGATGGTCCCGGTATGAGGCTGGGATGACGTGGTAGGCGGGGCCGGAGCGTCCACCCTCCCGCAATGGCCCGCACTCCCGCCCCCCCCCCCGCTCCGCCGTTCACACCACCCCCCATTGCCCCGCCCCCAACCTCCCCCGATCATGGCCCCAACCAGCGGAGCCACCCCATGCATATCCGAGCCGTGATCGGTGACACCCCTCGCCGCCGAGAGGACCAGCGCTTCCTCACCGGCCACGGCGCCTATCTCGATGACCTCGCCGTCCCGGGCGTGACGCAGGCCGTCATCCTCCGCTCCCCCCACGCCCATGCCGTTATCCGCCGCATCGACACGACCGAGGCCACCGCCATGCCCGGCGTGCTGGCCATCCTGACCCACGCCGACGCCGCGGCCGACGGGCTCAACCCCATGCGCCCGTCCGTCGAGGCGAACGTCCAGACCGGGGAACCCTTCGCGTTCCTGCCGCAGCCGCTGCTCGCCCACGGCAAAGTGCGCCATGTCGGCGAACCCGTCGCCGTGGTCGTGGCGGAAACCCGCGCCCAGGCGCTCGACGCGGCCGAGGCCGTGGTCGTCGACTACGACTCCCTCCCCGCCGTCACCACCGCCGCGGCCGCGAAGGCCGCAGGCGCCCCGCTGATCGCCGAGGAAGTGCCCGGAAACGTGTGCCTCGACTGGCGCTGGGGCGACCACGACGCGGTCGATGCCGCCTTCGCCCAGGCCGCCCATCGGGTGAAAATCCGCCTGCACAACCACCGCCTGGTCACCAGCCCGATGGAACCGCGCGGCGTCGTCGGCGCCTGGGACCCGGTGGCCGAACGCTATACCGCCCATGTCTCCAGCCAGAGCCTCCACGCCAACCGCGACAACACCGCCAAGGCCCTCGGCGTGCCCCCGACCGCCGTGCGCTTCGTCGCCCCCGATGTCGGCGGCGGGTTCGGGGCGAAGAACTTCCTGTATGCCGAACACGCGCTGATCCCCTGGGCCGCCCGCCGCGTCGGCCGCCCGGTCAAGTGGATCGCCACCCGCACCGAAGTGTTCCTGAGCGACCACCAGGCCCGCGACCACCTCTCCCACGCCGAACTGGCGCTGGACGCGGACGGCCACATGCTGGCCCTGCGGGTCCAGAGCGACGCCAATATCGGCGCCTACATGGCCGGCGGCGCGGGTGGGTTGCAGACGTTTCAGTATGTCCACCTGCAAGGCACCGTCTACGCGATCCCCACCATCGCCATCCACGGACGCGCCGTCCTGACCAACACGACCCCGATCGGCGTCACCCGCTGCCCGGGCTTCGCCGAGACCACCAACATCATGGAACGCCTGATCGACGCCGCAGCCCGCCAGACCGGGATCGACCGCGCCGACCTCCGCCGCCGCAACTTCGTCTCCGCCATGCCGATGACCAACGCGTTTGGCTTCCAGGTCGACAGCGGCACGTTCCGGGAGACATTCGACCGCGCGCTGTCCCTGGCCGACCTGCCTGGCTTTCCGGCCCGCCGCGCCGACAGCGCGGGCCGGGGCAAAATCCGGGGCCTCGGCTTCGCCTACCACATCAAGGGCACCGGCGGATCGCCGCATGAGAACGTAGAGGTGCGGTTCGAGCCCGATGGCAGCGTCTCCCTCATCACCGGCACCCAGACCATCGGCCAGGGCCACGAAACCACCTTCCCGCAGATCCTCGCCGACCGCCTCGGGCTGCCGAATGAGGTGATCCACCTCCGCCAGGGCGACACCGACCTGATCCCGATGGGCGGCGGGCATGGCAGCTCCCGCGCCACCTACATGGGCGGCACGGCGATCTGGCGCGCGTCCGAACAGGTGGTCGAGAAGGGCCGCCGCATCGCCGCAGTGATCCTCGGTGCCGACGAAGCCAGGCTGGAATTCGCGGACGGCGCTTTCCGCCTCCCCGGCACCAACCAGGCGATCGGCCTGCTGGCCGTGGCGGCACGGGCGCGGGAGGAAGGGACTCCCCTGGACACCTACTACGCCTGGACCCGCGAACACATGACCTTCCCCAACGGCACCCATGTCGTGGAGGTCGAGATCGACCGTGACACCGGCCGGGTCGCTTTGGTCCGGCACACCGCGGTCGATGACTATGGCGTGCTGGTCAACCCGATGGTCGCCGCCGGCCAGGCGCACGGCGCGATGGCCCAGGGCGCCGGCCACGCGATGCTGGAACAGGCGGTCTATGACCCCGAGTCGGCGCAGCCTTTGACCGGGTCCTTCATGGACTACACCTTGCCGCGCGCCGACGACCTGCCCTCCTTCGGGCTGGACTTCAACGGATCGCGCTGCACCACCAATCCGCTGGGGGTGAAAGGCGCCGGAGAGGCCGCGATGGGCGGGATTTTCCCCGCCATCATCAACGCCGTCGCCGATGCGATCGGCCGGCCGGACTTCGACGGACCCGCCACCGGGGAGAGGGTGTGGCGGGCGATGCGCGGGGCCGGTTGATCTTCGCGGGCCGGCGGTGAATGGTTGCGGGCATGACAATACTCTCAGGCAAGGCCCGGGTCGCCGGGATCTCCGGCTGGCCCGTCAGCCACTCCCGCTCTCCCCGTCTGCACGGGTTCTGGCTGGAGCGGTACGGCATCGACGGCACCTACATCCCGCTGCCGATCCATCCGGACCATTGGACAACCGCGATCAAGGGGCTGGCGGCGGCGGGGTTCGCGGGGGCGAACGTCACGATCCCGCATAAGCTGGCGGCCTTCGCGATCTGCGACACGGTGGACGCCACGGCCCATCGCGCAGGCGCCGTGAACACGATGGTCTTCAAGGACGGGAAGATCACCGGCAGCAACACCGATGGATGGGGCTTCGTCGCCAACCTCCGCCACAACGGCGTCAACCCCGCCGCCGGCCCGGCCTTGCTTCTCGGCGCCGGCGGATCGGCCCGCGCCATCGCGGCGGCTTTGCAGGATGAGGGCGTGCCGGTCACGATCGCCAACCGCACCCGCGACCGGGCCGACAAGCTCGCCGCTGACCTGCCGGGCTTGCGGATTGTCGATTGGGATGCGCGCAGCGCGGCGTTGGCCGACCACGCCCTTGTCGTGAACACCACGTCGCTTGGCATGGGTGGAGAGGGCGATTTGGGGCTGGACCTGGGACGCGCCTCCAAGGGCATGGCGGTGTCGGATATCGTCTATGTGCCGCTGGAAACGAAGCTGCTGGCCGAGGCAGCACAACGAGGCCTGAAACCGGTCGAGGGGTTGGGAATGCTGCTGTATCAAGCCGTGCCGGGGTTCGAGGCCTGGTTTGGCGTGAAGCCCGTGGTGGATGACGAACTGCGCCGCTTCGTCGCCGCGGACCTACTGCCGTCATGAAGGTCATCGGCCTGACGGGCGGGATCGGCATGGGCAAGTCCACCGCCGCCCGCGCTTTCACCCGCGCCCATATCCCGGTCTTCGACGCCGACGCCGCGGTGCACCGGGTGCAGGCCAAGGGCGGGCGCGCGGTGCGGCTGATCGAGCGGGCGTTCCCCGGCTCCACCAAGGATGGCGCCGTGGATCGGACGGCCCTGCGCGCCGCCGTCCTGGGCAAGCCCGAGGCGTTGAAGCAGCTTGAACACATCCTCCATCCCATGATCGAGGCCGAACAGCGCCGCTTCGTCCAGCAGGCGCGCCGGCGGGCCTGCGTGGCGGCGGTGCTGGATGTGCCGCTGCTGTTCGAGGTGAAGTGGGACCGGTTCTGCGACATGACGGTCACGGTCTCCGCGCCCAAGGCGATCCAGGTACATCGCGTCCGGCTGCGGGGGAAGATGTCCGAGGCGGATATCAGGAACGTGATCGCCCGCCAGATGCCCGATCGGGAAAAGCGCCGGCGGGCGGATGTGGTGATCCGGACCGGGCTGTCGCGCTTTCTGACTCAGCGCGCCATGCGGCTGCTGATCCAGGGGCTGCGCGCATGAGCCGATCGGTCCTGTTCGACACGGAAACGACGGGGCTGGAGCCCAATCGCGGCGACCGCGTGATCGAAATCGCGGCGCTGGAACTGGTCAACGACCTGCCGACGGGCGCGCATTTCCATACGTTGATCGATCCGGAGCGGGATGTGCCGGCCGAGGCCACGCGCATCCACGGTTATGGCAATGTCCATCTGGAAGGGGCGCCGAAATTCGCCGCGATCGCGCAGGCGATGCTCGATTTCTTCGGTGACGGGCCGCTGGTCGCGCACAATGCTCCATTCGACTTCGGGTTCCTGAACGCGGAGCTTGGACGGCTGGGACTGGCGCCCTTGGGTCGGGATCGGATGGTCGATACGCTCGACCTCGCGAAGAAGCGGTTTCCGGGGATGCCGAACAGCCTGGACGCGCTGTGCCGGCGGTTCTCGATCGATCTGTCCGCCCGCACGACGCATAACGCGCTGCTCGACTGCAAGCTGCTGGCCGAGGTCTATGTCGAGCTGACGGGCGGGCGGCAGCGGGGCCTGTCGCTGGCGACGGACGACGGGCGGCTGTCGGTTGCCGTCTATGAACACGCCGGCCCGCGCACGCCTCGGCTGGTCACGCCGACCGAGGCGGAACTGGACGCGCACGCGGCGATGGTGGGGAAACTGAAGGAAGCGGTGTGGCTGTTGCCTTGACCGCTCAGCCGACCGGGAAGCGCCGGTCGGCGTAGTCGATCACCCGCACTTCATCCGTTTCGGTATCGACGACCGCGCAGCTCAGTTGCCGGTCGTTGCGCGCATCCCGCGCATCGCCCGCCGATCCGGGGTTGATCACGGTGACCTTGCCGATCCGCTTCACGACCTGTGCATGCGTGTGCCCATACAGCACGAAATCGGCATCGGCCTCCGCGAACCGCGTCAGGTGGCTGCTGTGCGGATAGACGTATTCCCCGCGCGGGTCCCAGGGGGTGGAGTGGACCAGCAGGAATCGCTTGGTCCCGAACGTCATCGACCGCCGGTGCGGCTGATCACCCAAGTAGCCCATCAGGTCGTGGTCGATCCAGTCGCGATCCCGCGCGCGTGATCCGGCGGAGGAGAAGAACACTTCCTCATGATTGCCATGGATCACGTGCGCCTGGCGTTCCTTGAGGATCGCGGCGACGTCGTTGGAGAATTGGTATTCGAAGATCGCATCGCCCAGACACAGCAATTCGTCGATCTCACCCATGACGCCGAGCGCATCGCGCAGGCCATCGGCGTTGCAATGGATATCGGAAACGATGCCGACCTTCACGTGATGTTCCCCTTACTTCGGCGTGTGACGATCGAGGAACGCGATCACGCGGGTACGCTGCTCCTCCATATGTTCCGGCCCACGCCAGTTGGTCAGGACTTCCACGTCCGGCAGCAACGCCGCCAGTTCGGTGGAGGTCGCGGCCGGGTGCGGGATATCGGTGCCGGGCAGCAGCATGGTCGGCACGTGGCAGTTGCGCGCGAAATCACGATCAACGCAGAACACGAAGTCCTGACCCCACATGTTGCGGCCAAAGGCTTCCATCTTGGCGCGATCGAGGTCGGTGCGTTCCGCGAGTTTTTCCTTGATCCAGCCGGCGTGGCTCTCGGGGAAGTAATTCGGATGCTCGGGATGCACGCCGATCGGGTTCTGCAGCACGGCGCTGGTCACCCGATCCGGAGCCAGCTTGATGATGTTCAGGCAGTAGCTGCCACCGATGCAGCCGCCCAGCGTATGGAACCGCTGGTGACCCAGGTGATCCATCAGCGCCAGTTGATCCTGGGTATAGGTGTCCCAGCCGTGATCGGCCTCGATCGCGGTGCGGGAGCTTCCGGCGTTGCGCTGGTCCATCGCCACGACGGTATATTTATGCGCCAGCACGTCGGTCCAGTCGTTCCACGAGCGCTTCGGCCCCTCGGCCGGATGGTGCCACATGGCCAGGTTCGACCGCAGGCCGCCCGGTGCGAACAGCAGGATCGGGAAGCCCTGGCCGAAGGTCTCGTAGTAGATTTCGCCGTCGGGTCGTTGCAGAACGGGCATGGAATCCTCCGAATTTTCTTATGAATGCGCGAGCAAGCGTCGCGCCTCGGCCGCGTCGGCGGCGATCTGCGCCTTCAACGCGTCAAGGCCCGGGAATTTGATTTCAGGCCGGATATAGGCGATCAGCGCGACCGTGATGTCCTGCCCGTAGAGGTCGCCGGTGAAGTCGAACAGATTGACCTCCAACCGGCTTTCGGGGCCGGCATTCACCGTCGGGCGGCGGCCGATATTGGCAACACCGCGATAGACGGCGCCGCCGGGGACGCGGATCGTCACGGCATAGACGCCGCGCGCTGGTTCCAGATGCCGACCCAAGGCGACGTTGGCGGTGGGGAAGCCGATGGTGCGTCCGCGCTTGTCGCCATGCGCGACCAGGCCGCGGATGGCCCAGGGCCGCCCCAGTTCGGCCGTCGCGCGCTCCGGATATCCGTCCTGCAAGGCGCGCCGGATGCGGGTCGAGGAGATGGGGCCGCGCTGATCCGTGATCGGCGGCACCAGGGACACGCCCATGCCCAGCGCCTGGCACCGCTCCGCCAGGAAGGTCGTGTCGCCTCGCTGGCGGTGGCCGAAGGCGAAATCCGCCCCCGACGCCAGATGGCGCGCGCCGAGGCCTTGATGCAGGACCTGGGTGATGAAGTCCTCGGGCTGCATCAGGCTGAAATCGTGGTTGAACGGAAGCTCGTAGACGATATCGACGCCCATCCCCGCCAGTGCGTCGGCGCGTTCGGCGGACAGGGTCAGCCGGAACGGGGGATCATCGGGGCGGAACACCTCCCGCGGGTGCGGCTCGAACGTCAGCACCGCGAGCGGCGCGTCCGGGCGGGCGGAGTGGGCGGCGCGGACGACGCTCGCGTGGCCCAGATGGACCCCATCGAAATTGCCCAGGGCGACGGCCGCGCCGCGGGCATCGGCGGGCAGGTCCCGCCAGTCAGTGAAGATACGCATCAGCCGCGCGACGGGACCTGAACATAGGCCTCGCCTTCTATCACCAGTTCTTCGCCAACCATGCAGATGGTCTTCAATGTCGCCCGCTTCTTCTCGGGGTTGAGGGAGACGACCTCGACGGTCGCCTTGACGGTATCGCCGATCTTCACCGGCGCCACGAAGCGCAGGCTCTGGCGCATGTAGATCGAGCCTGCTCCCGGCAGCCGCGTGCCCAGCAGCGCCGAGATCAGGGACGCCGACAGCATGCCATGGGCGATGCGTTCGCCAAAGACCGTCTGTTTCGCTGCTTCCGCGTCCAGGTGGATCGGGTTCGTGTCGAGGCTGACCGCGGTGAACATCAGGATGTCCGCCTCGGAGATGGTCTTGCCGATGCTGGCGGACTGGCCGATCCGCAAATCCTCAAAGAAGGTGCCCGTGCTCATGGCATCCTGTTCCGCTGTTGGGTTCCTGTTTGTGGGCAATGCGCGGGCCGGGATCAAGCCGTGCGGGTGGGGACGGGCAAAGATAGGCTGGACCAATCGGGGCGGTTGCCGGATCGTGCGGCCTTTCCCGCACTGGATACACCATGCCCCAGACCCAAGTCGGCACTTCCGAGGACCTGTTGGCCGAACTGTCGATCTGGGTGCGGATGGAAACGCCCACCACCGACGCGGCGGCGGTGAACCTGCTGATGGACATTGCCCAGCATGAATTGTCCGAGGTCGGGGCGGCCCTGACCCGCATCCCCGGCCGCGCCAGCTTCGGCGACCATCTGATCGCCCGCACGCCTGGCACCGGCGCGCCGATCCTGCTGGCGGGCCACCTGGATACCGTCTGGGCGCATGGGACGCTGGCCTCGATGCCGTATCACGTGAACGGCGAGAAGGCGGCGGGGCCTGGCATCTATGACATGAAGGCGGGCAGCTTCCTCGCGTTCCATGTCGTCCGGTCCATCCTGCGGCAAGGCGTGCCGACGCGGCGGCCGATCGTGCTGCTGCTGACCTCGGACGAGGAAGTGGGCAGCCCCTCCAGCCGCGACGTGATCGAGCGGGAGGCCGCGAACGCCGCCTATGCGCTGATCCCGGAGCCCGCCGGCCAGGGCGGGGCCTGCGTCACCGCGCGCAAGGGCGTCGGGCGGTTCACCCTGCGCGTGGAGGGCAAGGGCGCGCATGCCGGCGGATCGTTCCAGCACGGGGCTTCGGCCGTGGTGGAACTGGCGCATCAGATCCTGGCGCTGCACCAGATGGTGGACGTCGATGACGGGATCACGCTGAACGCCGCGCCGATCTGGGGCGGGACCAGGCCCAACGTGATCCCGCCCGAGGCCGGGTGTGAGATCGACCTGCGGGTGAACTCGGCCCGCGACGGGGAAGAAATGGAACGGCGCATCCTGGGGCTGGAGGCCCGCACCGCCGGCTGCCGCCTGACAGTAACGGGGGGCATGAACCGGCCGCCCTATGCGGAAACCCCGGCGATCCGGGCCTTGTATGAAAAGGCACGGGAAATCGCGCGCGGCGTGGGGGAGCGTCTGCCGCACCAGCATCGCGGCGGTGGGTCCGATGGCAACTTTACGGCAGCGCTGGGCGTGCCTACGCTGGATGGGCTGGGATGCCCCGGGTCGGGAGCACATGCCAGTCACGAACACATCCTCTGGCGGCATCTGGCGCCACGGGCGGCGCTGCTGGCCGGACTGCTGGAAACGCTGGACTGACGGCCCGCATTAAGTTTTTGACGCGGGGGCATTTTCGCGCAATCCTTTGGGCCTCTCTGGGTCTGGCATGAGGTTCGGAGCAATGAAATCAATTCTCGACGCCATTCTGCGGCGATACGTGGGGATCGGCCGCCTGACGGTGCGGTGGCCCGATGGGGGGTTTGATACCTACGCGGGAGAGGACGGGCCGTCCGCGTCCGTTCGTTTCAAGGACCGTCGTACCCTGCAACGCCTGCTGCTGACGCCATCGGTGGGCGTTGGCGAAGCGTATATGGAAGGCGGCCTGATCCCCGAGGGTTGCTCGATCTACGACGTGCTCGACGTGCTGATGATCAATGGCTGGCGGAATGAGGGCAATCATCCGCTGGTTCGGCTTCGCGACGTGATCCAGCTTGTGACCAGGCGATTGGAGCAGTTCAACCCGGCGTCGCGCGCCCAGCGCAATGTGGCGCATCACTATGACCTCAGCGGGCGGTTGTACAGCCTGTTTCTTGATCGGGACAGGCAATATTCCTGCGCCTATTTCCCTCGCGGGGATGAGACGCTCGAGGAAGCGCAGCTTGCGAAAAAGCGGCACATCGCGGCGAAGCTCTGCCTGGATCGGCCGGATCTGGAAGTGCTGGACATTGGGTGCGGCTGGGGCGGGCTGGCGCTGACCTTGGCGCGGGACTACGGCGCTCGGGTGACGGGGATCACACTGTCGCAGGAACAGCTGACGGAAGCACGGGCGCGGGCGGAAGCCGAGGGGTTGTCCGATCGAGTCAGGTTTGAACTGCTGGACTACCGCGCCGTTGATCGGGATTTCGACCGGATCGTTTCAGTCGGTATGTTTGAGCATGTGGGCATCAGTCACTACCAGACGTATTTCGACACGATCGCGCGTCGGTTGCGCCCCGATGGAGTAGCGCTGCTGCACTCCATTGGGAGGTTTGAGGGGCCAAGCAGCACGAATGCTTGGATTCAGAAGTATATATTCCCGGGAGGGTATTGTCCGTCACTGTCGGAAGTCATTCCGTCAATCGAACGGAGTGGGTTGCTGACGACCGACCTGGAGGTTCTGCGGCTGCACTACGCCGAGACGTTGCGGCATTGGCGTCGGCGGTTCGCGGCGAACCGGGACGCGATCGCGGCGCTGTATGATGAACGGTTCTGCCGGATGTTCGAGTTCTATCTGGCGGGCTCGGAACTGGCGTTCCGCCGGCAGGGGCACATGGTGTTCCAGTTCCAACTGGCGCGCCGGCAGACGGCGGTGCCGATGGCGCGGGACTATATTCAGCGGAGCGAGCAGCAGGCGGCGTTGGCGGAAACGCGGAGTCGCGCACGGGTGGGTTGATCGGATCAGACCAACCCAGCCGCCGCCAGTTCCGCCGGCGTCACCCGGCCATCGTACAGGGCGCGTCCGACGATCACACCCTCGATCCCCGTGCCCGCCGCCGCGTCGCGCAGGGCCAGCACATCCGCCATCGCGCCGATGCCGCCCGAGGCGATCACCGGGGTCGTCAGCCGCTCGGCCAGGGCAACGGTCTGTTCGACGTTCACGCCGGTCAGCATGCCGTCGCGGCTGATGTCCGTATAGATGATCGCCGATACACCGGCGTCCTCGAACTTCAGGCCCAGGTCCACCGCCGGCAGCGAGGACACCGCCGCCCAGCCATCGGTCGCGACCATGCCATCCCGCGCGTCGATGCCCACCGCGATGCGGCCGGGGAAGGCCTTGCAGGCCTCGATCACCAGGGACGGGTTGCGGGCTGCGGCGCTGCCCAGGATGACGCGCGTGATGCCGGCCTCCAGCCAGGCGGCGATGCCGGCCATGTCACGGATACCGCCGCCCAACTGCACCGGGCGGGACACGGCGGCCAGGATCGCGCGCACCGCGTCCCCGTTCTCCGACCGGCCCGCGAAAGCCCCATTCAGATCAACGACATGCAGCCAGGAAAATCCGGCGTCCTGCCAGACCCTCGCCCGTTCGGCCGGATCGGCGCCGTAGACGGTGGCCTGGTCCATCTCTCCCTGGCGCAGGCGTACGCATTGCCCGTCCTTGAGGTCGATGGCCGGATAGATGGTCAGCGTGCTCATGCGGCGGCCTGGCCTTTCCGTGGGCGCAGCCGCTTGTAGTAGAAATAGCCGCGGATGACGGTGCCACGCACAAGCGCGTATTCCGGATGCTCACCCCAGCGGGTGTAGCCCATCGACTCGTACAGCCGGATCGCGGCCCCCTGAGTCTCTCGCACGTCCAGGTTCAGGATGTGGTAGCCGATGTCGCGGGCGCGTTCCTCCACGCCTTCGACCAGCAAGCGAGCCATGCCGTGGCCGCGGGCGAAGG
This sequence comes from Asaia bogorensis, assembly GCA_945873195.1. Classification (GTDB taxonomy): domain Bacteria; phylum Pseudomonadota; class Alphaproteobacteria; order Acetobacterales; family Acetobacteraceae; genus Rhodopila; species Rhodopila bogorensis_A. Next base: position 11,043 of record CAMCDA010000130.1, read on the forward strand.
GGGCAATGAAGGCGTGCATCAGTTGGGCGGCGAAGGCCTGCGCCTCGTTGTTGCGGGGCGGGCGGACGAGATGCGCCGACCCGACGATGTCGTCGTTGAGGCGGGCGACAAAGAGTTCGCGCTCCGGCACCAGCAGCACGCCGCGATAATAGGTTTCCAGCGCGCGCCGGCCGGGTGGGTTGATCCAGCCGAAGCCGCCGCCATCAATGATCGCCGCATCCGTCGCCTCGCACAAAGCGTGCAGGTCATCGTCATCCAGCCTGGTGACGCGTTCGACCAGGATTCGGGGTTCGTCGGTTTCCGTCGTGGTGCCTGGCATGATCAGGGAGTCCACCGGAGGAAATTCATCAGGATACGAATACCGACCTCCTGGCTTTTCTCGACATGGAACTGGGTTCCGACCCGGCTCCCCGCGGCGACGATCGCGACGACCGGCTCCCCATAGTCGGTGGTGGCGATGATTTCGTCCGGATTGCCGCCGGCCAGCGCGTAGCTGTGCACGAAGTAGACGTGGTCGTTCGGCACCAGCCCGTCGAGCAGCGGGTGGCAGCCCGGCACGAAATCGAGCGCGTTCCAGCCCATGTGCGGCAGGCGTAGGCCGCTTGCCGCCATCTCCGCCACATCGCCCTTGATCCAGCCGAAGCCGGGGGTGACGGCGTGTTCCAGGCCGCGTTGCGCCATCAACTGCATGCCGACGCAGATGCCCAGGAAGGGCGTTCCGGCGTCCGTCACATCCCGCAGTGTGTCCCACATGCCGGTCACCGCGTGCAGGCCGGCCGCGCAATCGGCGAAGGCGCCCTGCCCCGGCAGGACGATGCGATCGGCGCGGGCGACCTCGGCCGCGTCGGCGGTAATGGTCACGGTCGCGGCGATGCCGGCACGCTCCGCCGCCAGGGCCAGGGCGCGGGACGCGGAGGCCAGGTTGCCGCTGCCATAATCGACGACCGCGATCTTCATCGTGCTTCCCTCGCCGGCAGGAATTGACCCGTCAGGTCCGGGCGATAGGTGAGCAGGCGCGCCAGGGCCTCGGGTTCCGAGGGGGCGGCCAGGACGTGGCCCAGCAGATAGCCGCGCCGTTCCATGGACCAGCGGCGCAGGTCATGGCCCGACAGGCCCAGCGCCAGGGCGAGCGCGGCGGACAGCGCGAGGTCGATCGGCGTGGGCGCCAGGACGGCGATCAGGATTTCGGCGGTCAGGGCCAGCGCCGCCGGTATCCACGCCTGGTGCAACGCCAGCCACAGCGGGCCGAACACGAGCGCGCCGATGGAAAACGCCTCGGGGATCAGGATCGGTGCCGTGTCGCGGCGGAGATGGGCGGTCCAGAACTTCATCGACCCGGAACGCCGCCCATTACAGCGCCCCCTTGGTGGACGGGATCGCGTTGCCGGCGCGCGGGTCCATCTCGGTCGCCATGCGCAGCGCGCGGGCGGTGGCCTTGAAGCAGGCCTCGGCCACGTGATGCGCGTTGTGGCCCGTTCGGCGCGTGATGTGCAGGGTCACCAGCGCGTTGAACGCCAGGGCGCGGAAGAATTCCTCGAACAGTTCGGTGTCCATCTCACCGATCTTCGGCCGCTCAAACGTCACGTTCCACGCGAGGAACGGCCGGCCAGAGATGTCCACCGCGGCTTCCGCCAGGGTTTCGTCCATCGGGATCAGCGCCTGGCCAAAGCGGCGGATGCCGCGCTTGTCGCCCAGCGCCTTGTGGAAGGCCTGGCCCAGGACGATGCCGACATCCTCGGTCGTGTGATGGAAGTCGATATGCAGGTCGCCCTTGGCGCGGACGGTCAGATCGAACATTCCGTGACGCGCCAGCGCGGTCAGCATGTGATCGAGGAAGCCGATGCCGGTGGCGATATCGCTGACGCCGGTGCCATCGAGATCGATGGTCAGCGTGATATCGGTTTCCGAGGTGGTGCGGGTGACGGTCGCGGTGCGGGCCATGATGGACGCTCCACTAGCCCGCCCGGCCGGCCGCGTCCAGTTACAGCAGCTTTCCGTGCAGGAAGCCCAGCGCCGGCAGCGGGCGCCAGGATCGCGGCAGGTCCGCCCGCTTGATCGGCTTGACGGTGTACACGGGCATCGGTTGGCGCGTGGTGCGCAGGAAATGGGCGTAGGCCTTCACCTGCTGTTCCCGCCACGCCTGATCGGCCAAGGCCGCCACGCGGTTGGAGAAAATCTCGGCGACGCGGGTGGTGCGGCCCACGGACGCGACGACCGCCCACATCGTATCGTCGCGATAGGAACTCAGACTGACGGGGTCAACCATGACCGGAATGCTTGCCAGACCCGACGCGGTTTGCAAGAGGCCGCGTCAAACGGCCACCGTAATCAGCAAGCCCCCATCGCTCAGCGGGATCAGATTGGAGACCTGGCCGGCATGTTCCAGCCGCTGCAACGCGGCGGCGAGGCGGCCGGGATGCGCGGTCAGCTTGGCATGGCGCATGGCGGCCTGGACGTCCGCCTGGGACCGGGGGCTTTTTGCCGCCATCGCATGCAGCGCCCGGAACAGCGCCGTGTCGAAGTCCATGGGCGATTCAACCCGTGGCTCTTCGGCGCCGGAAGCCGGGCCTTCATCGTCCGAGCGTGTGGCACTCATCTCGGTCATGGTGTCCGGCTTTTTCGCCATTCGCTTTCCAATAGTAGCGCACGGACAAAATCGGTCGTCAATTTATGACGTCCGGGAATGTCAGTAGCACACGATATGTCCGGTTTAGGTAGCACACGATCTGTCCGGTTCATGCTGGCCTCTTTGGGGGCCTGGGATGCGCCGGTCAGAAGCCCATCAGGGTGTGCGGATGATCAAATTCCGGAGCGTGTTCGAGCGTTATGGTA
>CAMCDA010000131.1 GCA_945873195.1 Asaia bogorensis
GATCAACGCACGCACATCGGGAGGCAGTTCCATCCCGACGTTGACTCATGTTCCCGCTCCGCACGCAATCAGCTTCAAGCGCGGACGCGAAAACAGGAACCCATTGTTGCCAATCGGACTCACCCAGGGGGTGCTTGGGAGTTACGAAAAACCGCCTGATCCTACTCCGTCGCGCGCTTCATATGCGACCTGTCGTTGACCAGGGGGCATCGGGGTCCTATCTGAACGCCGTCCGTACGGCTTCCCTGTCCACTTGGCCGCCGTGGCAGTTCGCTCCCCCCCTGGGCCGCTCCTGGGCTGCCCTTGGGCCACCGCCCTGGGCCACACCGGGGGCCGCCCCTGGAAGGTTCGCATGTTCGCTCGTCTCGCCCGCGTCATTTTCGGCAACGCCAACGACCGGGCGTTAAAGTCCTATCAGCGGCGGGTGCCGGCCATCAACGCGCTGGAACCCGATATCGCGAAGCTGTCGGATGCCGACCTCGCGGCCCGGACCGCCGCGTTCCGCGCCCGCCTCGAAAAGGGAGAAACGCTGGACAACCTGCTGCCCGAGGCCTTCGCCACCGTCCGCGAAGCCGGCAAGCGGGTCCTGGGCCAGCGCCACTTCGACGTGCAGATGATCGGTGGCATGGTCCTGCATGACGGCAAGATCGCCGAGATGAAGACCGGCGAGGGCAAGACCCTGGTCGCCACGCTGGCCGTCTATCTGAACGCGCTGGCCGGCAAGGGCGTGCACGTCGTCACCGTGAACGACTACCTGGCCCGCCGCGATGCCGAATGGATGGGCCAGATCTACAACTTCCTGGGCATGAGCGTGGGCGTCATCGTCCACGGCCAGGACGACGATACCAAGCGCGCCCAATACGCCTGCGACATCACCTACGGCACCAACAACGAGTTCGGCTTCGACTACCTGCGCGACAACATGAAGTTCCGGCTGGAAGATATGACCCAGCGCGAGTTCTTCTTCGGCATCGTGGATGAGGTCGACAGCATCCTGATCGATGAGGCGCGGACGCCGCTGATCATCTCGGGTCCCGCCGAAGACAGCTCCGGCCTGTACCAGCAGGTGGACGCGGTGGTGAAGGAACTGGTCAAGGACCCGTCCACCTACGAAAAGGATGAAAAGTTCAAGACAGTCGCCCTGACCGAACCGGGATCCGAGACGGTGGAGGCGATGCTGCTCGCCGCCGGCGTGATGACCGAGGGCAGCCTGTACGACCCGCTGAACGTGTCGGTCATCCATCACGTCCAGCAGTCGCTGCGCGCCCACGCGCTGTTCACCCGCGATGTCGACTACATCGTCCGCCAGGACCAGGTCGTCATCATCGATGAATTCACCGGCCGCATGATGCAGGGCCGCCGCTACTCCGAAGGGCTGCACCAGGCGCTGGAGGCCAAGGAACACGTCACCGTCCAGCCGGAAAACCAGACGCTGGCGTCCATCACCTTCCAGAACTACTTCCGCCTGTATCCCAAGCTCGGCGGCATGACCGGCACGGCAATGACCGAGGCCGATGAGTTCGCGGAGATCTACAAGCTCGACGTCGTCGAGGTGCCGACCAACGTCGATGTCTCCCGCAAGGACGAAGACGATGAGGTCTACCGGTCGGCCACCGAGAAATACGAAGCCGTCGCGAACCTGATCGAGGAAGCCCGCAAGCAGGGCCAGCCGGTCCTGGTCGGCACCACGTCGATCGAGAAAAGCGAGACGATCAGCAACCTGCTGAAGAAGAAGAACGTCCCGCACGCCGTCCTGAACGCCCGCTTCCACGAACAGGAAGCCGAGATCGTGGCGGATGCCGGCGCGCCGGGCGCGATCACCATCGCCACCAACATGGCCGGCCGTGGCACCGACATCAAACTCGGCGGCAACCTGGAAATGCGGCTGCGGAAGGAACTCGCCGGGATCGAGGACGAAGCCGAACGCGCGACCAAGGAACAGGCCGTCCGCGCTGAAATCGCCGCCGCGCACGACCAGGTGAAGGCCGCCGGCGGATTGTTCGTCATCGGCACGGAACGCCACGAAAGCCGCCGCATCGACAACCAGCTGCGCGGCCGTTCCGGCCGGCAGGGCGATCCGGGGCGCTCGCACTTCTTCCTGTCGCTGGAAGACGACCTGATGCGCATCTTCGGTTCCGACCGGATGGGCGGGATGCTGCAGAAGCTGGGGCTGAAGGACGGGGAGGCGATCGTCCATCCCTGGATCAACAAGGCCCTGGAAAAAGCCCAGAAAAAGGTCGAGGCGCGGAACTTCGACACCCGCAAGAACGTGCTGAAATACGACGACGTGATGAACGCCCAGCGCAAGGAGGTCTATGCCCAGCGCAAGGAGTTCATGCGGGCCGAAGACGTCGCGGAAACGATCCGCGACATGCGGGAGGAGATCGTCGCCGCGATGGTCTCCCGCCGCGTGCCCGAGCACGCCTTCAGCGAAAACTGGGAACTGGCGGACCTCGCCGCCGACGTGAACCGGGTGTTCGGGATGGATCTGCCGATCCAGGCCTGGGGGGCCGAGGAAGGCACCGACGAGGTCGCGCTGCGCGAACGCATCCAAAAGTCCGTGGACGAGATGATGGCCGCCAAGGCCGCCAATTTTGGCACCGAGCTGCTGCGCTATATCGAGAAAAGCATCCTGATCCAGACCATGGACGCGGTCTGGAAGGAACATCTGCATGCGCTCGATCACCTCCGCCAAGGCATCGGGCTGCGCGCCTACGGCCAGCGCGACCCGCTGAACGAATACAAGTCCGAGGCCTTCGTCCTGTTCAACGCCATGTTGGATGAGCTGAAGGAGCGGGTGTCGTCCGTGCTCGCGCGGGTGGAACTCGCCGGCGATGCGCCGCCGATCGAGCAGCCGGCCATGGTACCGTTCATGGAAAGCCACCCGAGCGCGGAATCGCCGTTCATGTTCGACAGCGGCGAAGGCGGGGTGAATGTGCTGTCCGATCCGATCGCGCTGTCCGGCATGCCGGCGGCCGAGGCGGTGGACCCGAACGATCCCGCGACCTGGCGCAACGTGGGACGGAACGCGCATTGCCCCTGCGGATCGGGCAAGAAATACAAGCATTGCCACGGGCGGCTGGGATAACGCGCTGATCCCGCTTTACGTGGAACGCGCGGGGACCTATCACCCCGTCCGCGCATGGGGCGTCGCCAAGCGGTAAGGCAACGGACTTTGACTCCGTCATGCGGAGGTTCGAATCCTCCCGCCCCAGCCATGCCTTCCCTATTGGTCTGACCCCATCTGGCGAATCAGGCCTTCCTTGCCGGGGACGGGTGGGCAACCAAGGCGCCCACTGAACCATGAGAATCGAGGCCACCGACCATGTACGCCCCGCGGCATTTCCTTGAATCCGACGTTGCAACGCTGCACGCCGCGATCCGCGCCACCGGCCTCGCGACCATGGTCAGCCTGACAGCGGATGGGCTGTTCGGGACTCATCTCCCGTTGCTGCTCGACCCCGAACCCGCGCCCTACGGCACGCTGATCGGCCATGTCGCCCGCGCCAACCCGCATGCGCGCCTGGCTGATCCCTCGGTGCAGACCATGGTGATCTTCCAGGGGGCCGAGGGCTACATCACCCCGTCCTGGTACGAAGCCAAGGCCGAGACCGGCAAGGTCGTCCCCACCTGGAACTACAGCGCCATCCACGCCCATGGCCCGCTGGAGGCGTTCGACGACCCTGCCCGCCTGCTGGACGTGGTCACCCGCCTGACTGACCGGCATGAAGGCGAACGCGAACGCCCCTGGGCGGTGTCCGATGCGCCCGCCGACTTCATCAACGGAATGCTGAAGGGCATTGTCGGAATCGCCATCCCGATCCTCCGGCTGGAGGGCAAGGTGAAGCTCAGCCAGAACCGGCCGCCGGTGGACCAGCAGCGGGTAATCGCCGGCCTGCGCGCCGACGGGCGCGACGACCTGGCCGATGCCATGGCGCGGGTTGTCCAATCGCCTTAAGCATCATTCGGCGGAGCGCCGCAGGTGCGGAGGCGATGAATTGATGCACCATCAAACAGTCCTAAGCCGACATTCGTGGCCCTCGCCACGAATGTCGGCTTAGGACGCGCGGGTTGCGCGGAACTGACCGCCGCGGGCATAGTCCGCGCGCACAGCCAGGCGTGACCGCACTTCCATGGACTCCATCTTCAGAGGCGATGTGAACACCGCCCGCGGGCGTGCGCTCGCCTGGGTGGACTCGCTGTTCATCGACCATGCGGTGTTCCGCCTGATCTGGGGCAATCTGTCGGTCGTTGCCCCTGGCAAGCTTTACCGCTGCAACCACCCGACGCCTCAGCGCCTGCGCCGCATGCAGCGCACGTTGGGCATTCGCACCGTGATCAATTTGCGCGGCAAGACCCAAAGCGGCTCGGATGCGTTGTCCCGGGACGCCGCACACCGTCTGGGGCTGGAATTCCACGACATGGCGCTGGAAAGCCGCGGCGCCCCGCAGGTCGATCGCATCCTGCGGATCCATCACATCTTCGAGACCATGCAAGGCCCCGCCATCGTCCATTGCAAGTCGGGCGCCGACCGGGCCGGCATCGCCGCCGCGCTGTGGGTGCTGCTGCATGGCGGTTCCGCCGCCGACGCCCTGAAGCAATTGTCCTGGCGCTTTGGCCACATTAAGCAGGCCCGCACCGGTATCCTGGACGCCTTCATCCTGCGCTATCAGCGTGAAGGCGAGGGCCGGAAGCCGTTCCTCGATTGGGTGCGGGAAGACTATGACGAGGCCGCGCTGAAACGCGATTTCCGCGCCAACGGTCTCGCGAGCTTCGTCAACGATTGGGTACTCGCGCACGAATAGACCGCTCGCTCCCATGCCCAGGATCGCGCCAGTCCTCTCCAGATGATGCCGTAAATCTATCCAGCCTCGGGGCGGCTTCCCCAGAGCAGACCGGTGCCCGCTCCGCGTGATGTTGCGCCACCCCTCCGGACTCAGGCGGAATTGAACAAGTTCCGACCACACCCCGACCCGCCGGGTGCGTCCGCCGCATGGTCCGTCCGGTTCGGCACGGCGCTTGCTAGATCATGCTGCAACGCAACATGAGACGGGTGCCGTGCGGGTTTTGCTGGCCGATGATGATGCCGAACGGGCGGGAGCGGTGGCACGGGTGCTGGCCGCCGATCCGGGCCTGACGGTGCTCCACCTCGACCCCGCGATGTCGCTGGCCGACGCGGTCGCCACCCTGTCGCCCGACATCGTGCTGGTGGACATGGCGCGCCCCGACCGCGACGCGCTGGAAGGCATCCGCCAGGTCACCGCCCAATCACCGCGCCCCATCGTACTGTTCGTCGACCAGGACGATCCCGCCTTCATGGAAGAAGCGATCGGCGCCGGCGTGTCGTCCTACAACGCGCTCGGCCTGCCGCCGCCGGACGTGAAACCCATCCTGCGCGCCGCCACCGCCCTGTTCCAGCAGCACGAAATGTCGCGGGTCCTCCTTCGCGCGGCCGAGGGCAAGCTGCGGGAACGCGCAACCATCGACCGCGCCAAGGCAATCCTGATCAAGGTGCGGCGCGTCAACGAACCCGAGGCGTATCGCTGGCTGCGCCGTCAGGCCATGACCCGAAGCCGGCGCATCGTGGATATCGCGGAGGAAATTGTGCGCGCGCATGAAGGAGAGGCGGCATGACCGCGCCAGTTCGCATCGGGGTCCTGCGGCTGGTCGACAGCGCGCCCGTGATCGTCGCCGCCGTACGCGGCATCTTCACCGAACTCGGGATCGAGGCGCGGATATCGGTCGAGCCATCCTGGGCCAATATCGCCGACAAGCTGACCTACGGCCTGATGGACGCCGCCGTCATGCTGCCGCCGCTGGTGCTGGCCTCGACGATCGGACTGCGCGGCGCGCCGGCGCCGATGATCGTGCCGATGGGCCTGACCCAGGGCGGCAACAGCATCGTGTTTGGCATGGAAACCGGCCTGACGCGCGGGGCCAGCGCGCCGCATCTGCTGGAATGGCTGCGCGGCCAGCCTGCCCCGCCGCGGCTGGCGGTCGTGCATCGCTACTCCACCCACAACCTGCTGCTACGCTACTGGCTCGCCTTGGCCGGCGTTGATCCCGATCGCGATGTTGAAACGGTGGTCATGCCGCCGGCCTCGGTCGTCGAGGCCCTGGCCAAGGGTCAGATCAGCGGGTTCTGCGCCGGCGCGCCCTGGGGCGAATGCGCGGAGCAAAGCGGCGCCGGCAGGGCTGTCACCGGCACATCCTCGGTCTGGCCGGCGCATCCGGAGAAATGCCTGGCGGTCAACGCGCTTTGGGCCAAGGCGGAGCCGGACACACTTCAGCGGCTGATCAAGGCCATGCTCCGGGCTCAGCGCGTGTGCGACTTCCCCGACCAGGCCGACTCCATCGCCGCCTCCCTCGCCGATCCCGCCTGGCTCGACCTTCCGCTCGGCCCCACCCGCATGGCCCTGCCCGGCGGGACAGGCGTGGAGCGCATTCGCTTCCACGCTGGAGAGGTCTGGTACCCGGCCCGCGCCCACGCCGCATGGTTCCTGGGTCAGATGCGGCGCTGGGAATGGGTGCCGCCGGATCTGGACCTGGATCAGGTCGCGCGCCAGGTCTATCGCGCCGATTTGCTCGCCCGGGCGGTGGAGGAGGAGGGTCTCTACAAAGCCAAGTGCATGCCGGGGTTGGAAGGTTCGGCGATGCTGCCGATGCCCGACGACAGCGCGTTCAGCCCGGCCTGACGCGGGTCAGGCCATCACCCCCGTGCCCGGCGCGGGATGCACCCAAAGGTCCGCGACGAACGCGCGGACCGCGACCTTGCCCTCAATCACGGCGCCCAGCTTCTGGGCAACGCGGGCGGATGCCTGGTTCTCCGGCACGATAAAGCTCACGAGACGGGGAAAGCGGAACCGCTCGCAGCCCCAGGCGCGGACGGCGCGGGCCGCTTCGGTGGCGAGGCCGCGTCCCCAGGCGGCGGGCGCGATGCCCCAGGCGAGTTCCGGTTCCGGCCAATCCGCCGGGTGCAGGATGCCGACGCGGCCGAGGAAGACCCCTTCGGACTCGACCACAAATATCCCGTACCCGCGCAGCGCCCATTGGCCGAGCGCGGTTTCCATGAGGGCCCAGGTTTCGGGGCGGGAAAGGAGGGTTCCGCCGCCCAGATAGCGGCGGAACAGCGGATCGGCGTTCAGCGCGGCGAACGCGTCCAGGTCCCCGGCGCGGAACGCCCGCAGCGTAAGGTTGGGTGTCCGCAGGGTCGGTATCTCGATCATCGTGCTCATGCGCTTGTCCCTTCCGCGCCACGGCTTACCATGGGTCCGATGACCGACCGTACCAGCCCCCTGCCGTCCGTCGATGCCCTGTTGCGCGCGCCCGAGGCCGCGGTGTTGCTGGACCGGTTCGGCCGCGATGCGACGACCGAGGCGTTTCGCGCCGAACTCGCCGCCCGCCGGTCGGCCCGCGCCTTCGGTGCTTCGGCTGCGGCCGTGATCGATACCGCCGCCGACACGCTGAACCGTCGCTTCGCCACGTCCCAGCGGCTGGTGTTCAACCTGACGGGGACGGTGCTGCACACCAATCTCGGCCGATCGCCAATCCCGCCGGAAGCCGCCCAGGCCGCGGCCGAGGCGATGGCCGGCGCGACAACGCTGGAATTCGATACCGGGACGGGCCGGCGGGGGGAGCGGGACAGTCACATCGTCCCGTTGCTGCGCCAGCTCACCGGCGCCGAGTCCGCGACCGTCGTCAACAACAACGCCGCCGCCGTCATGCTCGTGCTGAACACCCTGGCGCTGGGCAAGGAGGTCGCGGTTTCCCGCGGGGAACTGATCGAGATCGGTGGCGCATTCCGGGTTCCGGACATCATGGCGCGCTCCGGCGCGATCCTGCGGGAGGTCGGGACCACCAACCGGACCCACCCGCGCGACTATGCCGGAGCGATCGGTCCCGCGACCGCGGCACTTATGCGTGTGCATCAAGCCAACTATGCGATTTCCGGTTTCACCGCGTCCGTATCAACCAGTGAAATGGCAACGATCGCGCACGCCGCCCAACTTCCGATGATCGAGGACCTGGGCAGTGGCAGTCTGGTGGACCTCGCGCGGTGGGGCTTGCCGCATGAGCCGATGCCCCAGGAGTCCCTCGCCGCTGGGGCCGATCTGGTAACTTTTTCTGGTGACAAGCTGCTCGGCGGGCCGCAGGCGGGACTGATCGTGGGGCGGGCCGACCTGATCAAGCAGCTGAATGCCAACCCGCTGAAACGCGCGCTGCGCCTGGACAAGGGCCGGCTGGCGGCGCTGGAGGTGGTGTTGCGCCTGCATCTCGACCCCGATCGGCTGGCGGATCGGCTGCCGGCCTTGCGGCTTTTGACGCGGCCACAAGCGGAAATCCGCGCGACCGCCGAACGTATGGCAAGCGAAATGCAGCGCCGTTGGCCTGATCGTCCGGTGAAAACGGCCGATTGCCATAGCCAGATCGGGTCGGGCGCGTTGCCGGTTGATTTGCTGCCATCGGTTTCGGTCACGATCGGCGGTGGTGACCTGGCCGCGCTGGCTGCCGAACTGCGCGGGCTGTCCCGGCCGGTGATTGGGCGGATTGCCGAGGGACGGTTGTGGCTGGACTGCCGATGCCTGGAAATGGCGGAGGAGGCTGAGTTTTTGAGGCGTCTTCCGTTGCCTGCCTGATCCGTTCATACTCGTTGGTGGAAGAGAAGCGGTCCCGGTGGGCCGGCCGGACTTCAAACCCGGTTGGGGTCGCCAAGCGGTCCCGGGCAGGTTCGACTCCTGTTCTCTTCCGCCATGGTTTTGGTTGGGCTAGGGATGGTGCGTTCGGGATAGCCATACCCATGCCTGTGATGCCCTGACGGGGCCCTGTTGCGGAATTGCCACAAGTGACGCGAAACCCACATTACCCCCTCGTCACGGCCTATGTGTTTGGTCTACAAGATGTCCTTGACGGAAGCGCGGCTGCCTGTGGCCAGCGCCTCATCTGACGATGAAATAGGAGAAGATGAATGAAGCTCCGCAGTGCTTTGGTAGCGGCCACCATCCTGGCTCTACCGGTCGCGGCCAACGCCCAGGCGGTCAAAGGCATCTATATGGGTGCTGGCGCCGGCGTGAACCTCATGCAGCAGGAAACGGTTGACGCCATTCCTGGCATCGCGACCACCTCCGGCAAGTTCAACACGACCGTTGGGCCGGCCTTTGTTCTGTCGCTGGGCTATGGCTTCGGCAACGGTCTGCGCGCTGAAGTTGAGGGTAGCTATCGCTACAACACCCTCAACAACCTGACCGGCTTCGGCAACGTCTCCACCGGCGGCGCGAAGGAACAGAAGTACGGCGCGATGGTGAACGTGCTGTATGACTTCGTGGGCCTTTCCACGATGGTTCAGCCCTACATCGGCGCTGGTGTCGGCTATCAGGCCGTCAACATGCAGAACGGTTACGGCGCGAACACCCTCGGTCGCGTGACGTTCGGCAACTCCACGCAGGGTGCCTTCGCCTACCAGGCGATCCTGGGCGCCGCGATGCCGATCGCTTCGGTTCCGGGTCTGGCTCTGACGGCTGAATATCGCTTCATGGGTCTGTCCGGCTCGCGTGCCTACTCCGCGCGCACCGTCGCCACGACCGGCGTCGTGACGAACGGCAACGTGTCGTTCAACCAGAACTTCAACCACTCCGCCCTGTTCGGTGTGCGTTACAACTTCGGCCAGGCTCCGGCCCCCGCACCGGCTCCGGCCGTTGCCCCCGCCGCCGCGCCGTCGCGCTCCTACCTCGTGTTCTTCGATTGGGACAAGGCGACCCTCACGGATCGCGCCCGCGGGATCATCAAGGAAGCCGCCGACAACTCGCGCAAGGTGCAGTACACCAAGATCGAGGTTAACGGCTTCACCGACACCTCCGGCACCCCGGCTTACAACAAGGGTCTGTCGGTTCGCCGCGCCCAGGCGGTTGCCGCGGAACTGGTCAAGAACGGCGTTGCTCGCAACTCCATCGCGATCCAGGGCTTCGGCGACACGAAGCTGCTGGTTCCGACCGGCCCGAACACCCGCGAGCCGCAGAACCGGCGCGTGGAAATCATCATCCGCTGATCCTTCCGATCAGAGCTTGATGACCAAGGATCAGGGGCGCCTCCGGGCGCCCCTTTTTCGTTGCATGATGACAAAGCCCGCTGAATCAGCCATGACTTGATCGTGGCCAGTATGGTCCCGTTTGAACTGCCAAGGACGATGCGCGTGTTGAAGGTCAGGATGCTCTGCGCGAGTGCGCTGTTGGGATCACTCGGCTGGGCCGGTTCGGCGCAGGCTCAACCGTTCAAGGGCATCTACCTAGGCGGCGGCGCCGGCTACAATGTGCCGGAAGACATCGGCCTCCAGACCCCGACCGCGACCACCCCGCGCACCCAGTTGCGAACCGAAGGCGGCTTGGTTGGCCTGGGCAGCCTCGGCTACGGGTTCGGCAACGGACTGCGACTGGAACTGGAAGGCAATTACCGTAGCATCGGCACCAAGGGCACGACGGGCGGCCTGACCACGAATGGCGGTGGATCGTTGCAGACCTATGGCGTCATGGCCAATGCCTTGTTCGACATGGATGTCGGATCCGCCTGGATCTATCCCTATATCGGCGGCGGCGTCGGCTATGCCTGGACCCATGCCGATAACGTGACCGTCACAAGCGGCGGCGCGACAACAACGACCAACGACACCAAGGGACGCTTCGCCGTGCAGGCGATCGCCGGCCTGTCCTTCCCGATGCCCGGCGTGCCCGGCCTGTCGCTGACCACCGAGTATCGCTTCTTCGGCGTGCTGGGGGAATCATCCGGCACCGGCGTCACGACACCCGGCAACATCCGAACCAATGTCCAGACGCAACAGCAATACAACCACAGCTTTCTGCTGGGCGTTCGCTATGCCTTCGGCGTGACCCCGCCACCCGCCGCCCCGGTTGCCGCCGCGACACCCGCGCCCGCCGCCGCCCGCTCCTATCTCGTGTTCTTCGATTGGGACAAAGCCACGCTGACAGACCGCGCGCGGGGCGTTGTCAAGGAAGCGGCGGAGGCTTCGACCCGCGTCGCCTATACCCGGATCGAGGTGAATGGCTTCACCGACACCTCCGGAACGAAGCAACACAACCAGGGCCTGTCGGTCCGACGCGCCCAGGCCGTCGCGGCCGAACTGGTCAAGCTGAACGTGCCACGCCAGGCGATCTCAATCCAGGGCTTCGGCGACACCAAGCTATTGGTCCCGACCGACCCGAACACGCGGGAGCCGCAGAATCGGCGCGTGGAAATCATCATCCGCTGACGATAGCCGGCGCAATGGCCGGATGGCGCCGCCGCGCCCGCGGCGCCAAACTGCCGGCATGAACATCATGACACCTGTTGATGCGCTGTCGGACGACGCTCTCTGGCAACGCGTCCTTGATCGCCAGCCCGGCGATTTCCTGTACGCGGTGACGACGATGGGCGTCTATTGCCGCCCGGCCTGTCCCTCACCCCGTCCGTTGCGCAAGAACACGCGCTTTTTCACGTCGCCCGACGCCGCCGAGGCCGCCGGCTTCCGCGCCTGCAAGCGCTGCGATCCCAAGGGCGAGCGTGCCCGGATCGCGCAAGCCGTGGTCCAGGATGCCTGCGCGCATATCGAGGCGTCCGAAACCATCCCCTCCCTGGAAGCGCTGGCCGAACGGTCGGGCTATTCGCGCTTCCACTTCCTGCGGATGTTCCGCGATCACACCGGTGTCACGCCGCGCAGCTATGCCGAGGGCGTGCGTGCCAGACGCCTGCATATTGCGCTGGCCAACGGGGCGCGTGTCGCGGATGCGGTCGTCGATGCGGGCTTCGGATCGGAAAGCCGGGTCTATGAGAAAACCGGCGCGCTGCTGGGAATGACCCCCGGCGCCGTGCGGCGCGGCGGGCAGGGGGAGGTGATCCGCACCGCCCTGGCTGACAGTCCGTTCGGCCGCCTGCTGGTGGGTGCGACCGACAAGGGCGTCTGTTTCCTCGGCTTCGCGGAACCGGATGACGCGCTGCTGGGCGATCTGCGCCATCGCTTCCCCAAGGCCGAGATCATCGTCGGCGACGATACGCTGGCGGAGACGCTGCGGACGGTGCTCGATTTTCTGCAAGAACCGAAACAGGCCCTGGAGCTGCCGCTGGACCTGCGCGGGACGGCGTTTCAGCAGCGGGTCTGGCAGACTCTATGTCTGATCCCGGCCGGCGAAACCCGGACCTATGGGCAGTTGGCCGAGATGGTCGGCAATCCGCGCGCGATCCGGGCCGTGGCACGGTCCTGCGCCAGGAACCCCGTATCGCTGGCGGTGCCGTGCCACCGGATCGTCGGCAGCGACGGGGACCTGACCGGCTACCGCTGGGGCGTGCCGAACAAGCGCGCCTTGCTGGAAAAGGAACGGGCCTTCGCCTGACTATCCCTTCGTCTCCTCGCCCGCTCGGCGTCTGCGCGCGGCGGCGGCGTACTGGCCGCGTGGGCGATGTTCCTGCACGTGCGGGCGGACGACGGTGTCGTAGTAGTCGTCCCAATCCTCGGGCGTGAACTGGTCGAGCTTCGGCACGAGCTCGTAATTGTTCAAATGCGAGTCGTCATAGATGTGGCGCGGGATCGGCTGGACCTGCAACAGCGGGTAATCCGGTCGGAAATCGATGGGGACATCGGTCTTGGTCAGGCGGATGTTGGTGATCAGGGGGCCGAACCAGCGGTCGGTTTCGACGATGCCCTCGAAATGCTCGTAGCCACCGGCCCGCGGCAGGTTGGCGGGCGCGCGGACCAGCAGGCTGTAGCCAGGCGCGGTGCGCACGACGAAGCCGGTCCATAGCTGGATCAGGCCAGATTCCTGCAGGGCACCGAGGAAGGGAGGGGAGAAATCCTTGATCTCATCCGGGGCGGTGGCTTCGAACTGGTCACGGAAGCCCGGGAATTGGACGGATTTGAGAGGGAACCACTCGCCCACGCCCTCATAGGTCCAAAGGATGTCGTGCCCGTCCCACATGACCGAGAACCCGATCGGCGGGAACATGTAATAGCCGAAGCCGGAGGCCGAGGTCGCTGGTTCGCAATAGCGGAAGGCCCGCGTCGGCAGGGATCCCGCGGCCGAGCGGTCGGCCCGCTGCGGCAGGCGGGCATTCGGCACCATGCGATGGAAGGTGATCAGCTTCGGCTTGGCGGCTGGCGCGTCCGAGGTCGGGACGGGGGGCGTGCTCACGGTGGCCGGTTCCTTCGTGATTAGGACGACGTAAAACCGGGTCTGACGACCCGGTTCACGTTCGTTCCTGATAGCCTGGATCGCGTCCCGCGTCTCGTCGCGGGAGCCGACGTTTAGCGGCTGGTCGGGAGGGTCGGGGCGAAGCCGCCGAGGCGAACCTTGCCAGCGTCCGTGGTGGCCAGCGCCGGCGCGAAGCCACCGAGGCGAACCTTGCCGCCGTCCGTCGTGGACAGCGTCGGGGCAAAACCACCCAGACGAACCTTACCGGCGTCCGTGGTGGACAGCGTCGGGGCAAAACCGCCGAGGCGGACCTTGCCGGCATCCGTGGTGGACAGCGTCGGGGCGAAGCCGCCCAAGCGAACCTTGCCGGCGTCCGTGGTGGACAGCGTCGGGGCGAAGCCGCCCAGACGCACCTTGCCAGCGTCCGTGGTGGACAGGGTCGGGGCGAAGCCACCCAGACGAACCTTGCCAGCATCCGTGGTGCTCAGCGTCGGCGCGAAGCCGCCGAGGCGAACCTTGCCAGCGGGGTGCGAACCAAAGTTGTGGGATCAAGCGGCGGCGTTCGATGACGCTTCTGGCTGGTTGAAATTGGCGGGTGCCGACGGCCTGTCGGCCAGCGCCGCCCAATAAGCGTCCCAGTCCCCGTTCAGACGATTGATCCGCAACGCAAGCA
>CAMCDA010000132.1 GCA_945873195.1 Asaia bogorensis
TCGCTGTGATCTGGCTCCACGGCCCATCTTATACCAACCGGCCGAAACAATGACGCATCGGCGTTGCGACCCCGTCATGGCGGCCGGATGGCCACCATCCACGATTGCCGTTGTTGCAGCCTGGGAGATTCGTGGATGCCGGCCTGCGCCGGTATGACGAGGAGGCACTGACAGGAGAGTCAATGTTTCCGTCGGTTGGAAGTGCGCCGGGAGACTGGCAAGGAGCAGGAGGTGAAAGTCTTCTACGATGAAGACGTAGCGAATCACACGCAAGGGCAGCGCATACAACTCCGCCGAGGCGCAAGGAAAGCCTGCTGACGGGCATCAAGGCCGATGTTGATCAGGTGGCGGCCGAGGAAGCGGCACATGACCACGACGGCAATCTACATCCCGAAGGATGCCCATGCGCTGTTGCGCCTGGTGGCCGTGCGCCGCGCTAATGCCGGCAGCGGGCGCCCGTCTGTATCGGACGTGATTACCGACCTGATCGAGCGGCACCGGGCCGAGTTGGAAACCGAAGCGAGGGGATAAGCCGCTGCAGTGGCGCCGTGGGCTATTCCGGTTGCGGGTGGTGCTGTCGGTGGTTTGTTTTGCCCTTGCAGGGACGATTACTCGGCAATTCAATGATGGGGAACTCAGTTCTCTCGTATCAACTGGAGATCGCGGCGCGTCCCTGGCCGTATGTCCGCTGGACGATGCCGACCGCCGCCTGCTGGAGGCGATGCGCGAAAGCCTCATGCGCTGAAAGCGGCGCCGGTTCAGCGCAGCTGGAACTCCTCGGCGATGATGCGCGACTCGGGCAGGCCGAGCGCGCGGAACTGCGTGCGCATGTCGCGGATGAAGGGGTTGGCGCCGCACAACATCACCGCGTAGTCGCCGAAGGGCGATGCTTCCTCATGCACGGCCGCGGCGGTCAGCCGGCCGCGCGCCTTCGAATCCCACAGCACGTAGTCCACCCAGGAATCGGCCTTGAGCGAGAGGTCCGCGATCTCGTGGTCATAGGGCGCGTCGGCGCTGTCGCGGACCGAATAGTAAAGCCAGACGCGGCGGAAATCGTTGTTCACCAGCTCGAAGCGCAGCATGGACAGGAACGGCGTGATGCCGATGCCCGCGCCGATCATCACCAGCCGCCGGTGGCCGACGAAGGCATGCGGGGTGAAGCCGCCGAACGGCCCGTAGATATCCACCGCCGTGCCCGGCTCCAACCCCGGCAGGCGGTTGGTCCAGTCACCGACCTTGCGGATCGACAGGCGCAGGTCGCGTTCGGCCGGGCTCGAGGAGATCGAGAAGGGGTGCAGCTCGTTGGGGACGACGGCGGACCCGCGCACAGACACATAGACGAAGGCGCCCGGATCGAAGCTCATCCGCCGGTCGCGCGGGCGAAGCTGCAGGTCCACCACATGCTTGCCGCGCGGTACCACGGCCTCGACCGCGTAGCCATGCCGCGGGCCCATGCGGCGGAACATCAGCAACCGGTAGACGATGGCCACCAACCCGATGCCGACCAGCAGGAACATCCAGAACCGCAACGGCTCATAGGCTCGCACCGTCTCGCTGACCGTGAGCGAATGCGCACAGGCGAGGATCAGCAGCACGCCGAGCGTCCGATGCACCCAGAGCCAGATGTTATGCGGCAGCTTGCGCCACCAAATTGCGAGCGCCAGCGGCAGCACGAGCCAACTCGCCACGACGTCGATCCAGAACGGGCTGTTGGGGTGGAGCGGGTTGAACACCTCGCCCACCGATATTCCGAGTCGTGGCGGCACCAGCAGCAGGATGTGCACTAGCATCACGATCAGGGCCGCGCCCCCGAGCCGGCGATGCAGACGGATCGCTTGGTCGAGCCCGCCGAACATCGGCTCGAGCGCACGGGCGCGCGTGCCCGCGACCAGCGTCAGCGCCACGAGGTTCAGCATCCAGAGCGCGGTGATCTGCGCCGGCGCGCGCCACGGCCAGAGTTCCTCCGTCAGCCCCTGCGTGATCCGCCCGGCGACCCAGAGCCCGGTGGTTATCACGAGCGTCGCTATGGTGATGAAACTTGCTTGCTTCATCTGGTGTCCTCACTACGATCAGGGCGCGCAACCATAACCGGTCCGACGCACAATCAAGAGGGCTTTCCGACGCAGATTTGCTGAGACTATCGGGGCGTCTCGACGCGGATTGTTTGAGACTGAACGCAGGCTCGGTGAGACGGACGCAAGATCAAACGTTCCCACGCACATTACCAGAGACTGAGCGTGCGGCGGCGGGGGCCGGTTCGCGCGGAAAACGGACGGTTTTCTGGCGGGCGCGCCCAACCGGCCCATCTCGACCGGAATCCGCCAGAAAACCCGTTGCGATTATGTGGGCAGTCCGGCCGCGCGCATCTCATCCATAAGTTCCCGCGCACGGCCCGCGTTCAGGTCACCCCGCAGCAGCCGGCGGATTTCGGCCGGCTTGGCGTCAAACTGTTCCACCAGGCTGCGCAGGTCATAGCCGTTGCGGGTCAACTGCGGCTCCAATTCGTCGAGCTTGCAGAACAGGACCGCCTCGACGACGCCGGCGGCGATGGGCTTGGCGCCGATCTCGAACCCGGCTTCGAACGCGAGCACCAGATGCTGGCCGATTTGCAGTGGCGTCTTCAGCTTGGCGGCCAGCAACGTCGCCGCATCGTCGGTCAACACGTCCTTTGGGGTCACGCCGTCCTTGAGCGAGGCCTTCAACAGATATGGACCGGTTGGCGGATCGCTGGCTGCCCAAACCCCGGATATCCTATCCCCGGCCTGCTCAGCGCTTTCGCGTCAAAGACCCAAGATGGGAGCCGTATGCAGGAATTCCGCCCGTACGGTTCTGTGCGGGGGGCGCCCAGCAATGGGCGTCCCTACCGCGATTTACGCTGACAACTCCGCCTCGATCTCCGCGAAACGAACCAGTATATGTTGCAACTCATGAACGAATTCCACCAGAAGATCGACGTCGCTGTCCGGCGTGGGTGGGCCCTTCAGGACGGACCCAAACAGCGACAGACAGGCGGATCGCAGCAATCCGTCGGCACAGCGCCGCAAGGGCGATTCCTTTTGCATGATGAATTCCAGCCCTTTCCGCCAGGAATCGGACACATTCTCCCGCGTCATGGCCTGGGTCAGCGCGGCGCTGGCCTCCTCGGGCGCGGTGCGCGGGCTGACCAGCGCGGCCGGGCGGAATGCCACCTGGCGCAGGGCCGCGTTCGCCTACGGCTGCGTCGCCTTGCCCGCCATGCCTCGGTTCAGCACCTGCTGGAAGGTTGCCCCATTTCCTCGCCGCCCCGCGCGGGGCTTGCGGGAGATGGCCGCGGGCTGGCCCGCCGCCGCATTTTGTATCGCGTCCACCATGACGGCAGGATACAGACAACCGGTTAAGGGAAGATGAACCGAAAGGCACACCGTGGCATCTGATCCCCCATTCCCGTCCGAGTCCCCACCCTCCTCCGATTCCCCCGGCCCGTCGCTGTTCGCCATCAGCGACCTCCATCTGAACTACCGGGAGAACCGGGCGCTGGCCGACACCCTGCGCCCTGACACGCCCGACGACTGGCTCGCCGTGGCCGGAGACATCGCGCATGGCATGGACGACATCGTGGCCTTCCTCGCCCTGATGCGATCCCGCTTCGCCCGCGTACTGTTCACCCCGGGCAACCACGACCTCTGGAGCCGTGGGGACGGCGAGGCGAGGGGGGAGGCGCGCTACCGGCATCTGGTCGAACAATGCCGCTCCCTGGATGTCCTGACGCCGGAGGACGACTACCCGATGTGGCCCGATCCCGCCGGCCCGATCGCCATCGCCCCCTTGTTCGTCTTCTACGACTACACCCTTCGGCCGGAAGGCGCGACGAAGGCCGAGGCGATGGCCGCCGCCTATGCCGCCGGGGTGGTCTGCACCGATGAAATCCGCCTGCCGCCCGATCCCTACCCGTCGCGGGAGGCCTGGTGCGCCGATCGCCTAGCCTACACGACCGACCGGCTCGACACGCTGCCTGACCACATCCGCACCGTCCTGATCGCCCATTGGCCCCTGCACCCGGGTCCCGTCAGTCGCCTGCGGTATCCGGAGTTCAGCCTGTGGTGCGGCACCCGCCACACCGCCGACTGGCACCGCCGCTACCGGGCCGTCGCCGCCATTCATGGCCACCTGCACATTCCCCTGACCGAGGAGATCGATGGCGTCCGCCATGAGGAAGTCTCCCTCGGCTACCCACGGGAACGCGCCGCCCGCACCCGCCCGATGCGGTATGGGCTGCGGCGTATCCTGACGGCGGGGTAGGGGGGCAGGGGAGGAGGATGGTGCGCCCGGTAGGACTCGAACCTACAACCAAGCGGTTATGAGCCGCCGGCTCTGACCAATTGAGCTACAGGCGCATCCGGGGCGGATCAGACCCGAGGCCGGCGTCGGATGCAAGAGTCCGGCGCCATTTTCAGCGCGCCCGCTTTGGCATCAGGTCACCACCAACCCGTCCTGGTCGGGCTCGACCCGACCATCGCCAAGCAGAATGCCGTTTGAAATCATGGAAATAGTCGGCGCCAGGAGACCCGGACGATGGTCGTGTCGAGCCCGACTATGACTATAGGGGCCCGATGCGTGTCACCCCAGCAAGGCCCGCAACCGCTCCAGTTCGGCCAGGGTCTCGGCCAGAACCGCGCGCAGGCGGGCCACTTCGGGGTCGGGTTTCGGCTTGGGCGGGATCCGCGGCACGGCAGGGGCAGGGGCCTCCAGCTCGAGTTCCGGCATCGGCAGTTCCGCCTGGTCCTCCGGATCGTCAACCGAACGCTCCCCGGCCGCGGGCGGGGGAATGTCGTCGGACAATTGTCCGCCGCCTTCCCGCAGCAGGCGCTGCACGCCCTTGATCGTATAGCCCTGGATGTAGAGAAGGTCGGAGATCCGCCTCAGCAGCAGGATGTCGTCGGGCCGGTAATACCGCCGCCCGCCGCCCCGCTTCAGCGGCTTGATCTGGGGGAACTTCCCCTCCCAGAACCGCAGGACGTGCTGCGGAATGTGCAGCTCATCCGCAACCTCACTGATCGTGCGGAAGGCGTTGGGCGCCTTCTTCGGCCGGACCCGCGTGCCCTGAACCGTGTCCTCGGCATCCGGGGATGCGTCACTCATGCGGGGAGGTTCGGCTGAACGCCGTCGTCAGACGGGCGCGCATCACTCATTCGTCGGGATCGAGGTCTGTTCCGGGCACCTTCCCATTGATCCGCGCCTTCAGCACATGGCTCGGCCGGAACACGAGAACCCGACGCGGCAGGATTGGAACCTCTTCCCCGGTCTTCGGGTTACGGCCAATGCGCCGGCCTTTCTGTCGCACAGAGAAGGTCCCGAACCCACTGATTTTAACGGATTGTCCAGACTCGAGTTCGGACGTCATACGCTCCAGCACCATCTCCAGGAGATCGGCCGATTCGTTGCGGGACAGCCCGACCTCCGTATAGATCGTTTCGGCTAGATGAGCGCGGGTAATGGTGATCATTCCCGTACGCTACGGATGACCGCGCCCGGCGTCAAGCGTCTGGTGCAAAAAATCGCTCAGGATCAGCGGGTTGGCCCCGACATCGGCGCAGTCGATGCAACCCGCCGCCGATCCGCGACGTTTCTACATCCGTACGAGGGCGGAGCCCCAGGTCAGGCCGCCGCCCAAAGCCTCCAGCAGGACCAACTGCCCGGGCTTGACCCGCCCGTCCTGGCAGGCCTCGGCCAGCGCCAGCGGGACGGAGGCCGCGGACGTGTTCGCATGCCGGTCCACGGTCACCACGACCCGGTCCGCCGGCAGGTTCAGCCGCCGTCCCATCGCCTCGATGATGCGTCGGTTGGCCTGATGCGGGACCAGCCAGTCGATGTCGCCATGGGTCAGATTGTTGGCGGAGAGCGCTTCCTCCACCGCTTCCGCGAGGTGCAGCACGGCGTGGCGGAAGACCTCCTTGCCGTGCATGACCAGATGGCCGGGCCGGTCGGGCCGGCCCACGGCGCCATCGACATACAGGATGTCGCCCAGCGTGCCCTTGGCGTGGATATGGGTGGACAGGATGCCACGGTCGCCGCCGCTGCCTTCGCCGGCGCGCAGGAAGACCGCCCCCGCGCCATCGCCGAAAAGCACGCAGGTGCCTCGGTCCTGCCAGTTCAGGATGCGGGAATAGACCTCGCTCCCGATCACCAGCACGCCCGTGGCCTGGCCGGCGCGGATCATGCCATCGGCCACCGACAGCGCGTAGATGAAGCCCGAGCAGGCGGCGGCCAGGTCGAACCCGAACCCGCGCTTGACCCCGAGTTCCGCCTGCACGCGCACCGCCGTGGCCGGGAAAGCCTGGTCCGGTGTGCTGGTGGCCAGGATGATCGCGTCGACGTCATCGGGTGTCGCGCCCGCGTTGGCCAGCGCCGCGCGCGCCGCAGCCGCGCCCATGAAGGCCGCGGTTTCATGCGGGCCGGCGAAATGCCGCTGCAGGATTCCGGTCCGCTCCTGGATCCAGGCATCGGACGTATCGACCGTGCGGGCCAGCTCATCATTGGTGACAACGCGTTCGGGCAGGTAGCCGCCGACGCCGGAGAGGATGGAACGGGCAGACATCAGTGTTCCTGAGCAGACGGCGCGAGCTCCGCGTCGCCGTTGGTGTCGATCCGCCCGTTCTTGTCAGCCGCTGGAGTCTTGTCCAGCCTGATCCGGGCTAAATCCTCTCTTATGTGGTCGTTGAAGCGATGCACGACCATGTCTATCGCGACATCGACCGCGTGGGCATAGCCCTGCGCGTCGGTCCCGCCATGCGATTTGACCACCACGCCGTTCAGCCCGACCATCACGGCGCCGTTGTAGCGGCGGGGGTCGAGCCATTCGCGCAGCCGATCCAGCCCCGGCTTGGCCAGCAGATAGGCGATTTTGGAGGCGATGCCACGGTTGAACACCTGCCGCAGCAGGTCGCCGATCAGCTTCAGCGCGCCTTCGCCGGTCTTGAGCGCGACATTGCCGGTGAACCCATCGGTCACCACGACGTCGGTCGTGCCGGCCGTGATGTCATGGCCTTCGATGAATCCGTGGAACTGCGGGCCGATATGGCTCGCGCGGAGGATTTCGGCGGCCTGGCGGACGGTATCGTCGCCCTTCAGCTCCTCCGCCCCCACGTTCAGCAGCCCGATCGTGGGTTTCGGCAGCCCCAGCACGGTGCGGGCGAAGACGTCGCCCATGACGGCGAACTGCACGAGGTTCCGCACGTCGCATTGTACGTTGGCGCCGAGGTCGAGCATGACCACGTCGCCGCGCGCCGAGGGACCGATCGCGGCCATGGCCGGCCGGTCAATCCCGGGCAGGGCCTTGATCACGATCTTGGCCAGGGCCAGCAGCGCACCGGTATTGCCGGCCGAGACGACCCCGGACGCTTCCCCGTTCGCCACCGCATCGATCGCCATGCGCATGGAGGACCGCCGACTGCGCAGGGCGGTCGTCGGTTTCATGTCGCTGGTGATCGTGTCCGGCGCATGGCGGATCGTGCAAACAGCGTGCGCGCGCCGCCGCTTTGCCAGCAGGGGCGCGAGCGCTTGCTCATTGCCGACCACGAGGAACCGCGCCGTCGGATGCCGTTCGGCCGCGATTTCCAACCCGTCGATCACCATGGCTGGCGCATGATCGCCACCCATGGCGTCGATCGCCAGCGTATAGGGACCGTTCAACAACGGACCGGGCGCGCGCCGCGGGCCAATCAGGCCCGAACGGCGGACCGCAGCGGCTTGCCGGCGGTCGCAACCTCGCGGCCGTCATAATGGCCGCAATGGCTGCAGACATGATGCGGGCGCTTCAGCTCTCCGCAGTTCTTGCACTCCGCATAGGCTTCAGAGGTCAGAGCCTGGTGGCTGCGACGCATGCCGGCGCGGGACGGGGACGTTTTTCTTTTCGGTACGGCCATGGGACTGCGCCCCCTTTTTCATCTGGTGAGGCCCCGCGACCCGTGACGGGGAGCGAGGGGCGGTCACAAACTGGTAATCGCGTGAGCGGCGGCGTCTAGCAGAGGGTTGCCCCCATCGCAAGGCGCGCGTGAGGGGATTGCGCGGGATTTCAGCGCAACGGCGCGTGACGGCGGTGTATTGCCACCCTGGGTGGGGGCTGTGGCGCTTTGTTACCCCCGGATGACGGGGTTGTCCGCTTTTCTGGACGGGCGAGGCAACTGGATTCGGAGGGGTGGGCGCTGGCCGGGGGAGGGGAAGACTCGATTTGCCCCCTCTCCCCTTGAGGGAGAGGGCTGGGGTGAGGGGGAGCCACCCCCCGGACGATGCCGCGATCCCCCCTCACCCCGACCCTCTCCCTCGAGGGGAGAGGGGGCGTCGGCTCACCGCCTCACCCGATCGCCGCGGCCACCCATTGCGCCCAGGCCAGCACCGCCCGGTCGTCTCCGCGCCGCCCGACAATCTGGATCCCCAACGGCATCCCATTCCGCCCCAGCCCCGCCGGCACCGTCACGCAGGGCACGTGCAAACTCGTCCAGATGAAGTTGAACGCCGGGTCGCCGGTCCAGTCCAACCCCTCGGGCGCTTCCCCCGGAGCGGACGGAGTCACCAGGATATCCAGATCCCCCATCGCCGGCCCGAACCCCAACTGAGTCGACTCGAACACCCCATAAGCGCCCGCCAACGCCGCGCTATCCTGCGCCAGCCCAAACGCCAGCCGGTCGCGCAGCGCCTCGCTGATCGCCTCCGGATGATGCGCCAGCTCCCACCCCAGCGCCCGGGCACTCTCCGCGTTCATCACGATCGGATGCGCGTCCTTCAGCGCGGCGCAGTCCGACGGCAGGGCGAAGTCCCGCACCGTCGCGCCGGCCCGCGCCAGGACCTCGGCCACCTGGGGCAGCAGCGCCTGGGTCTCGGGCGCGGCGCCATCCCAGCTCGGGGACAGGCACAGCCCGATCCGAGGCGCCCGGCCCGGCCGGACATCCGGATCGCCCAGATCGCGCCCCGACACCGCCCCGGCGAACAGCGCGCAATCGGCCACGGACCGCGCCATGACGCCGACCGTATCCAGGCTCGCCGACATGATCTTCATCCCCGCCCGATCGATCGTCCCGAAGCTCGGCTTGTATCCGACCGCCCCGCAATAGGCCGCCGGCCGGATGATGCTGCCCGCCGTCTGAGTCCCATAAGCCAGCGGGAACATCCCATCCGCGACCCCCGCGGCCGACCCGGACGAAGATCCCCCCGGCGTATGCGCCGGATTGGCGGGGTTGCCGGTCGGGCCCGGCTTGCGCGTCGCGAACTCGGTCGTGACGGTCTTGCCCATCACCACGGCCCCCGCGGCGCGCGCCCAGGCGACCGGGGCGCTGTCCGCCCGTGGCCGCCAGCCAGCCCAGATCGGAGACCCATATTCGCTCGGCAAATCAGCGGTATCCAGAACGTCCTTCACACCGATCGGTAACCCGTGCAGAGGCCCCGGACCGGCGGCGCGGGCGGCGGCCAGGGCGGCGGCGGGGTCAATGGTCGCAAAGGCCCGGATCGTCGGCTCCCGCGCCGCCACGCGTTCCAGGCACGCCTCCATCAGTGTCACGGGGTCGAGCGTCCCAGCCTGCATGCGGTGCAGTGCCTGCTTCGCTGTGAGCATATGAACTGGCTGCGACATACCTGTTTTCTCCGCTTTTTCGTGCCGTGTCCCCTGGCGCGATGGGACTTCCAGGGCCATCCTGACAGCGATGGACCCGCATGAGCAGCCCCCATCCGTTCGTGTAGGCGCCGGCCCCGACGGATCGCTGACCTACCAGGTAAGCATCCCCCCCGAGGTGCTGCCCCCCGTGCTCGGCCGCGATCTGGAGCAAGCCTGGTACGCCGCCCGCAACGCCGCGCTGGATCAGCGCTGGGGGACGGTGCGGGGCTTTCGGTTCTCCCGCCCGGATGGCACGCATACCGACCTCGCCCTGGCCGACCGGGACGCGTGCTGCTGGGTGGGCGCGGTCGACCTCGCGTTCGGGATCAACAACACGCACGGGCTGTCGGTCTGCCTGCGGCTGCTCGCCCTCGTGGATCTGCTCGCCCGCGCACCCTGGGTCCGGCCGATGGTGCAAATCGCCCGCGACGGCGCCGACCTGCATCCGGCCCTGTTGCGGACAGCGGCCAATCAGCCGTTGACGGAACACGGTCACTTCGATGAAACCGGGTTTCGCACCCGCCTCTCCCAGTACGCCACCGGCGCTCGTATCGAGTCGGCCGGCAGCCCGCCCCGCCTGACAGGAGCCGCCCCATGAGCCGATCCGCCTCGATAGTGACCCGGGCCGGTTGGCTGACGGTTGTCCTTGGGTTGGCCGCGTGTGAGACCCCGGCGCCCGCCCCGATCCGCCCTGGGCCGGGCGGCGCCGACGCCGCGATCCTGGATGCCTGCCGCCAGCGCGCGAACGAAATCTTCGACCGGCAGAATCGCGCTGAGATCTTTTCCACCCAGCAGGGCACCAACATCCCGCTGTCGGGCGGCTATGTGGGCAGTTCCCTGACGCGCGGCCTGTCGGCGCAGTTCGGGCACGAACAACTGGTGCGTGAGTGCGTCCGCACCGCCAATATCACCTCGGGCTCGACGGAAGTCCCGGTGCAGGACACGCCGCCACCGCCGGCATCGGGTACCCGCCGCTGACGTGGCAAGCCTTTCGGCCCTGAGCGGGGTCCTCCGCTACCGAAACGCGAAAATCTTCTACTCCGGCAGCATCATCTGCTGGAGCGGGTCCTGGGTCCAACGCATCGCCACCGATTGGCTGGCGTGGGAGCTGACCCACTCGGCCTTCTGGGTCGGCGTGCTGGCCTTTGCCACGCTCATCCCCTCCATCGTCATCTCGCCCCTTGCGGGGGCCTTCGCGGACCGGCTCGACCGGGTGCGCGTCGTCATGGTCTCGGAACTGATCACAACGGCGCAGGCGGCGTCGCTGGTGGTGCTTGTGCTCACGGGGACGGTGCGGATCGAGTACATGGTCGCGCTCGCGTTCATCAATGGCGCGGCCGAGACCTTTGCCCAGCCGGCGCGACAGTGCTTGCTGCCGGGGCTGGTGGACCGGCAGTTCCTGCCCGGCGCGGTGGCGCTGAACTCCCTGACCTACAACATCGCGCGGTTCATCGGGCCGGCGATCTCGGGGCCGATGATCGTGATGTGGGGCGTCGTGCCCTCGATCGCGCTGAACGGGCTGGCGTTCCTGTATGCGGCGGGGTCGATGCTGCTGCTGCGGCTTGATCCGGGAATCCGGCGCGGCATCCCCTCCAGCCATTCCGTGCTGCATGACGCGATCGAGGGCGTGCGCTACGTCGCCCGCCACAAGGGCATCGGGCCGCTGCTGCTGTTCGCGGCGACGGCGGGGCTGACGCTGCGATCGATCCCGGAAATGCTGCCGCCCTATGTCTCGGTCCTGTTCGGCCGCGGGGCGGAGGGGCTGGCGGTGCTGACAAGCTGCATGGGTATCGCGGCGATGTGCGGCGGGTTCTGGATCGCGGTGCGCGGCCGGGTGGAGGGGCTGACCCAGGTGGCCATGGTCG
Source organism: Asaia bogorensis (assembly GCA_945873195.1). Classification (GTDB taxonomy): domain Bacteria; phylum Pseudomonadota; class Alphaproteobacteria; order Acetobacterales; family Acetobacteraceae; genus Rhodopila; species Rhodopila bogorensis_A. The sequence continues at coordinate 11,488 of CAMCDA010000132.1, forward strand.
CCGTGGGGGTGCTGATCGCCGGCTGCGCGCTGTTCGTTTCCACCGGCAGTTTCGAGGTCGCGGTGATCGCCATCATCGTCATGGGCGCGTCCACGCCGACGCATGGCATCTCGATCCAGACGCTGCTGCAGAACGCGTCGTCGCCGGCGATGGTCGGGCGGGTGCTGAGCCTGTGGGGGATGATCACCCGCGCGGCGCCGGCCGTGGGCGCGCTGCTGTATGGGACGGCGTCGGAGTTCGTGGGGCTGCGGGTGCCGATCTATGTCGGCTGCGCGCTGTGCCTGTGCATGTGGGTCTATACGTGGCGGCGGCGGAAGGCGATCGCGGCGGCGCTGGAGGGGTAGGGGGACCAGCGACGCCGAGGCGCGGGGGGTTTTTTATCCCCGCACGACCGCCCGCATCGCCCCCAGGGCCTCATCGACCATCGCCGCCGTGACATCCAGATGCAGGCAGGCCCGCCCGCGATGGGTATCGGACACGGACACCATCACGCCCTGCGCGCGCAGCTTTCCGGCGAACTCCGGCATCGTCATCCCGGTGCCGCTGGTGTCGAAGAACACCAGGTTGGTCTCGGGCGTTTCCACTGTGATCCCAGGGATTTGCGCCATCCCGCGCGCCAGGGCGGCGGCGTTGGCGTGGTCCTCAGCCAGGCGGTCGATGTGGTGTTCCAGTGAATATAGGCACGCGGCGGCGTTCATGCCCCCCTGCCGCATCGACCCGCCGAGGCGCTGCTTCCACCGCCATGCCTCACCGATGAACGCCCGCGACCCCGCCAGCACGGCCCCCAGCGGCGCGCCCAGGCCCTTGGTGAAATCCAGCCACACGGTGTCGATCCCCACCGTGATCTCCCGCGCCGGCACGCCCAGCGCCACGGCCGCGTTCATCAGCCGAGCGCCGTCCATGTGGACCTGCATGCCGTGCCGGTGCGCGACGGTGCTGACGGCGCGCAGTTGGTCCACCGTCCAGCACGCGCCGCCGCCCTTGTTGGCGGTCTGCTCGACCTCCACCAGCGTCTGCGGCGGGGAGTAGCGGGAGATCGGGCGCACCGCCGCCTCCAGCGTCTCGGCCGAGAATATCCCCCGATCGCCTTGCAGCCCGCGGATCAGGACGCCGGTGATGGCGCCGGGGCCGCCGGCCTCGCTGGATTGGATATGCGCGTCCTCATGCGCCAGGATTTCGTCGCCCGGACGGCAATGGGTCGCGATCGCCACCTGGTTGCACATGGTCCCCGACGGCAGGAACATCGCCGCTTCCTTGCCCAGCAGGTTCGCCGCCCGGTCGCACAGCGCCCAGACCGAGGGATCGGAGCCGCCTTGCTCGTCGCCCATCGGCGCGTCCAGCATCGCTTCCTTCATCGCCCGCGTCGGGCTGGATTGCGTGTCGGAATAGAGGTTGACGCGGACCGGGATCGAAAAATCGAACCGCTTGGGTTCATAGCTCATGGGGTGCTCCTGCGGGGCCAGCGGGGGAATACAGCGGGGGAATACAGCGGGGGGTTCAGCGGTCAGGATTCGCGCGCGGACGGCGTGGTGTCAAAGCCTGATATCGCCGCCGTCGGCTCGGCTGCCGGTTCCGAGTTAGGTTCCGAGTTGGGTTCCGCCCCGGGTCCCGTTGGGGGCTCCGCCTGGCGCAGCATCGCCTCCAGCCCGAACCGGAACTCCGCGTCGGAGGTGGCGGGATCGACATCGCCGAACAGGCGTTCCAGTACCGCGTAGTCCGGGTGCGGCAGGACGCGTTCCGTGCGCGCCCAGGCAACAACCCCTCGCAGCAGCTTCCGGGCCTTGGCGGGCTCGATCGGCAACATGTTCATGGAGCCGGCCATCCCGTCCAGCGTCTGCTGAAATTCGGCGCCCATCATGTCCTGGGAGAAAACATCCTTCACGCCCATGTGTAGCGTGTCGACCAGGAAGATCGCGCAGAACACATCGCGCGGCGTCTCTCCGCGGGCGAGCCAGACCTGCGCCATGTTGGTCTGCTCCCAGCCCTGGTTGATCAGGCAATGCTGGATCGGATGCTGGGCCGCGACCGCAACCTGTCCCGCCAGGGACGCCCCGAACGTTTCGGTCTTTTTCTTCTCCGCCACCATCTTCTTGCGCCGCAGCGCCTTGGCATGCCGAGCGACCGCCGGATTCTTGGCCACGTGGTGTCTCCTGGATGATGGGGGGAGATTACCGCGCGGCCGCCCGGGTGGGAACGCCCCCAAAGACTAGCCCATCCTATTCATCGCTCCATCGCGTGATCGATGGCCTGACCTGCGGACGCGGTATCGCGGTGCGCAATTCCATCGCTCATGCGGATCGTATCTGTTGGGCGTAAGGGTTGACGGGATCGGACTGGTTTTGAGGCACATCGC
>CAMCDA010000133.1 GCA_945873195.1 Asaia bogorensis
GCCGCTGACGGTGATGACAAGGCCAACCGCGATCCAACGCCGGGCCTTCGACCTTCTGGGGATCGCGGTGTAGACAGTAAGGCCAGCTGCGAACTTCAAATTGTAATTTCTTATCAGTGGTTTGTTGTTTTTTGAAGAGGGAACTTCGGGCTAAAGGGTAACCATGGTACCCTGTTCGTGCCTCAACGTCGTCATACAAGGCGGATGGCAAGAATTCGGGAATTGCAAAGCAACTGTGGTGATGATTTATGGGATATATTGAGTTGAGCGATGCGCTTCGCATAGGGCGGTCGTTTTAGCGTTTGTCAGGTAAGGTCTCTCACGGCTAACGATCTTCTGACCGTCATCTGGATCGCCGCAAGCCGCGGATGCGCCGATACATTGTTACGTGAGGGTCCCGACGTCTTTATGCTAGTCGCTGGCATCGGCTGAGCCGCGCGACTGTCGAATTGCCGTGCCATTACACATTTTTCGGACGGTCAGCGGCATGCCTGCCTGTAGAGCACAAGATATCTTGGCGTATGCGTATAAGGCGTATTGGGACTACACAATACGCCTTGCCCCCCTACCCCAACAACCCCAACCCAGCCACCAACGCCTGCCGCTTATCCAACGAAAACCGCTCCGTCTCATCCCGCAACCGGCTCAACCCCTGCCAAATCTCCCCCCACCCATCCAACGACCGCAGCGCCACCAGCCGTTCCTGCTCCGGATCGCCCCGCCCGCGCGCGGTTTCCCGCACCGCCGCCGCGATCCCCGCCGTCAGCAAATCCATGAACGTCGCAAACCCCGTATCGGAACGGCCGAGCGCGTCGGCGATCTCGTAGGGTCGGGTGGGGGGAAGGTTGGGGAGCTCGGTCAGCACCTGCTCCACCAGCGCCGCGATTTTCAGCCCCTCCTCCGCCGCCATGTCCAGCGCGCGTCCGGGGGAACCCTCGGCCAGCGTCGCCAGCCGGCCGCGTTCATCGGCGTCCATCGCCGGCAGATATTCCGCCAGCAGCCGGGTCATCGTCGCGTCGTCCAAAGCCTCCAGCCGCAGGCGGCGGCAGCGGCTGCGGATCGTCGGTGGCAGGCGGCCCGGGGCGGCGCAGGTCAGCAGGATGATCGCGCGCGGCGGCGGTTCCTCCAGCGTTTTCAACAGCGCGTTGGCGGAGGCGGCGTTCATCTCCTCCGCCCCATCCACCAGGACCACGCGCCAGCCGCCCTCGGCCGGGGTCAAAGACAGGAACCCGCCGACGCGGCGCACCTCCTCGACCGGGATCTGGGTGCGCATGCGCTTGGTTTTTTCGTTCATCCCCCGCTCGATCACCAGCAGATCGGCGTGGGAGCCGACGGCGACGCGGCGGAACACCGGGTGGGTGGGCGCCATGTCCAGCGTCCGTTCGGCTGACTGGCCGGCCAGCAGGCGGCGGGCGAAGCGGTAGGCGAGCGTTGCCTTGCCCACGCCCTCCGGCCCCGTGATCAGCCAGGCGTGGTGCATCCGCCCGCCCGCCATCGCGTCGAGCAGGGTTTCCTCGGCCCGCTCATGGCCAAGGAGAAGCGGGTTGGAGCGGGGCGGGGGCACGGACATACGGGCAGTCTAGCCGACCCCGGCCGGCGCTGTCGCGTGATAGGAGATGATGCGAGGCCGCGATGGTGGTAGAAGCAACGCATGAGCGCCGCCTTCCGCCAGCCCATGAGCCTCGATGCCTTCCTGCTGTGGGAGGAACGCCAGCCCGCGCGGTATGAGTTCGATGGGTTCCAGCCGGTCGCGATGACGGGTGGGTCGGTCAACCACGCGATCATCCAGGCCAATCTGATCCGCCATCTGGGCAACCGCCTGGACGGTGGCCCGTGCCGGGTCATCGGCAGCGACCTGAAGATTGCCGTCGCCGACGCCATCCGCTACCCCGACGCCTTCGTCGTCTGCGGCCCCCTGCGCGGCAAGGACAACATCGTCCCCAATCCGGTCGTGGTGTTTGAGGTCCTCAGCCCCAGCACGCAGGGCACGGACCTGATCCGCAACATCCGCGAATACCGCGCCACGGCGTCCATCCAGCGCTATGTCGTTCTGCAACAGGACCAGCAGGCGGCGACCGTGTTCTCCCGCTGCGACGACCTGTGGGTGGTCGACATCCACACCGGCGACGCGATCCTGCCGATGCCTGAAATCGGCGTCGATCTGCCGCTGGCCGACTGCTACCGTGGTGTCGAATTCCCACCGCCGGAACCGGACGAGGCCTGACCCGCGGCCTCCAACCACGGGAGACCCAAGGACCATGCTGACCGAGGAAGAACTGTCCCGCCTGCGGCCCGCCGAGGACGCATCCGCCGCGACCCCCCTGCCCGTCCAGGTCGTCTCCTCCGACGAATTCATGCCCATCCCGCAGACGCCCCGGCAGAAACAGGTGGAAGCCCGCCTGAACGCCTGGGCCGATGAGCATGGGCACAAGCGCGGCCTCGACCGGCGCGGCTTCTTCCGCACCGCGGCCGGCATGGCCGCCGCCTTCGTGGCGATGAACGAGGTCTATGGGCCTTTATATGGCGTCTCCCGCGCCGAAGCCGCGACGCCAGGCGCGGCCGAGGCCACCCGTGCCGCGCTGAAAGACCAGTTCGTGATGGATGTGCACACCCATTTCCTGCGCGACGACACCCGCCTGGAAAACTTCGTCCGCGGCCGCGAAGCCGTGGGCAAGGCCGGCTGGAACCCGGCCCTGGTCGGCAAGGAACAGACGCTGGAGGACCTGAAATACGCCAACTGGTTCAAGGAGGTGTTCCTCGACAGCGACACCGACGTCGCACTGATCAGCGGCTCCCCGTCCGAGGACAAGCGGGACTGGTTCCTGACCAACGAAATGAAGCGCGACGCCCGCGCCAAGGTGAACACCGCCGCGGGCTCCCGCCGTTGCCTGAGCCACATGATCTTCGCCCCCGGCTATGACGGCTGGATGGAGGAGGTGGATCGCTGCCTGGAACAGGACAAGCCTGACTCCGCCAAGGGCTACACGGTGGGCGACAACACGAATAAGCACCTCGCCCGCCGCCCGTGGCGGATGGATGATGAGAAACTGGTCTATCCGTTCTACGAGAAACTGCTGAAGGCCGGCCTCGACACGGTCTGTATCCACAAGGGCCTGTTCCCGCCGGCCGTGGCCGACCGGTTTCCGGCGTTGCTGCCCTTCGCCGGGGTCGATGACGTGGGCAAGGCCGCGCGGGACTGGCCACAGATCAAGTTCGTCATCTACCATTCGGCCTATCGCTGGACCGGGCCGGGTAATGCCGAACGCGGCCTGGCGCAGTTCGAGGCGACGGGGCGGGTCGATTGGACCTCCGACCTCGCGGACATCCCCGCGAAGTATGGCGTGTCCAACCTCTATGGCGATCTCGGCCAGATTTTCGCGCAGACGACCGTCGTGGAACCGCGTCTGTGCGCCGCGCTGTTGGGCATCCTGATCAAGGGCCTGGGCGCCGATCACGTCGTCTGGGGCACCGACGCGGTCTGGACTGGCTCCCCCCAATGGCAGATCGAGGCGCTGCGGCGGCTGGAAATCCCCGAGGAGATGGCCCGCAAGCACGGTTTCGCGCTGCTTGGGCCGGCGGAGGGGCCGGTGAAGACCGCTATCTTCGGGGGCAATTCCGCAAAGATGTATCGGTATGACGTAAAGAAAGCGGGCCTCGAAACCGACCGCTTCGCCACCTACAAGGCTGACTATCTGCGGCAAGGCGCCGATCCCAGCAATCTTCGCTATGGCTATGTGTTGCCGGGGTGACGGATGCGTCCCACCGCAATCAATGAGAGAAAATCGATGGAACCGCACAAAATTATCAATTGGATTTGACGCGCCACGCCCACCATCTTAGCGCCAGACGAACCAGGAGGTCAGAAATGTCCAACCCCCCGACGATGACAACAACCGCCGGCGCGCCGATCCCGGACAACCAGAACTCCCTGACCGCCGGCGCGCGTGGCCCGCTGCTGATCCAGGACTACCAACTCCTCGAAAAGCTGGCCCACCAGAACCGCGAACGCATCCCCGAGCGTGTGGTCCACGCCAAGGGCTGGGGCGCCTTCGGCACCCTGACCGTCACCCACGACATCACCCGCTACACGCGCGCGAAGATCTTCGGCGCGATCGGCAAGCAGACCCCGATGCTGGCGCGGTTCTCCACCGTCGCCGGTGAAGCGGGCGCGGCCGACGCTGAACGCGACGTGCGCGGCTTTGCGCTGAAATTCTACACCGAGGAAGGCAACTGGGACCTGGTCGGCAACAATACGCCGGTGTTCTTCGTGCGCGACCCGCTGAAATTCCCCGACTTCATCCACACGCAAAAGCGCCACCCCCGGACCAACCTCCGCTCCCCCACCGCGATGTGGGACTTCTGGTCGCTGTCACCGGAAAGCCTGCACCAGGTCACGATCCTGATGTCCGATCGTGGGCTGCCGAAGACGCCGATGCACATGAACGGCTACGGGTCGCACACGTTCTCGTTCTGGAACGACCAGAAGGAACGGTTCTGGGTCAAATTCCATTTCAAGACGATGCAGGGCCACACCCACTACACGAATCAGGAAGCGTCCGTCATCGTCGGCCAAAGCCGCGAGACCTACCAGGAGGAATTGTTCGGCGCGATCGAGCGCGGGACCCATCCGAAGTGGAAGCTGCACGTCCAGATCATGCCCGAAATGGACGCGGACAAGTCACCCTTCGACCCCTTCGACCTGACCAAGGTCTGGCCGCATGGCGACTATCCGCTGATCGAGGTCGGCGTGTTGGAACTGAACCGCAACGCCGACAACTACTTCGCGGAAATCGAGCAGGCCGCGTTTTCTCCATCGAACATCGTGCCGGGGATCAGCTTCTCCCCCGACAAAATGTTGCAGGCGCGCATCTTCTCCTATGCCGACGCGCACCGCCACCGGCTGGGCACGCATTATGAGGCACTGCCGGTCAACGCGCCGAAATGCCCCGTGCACCATTACCACAAGGACGGTGCGATGCGCTTCTTCCCGTCCAGCACCGGCAACCCCGATGCGTTCTACGAGCCGAACTCCTTCAACGGCCCGGTGCAGGACAAGTCGGTGGAGGAACCGCCGCTGCGGATCTCGGGCGACGCGGCGCGCTATGATCATCGGGTCGGGAACGACGATTTCGGGCAGCCGCGGGCGCTGTTCAACCTGTTCGATGCCGGTCAGAAACAACGCCTGTTCTCCAACATCGCGGCCAGCATGGGCGGCGTGCCGGACTTCATCATCGACCGGCAAACGGCGTTGTTCGACCAGATCCATCCCGACTACGGCGCCGGTGTCCGCAAGGCGCTGGGCCGGTAACCACGCGTTCGCCCCCCGCCAAACGGCGGGGGGTTTGCATTTCCCCCGGAAATTCTGTCACGATCGTTCCCAATAAACGCGGGCCACAAGGCGCGCGAGGGAGGAAAAAATGATCATGACACGCGCGCTCGCACTTTTGGCGCTGGGCCTGTTGGCATTCGCCGCGCCGGCCGCCGCCCAGGACAAGTATCCAACCAAACCCATCCGCCTCATCGTCCCCTTCGCGGTCGGCGGCGGCACGGACATCCCCGCTCGGCTGCTCTCCGCCCGCATGGGGGAGTTCCTCGGCCAGCAGATCATCATCGATAACCGGCCCGGCGCCGGCGGCAACCTCGGCACCGACCTCGCCGCCAAGTCCCCGCCCGACGGCTACACAATCCTGCTGGGCTCGATTTCGTCCTTCGCGATCAATCCGGGCCTGTACAAGAAAATGCCCTACGACCCGATCAAGGACTTCGAGCCGATCGGCCTGGCGGCAATCGGCCCGATATCCCTGAACGTCCACCATTCCGTCCCGGCCACCGACCTGAAAGGCCTGATCGCGCTTATCAAGGCGAACCCGGGGAAATACAGCTTCGGTTCCTCCGGCATGGGAAGCATCCTGCATCTGTGTGGGGAATCCTTCAAAACCATGGCCGGCGGCCTGGAAATGGAGCACGTGCCCTATCGTGGCTCGGGTCCGATGATGATCGATCTCTCGGCGGGCCAGATTCCGATCGCGTTCGACGGCATGCCGACCACGCTGCCGCAGGTCCAGGCCGGCACGATCCGCGCCATCGCCATGGGAACGCAAAAACGCGCCAGCGCCATGCCCGACCTGCCGACGCTCCATGAGCTTGGGATGACGGGCTTCCAGTGCCATTTCTGGACGACGTTCTTTGCCCCGGCGAAGACGCCAAAGCCGATCATCACGATCCTGCTCGACGCGCTGAACAAGACGCTGGCCGATCCGGTGATCGCCAGGCGGATGCAGGAGCTGGGGTTTGAAATCACGCCGGACACATCGCCCGAAAAGCTGGCGGCGTTCCTGAAATCGGAAATCGCCTTCTGGGGCCCGGTGATCAAGGCCTCCGGCGCGTCGCTGGATTAAGAACGGGACGGCGGGAGAGCGCGTGCCCTCCCGCCTTTTTCCTAACCCTCCTCGGCGGGGGCCACGTTCGGGATACCGGCCATCAGCGACGCCGGCACCGTCTCGATCAGCTCATTCACACTGAACAGGCCGCCATCGGTGTACTTGTAGATGGCCTTGGCTTCTTCCCCATACTGGTAGGTATGGATCATCGACCGCTCCGCGTGGAACAACTGGCCGTTCACGTCGCGGGATTCCTCGGTGCAGAGATAGGCCACCATCGGCGCCACGAACTCCGGCCCCGGCATCGCCATCCGCGATTCATACTGCGCCTGGGTCAGCAGGCCACGCTCCACGCGGCGCTTCCAGCCCGCGATCACGGCGTCGTTCACGGTCATGCGCGTCGCCGCCATCGGGCACATCGCGTTCGCGGTGATGCCATACCGACCGGCTTCGCGCGCGATGGAGCGCGTCAGCCCGATGATCCCCGCCTTGGCCGCGGCATAGTTGCACTGGCCCACCGAGCCCTTGAAGGCGTCGGAGGAGAAATTCACGATCCGACCATACTTCGCCCCGCGCATCACCTTGATGGCGTGGTGGCACATGTTCCAATGGCCCTTCAGATGGACCGAGATGACCTGGTCGAAATCGTCCTCGGTCATGTTCCAGATCATGCGCTCCCGCAGCATGCCGGCGACATTCACCACGAAGTCGATCTTGCCATAGGTATCAACGCATTGCGCGACCATCCGGCCCGCGCTCGCATAATCCGACACCGACGAATAGTTCGCGCTCGCTCGGCCCTGGAACGCCTCGATCTCGGAGACCACGGCGTCCGCGGGTTTCTCCTCGGTTTCCTCGCCGCCGCGGCCGAAGCCGGGATCGTTGACGATGACGCTGGCGCCTTCCTTGGCGAGCAGCAGCGCGACCTCACGGCCGATTCCGCGGCCGGCGCCGGTGACGATGCCGGCTCTTCCCTGGAGATTCATGGCGTTTCCTTCTCGTTTGGACGGCGGGATTTCAGCACGGGCGAGGATTGGGGGCAAATTGCCCCTACCGGAACAGCGTGCTCCAGGTCCGTTCCTCGACCACGTCCAGCAGCGCCTCGGCCCCCGCGCGCGGCAGGCGGGATAGCAGGCCGCGCTTCTTCCTTGCGTACCGGCGCAGGCGAATGCCCGGCCCCGCGAGTTGCCGAGCGAGGCCGGCGACGTCGTGCAGCCCGTCGATAAGCCCCAGTTCCAGGGCCTTCTGGCCCAGCATGAAGCCGCCATCGAAGACCTGCTCATCCCTGCCCTTCAATCGGGCGCCGCGCCGTTCCCGCACCCAGTCCTTGAACCTTATGTGCAGGCTGTCCATCAGCTCTTTCGCGAAAACAACGTCTTCCGGCCGTTCGGGGCTGAATGGGTCGAAGCGGGCCTTGTTCTCTCCCGCGGTATAAAGCCGGTGCTCGATGCCGAGCTTCGCCAGCAAGGCCGGCGCGCCGAAACCGCCGCCGCGCACGCCGATCGAGCCCACGATGCTCATGGGGTTGGCGTGGATTTCATCCCCGGCGCAGGCGAGCCAGTAGCCGCCCGATGCCCCCACCTCCCGGATCACCGCATGCACACGGACCTGCTTGCGATCGGCCTCCCGCCGGATCATGCGGGCGATCAGGTCGGATTGAACCGGGGACCCGCCGGGACTTTCGATGTCCAGGATCACGGGATAGCGGCCGGCGGTGGCAAAGGCGCGCTTGATCAATGGTTCGGCCGAGGTCGCGCTCAGCGCGCCATCCCGCGCCGCGATGGTGCCGTGCAGTTCGATGACGCCGATGGTGGGCTTGCGCCAGAAGGCCATGATGGGGTTCCCGAGAGGATGCGGGCTTCATATGGTCCCGCCGCCGTCAGTTCCATATCGGCAGGCCGATGATCCCCGCGGCGCCGCACAGCAGGAAAGCCACGCGGCGGAACAAGGTCTCCGACCCGCGGCGGAACAGGCGGTCCCCGAGCCTGACCGGGATCATGTAGAACGGGGTGAGGAGGATGCCGAAGACCAGGATTGGCATGGTGAAAATCCCCTGCCACAGGTACAGCCCGAAGCCGATCAGCGTTGAAAACGCGAAATAGGCGAAGATGTTGGACCGCGACTGCGCCGCGCTGGACTGCCCGCCGAGCCAGAAGAGGACGAGGGGGGGACCTCCGATCCCGACGGCGCCGTTGGTGAAGCCGGCGAACCCGCCGACCGCGACCGAAACGGGGATGGTCGGCCGGCTTTGGTAGCGCCAGCCGCTGGCCAGCGCGACGGTGCAGGCCAGCACGAACAGGCTGACTCCCCAGCGCAGCGGTTCGGCGCCGGTGTTCGCGAGCACCCAGACCCCAGCCGGCATCGCCACCAGACTCCCGGCCAGCAGCGCCCCCACCTCCCGCCAGGCCGCTCGGCGGAGATGAGGGACGATGAAGGGTGTGGTGCCGATGGCATCGACAACCCATAGCGCGATGATGGCGGCCCTGGGTTCGTAGACCAGGCTCGCCAGCGGGATGAAGGTAAGCGCGGCGCCGAAGCCGGAGAAGCCGCGCACCAGCCCCGCGAGGGCGGCGGCGGCGGCGGCCCAGGCGAAGCGCTGGTCGATCAGGGCCAGCCAGGCGGGATCGATCATCGCCGGCTGGCGTTGATTGGACTCATCGTAAGGCCAGTTGGCGCAGGGATCGATCGATCCACTGCGCGGTCAGCTTCTCCTGCACGCCGTTCTGGCGCAGGCGTTCGTTCAGCGCCGGGAAGTCGACGTGGTCGAGCGCCTGATCCTGGTTGAAGCAGGAGAAGACGATGGAGCGTTCACCCGTCACCGGATCGACATGGGCCTGGAGGCACTGGGCGCAGACCTCCTTCATCATGCACTGCATCGGCGAATTGATGGAACCGATGGCGGAGTGGTCGGGGCGGAGGAACGGCCGGAGGACGCCGTGGCGCGCGGCGCCGACGGCCTGCATCATCCGGTCCGAGCCGATCGCGATGATGTGTTCGGCCTGGTTCAGGGGCACGGATTGCTCGCCGAGGGCGCCGGAGGCGTAGGCGGCCATCGCCTGGACGATGTTGCCGACGAAGCTGCGGTCCTGCGGACGGTCGGGGTTGGGGGGGAAGCCAGGCGCTTCGTCGCAGCACCAGATGATGACGTCGGCGGCACGCTCGATTTCCGGGACCTTGTAGCGGTCGCGGAGGGCCTTGTAGCCGGCGAAGTAGATGACCTTGGACCCGGCGGCGCGATGGGCGGCGCCGATCGAAAACAGCACGGCGTTGCCGAGGCCGCCTCCGACCAGCGCGACGGTGGTGTTGGGGTGGATGTCCGTGGCCGCGCCGGTGGGGCCCATGAGGACGACGCGCTCCCCGGGCTGGAGGATGGCGCAGAGGTCGGAACTGCCCCCCATTTCCAACGCGATGACGCTGACGAGGCCCTGGTCCGGGTCGGTCCAGGCCCCGGTCATGGCGAGGCCTTCCATGGCGAGGATGGTGGGGGGGGACTCTGCATTCGTCATGGCCGGGCTTGACCCGGCCAATTGCCCCGCGCCGGTGCCTCCCCGTTGCGCCACGGACGGTGCGTGGGTGGCCGGGTCAAGCCCGGCCATGACGGATGGAGGGACCATGGCAGAACCACCGCCAACTCGAGGCGCCAGAACCTCGTAATTCTGCAACCGATAGAACTGCCCCGGCTTGAACGCCCGCGCGGCGGCGGGGGCGCGGACGACGACCTCCACGATCGTCGGCGTCAGGCGGTTCACGGCGTGGACCGTCGCGGTCAGGCTGTCGCGCATGCGGGCGATGACGGCCGCCCCCGTCGCGTCCGACCCCGGCAAAGCGGCCAAGGCGCGGGAGACGACGGGATAGCCCCGCTTCGCCCCGCCCATCGCCTTGACGACATTGCCGAAGAAGCTTGGGTGCAGGTCGCCGAAGAAACTCAGGAAACGGCCGTTTTCCGCCCGGTGCATCAGCACATGGGCCTGGTCGGGCTTGGCCAGGGCCCGGGTCGGGGTCACCTTGGCGCCGGTTTCGTCCACCGCCTGGAAGTAGCGGCCATCGAGTTCGATCCGCCCGTCCTCCCGCGCCAGCACGGTGTTGGGCTGGGTGCCGGCGGCGACGATGATGGCGCGGGCGGGCAGCGTGGCCTCGGTCCCGTCGGCGCGGGTGACCATCAGGGCCGCGGCGTGGCCGTGGGAGTCGACCTGCACGGCCTTGGGCGTCAGGCCCTCGGCGAAGCGGACGCCTTCTTCCAGCGCCTTGGCCACTTCCTCGTGGTTCAGCGTGTAGGACGGCGCATCGACCAGCCGGCGGCGATAGGCGAGCGTGGCGCCGCCCCAACTGTCCAGCAGACGTGCCAGGGCTGGCGTGCGGTTCTCCCGCACCGCGTCGGCGCGTTCGGCGGCGATGGCGGCGGCGTGGGCCAGGAATTCGTCGGCGATTTCCGTTTCCTCGGCCGACCAGCGGGCGCGGACGGCGGTTTCCCCGCGTTCGGCGACCAAAATCCGGTAGCGTGCGGCGAATTTTTCCACCTGGCGGACATAGTAGGCGAGGCTTTCCGTCGCGGTGTCGATCGCCGTCAGCCCGCCGCCGATGACAACGACCGGCAGGCGCAGTTGCAGGTTGGCGATCGAGGACTGCTTGGCCGCTCCGGTCAGTTGCAGCGCCATCAGGAAGTCGGAGGCCTGCCGCACGCCGCGCGCCAGCCCGTTCGGGATATCGAGCACGGTCGGCTTGCCCGCGCCCATGCAGAGCGCGATGTGGTCGAAGCCCATCGCCCAGGCGTCATCGATGCCCATGGTCGCGCCGCCGCCGAAGCGGACGCCGCCGAAATGGGCGAACTCCGGCCGGCGTTCCAGCAGCAACCGCACCAGCTTGAGGTAGTTCTTGTTCCAGCGGACGGTGATGCCGTACTCGGCGACGCCGCCGAAGCCGGCCATGACGCGGTCGTCGAGGTTTTCAAACAGCGATTCGGTGTCGCGGACGGGGGTTGTTGGGTCGAACAGCGCGGGCTTCTCCCCCTCCCCTTGAGGGAGGGGGAGAGTCGCTGTCAGCGGCTCGATCTTCAGCCCATCGATCGCGACGACCGTATGCCCGTCGTTCATCAAATGATGCGCCAGGGTGAACCCCGCCGGCCCGAGGCCCACGATCAGCACCTTCTTCCCACTGTCCGGCCGTGGCAGAGGGCGGCGGATGTCCAGCGGGTTCCAGCGGGTCAGCAGCGCATAGATCTCGAACCCCCAGGGCAGGTCCAACACGTCCTTCAGCACGCGGGTCTCGGCCTGGGGAATGTCGACCGGTTCCTGCTTCTGGTAGATGCACGCCTTCATGCAGTCGTTGCAGATGCGGTGCCCGGTCGCGGCCATCATCGGGTTGTCCACCGCGATGGTGGCAAAGGCGCCGATCACGCTGCCCTGGGCGCGCAGCAGGTGCATCTCGGAGATCTTCTCATCGAGCGGGCAGCCGGCGAGGGTCACGCCGAAGGGCGACTTCTGGAACTGGCCGGTCTTGCGGTCCTTCAGGCCTTGGCTGCAGGAGTCCTTGCCCTGCTCGTGACACCAGATGCAGTAGTTGATCTGGTCCAGCGCCTGCTGGTCGTTCATGCCATGGTCGGTCAGGGCGAAGCCTTCCCGGTGGCGCCATTCATGCTCCGGCAGGCGCAGCATGGTGACGCCGTCGCGCTCGATCGTCTCGATCGGCACCAGGTGCGCGGGATCGACCTTGTGCGGGACGCGGAACAATGTGCCGCCCTGGTGGGCCGCCCTGCCCGCTTCCGCCAGCGTCGCCCAGGCGGCGTAGCGCAGGGCCAGGTCCAAGGCCTCGGCATGGGCGGGCTGGTCCTTTTCCCAGGCCATCACGTGGCGCGCGAAGGCGGGTTCGGTGAGCGGCTCGCCCAGATGCGCTTCCAGGCCGGCGCGCAGGGAAGCGGCGTCGAAGGCGGACGGATCGGCGTATTTCCGCACCGCCTGGCGCTGCACGAACAGCCGCTTGCAGGCATGGATCGGGTCGAGGCCGACGGTCCGCGCCAGCAGCGCGTCGGTTTCCCCGGAGATCCCGAACAGGGCCGCGACGAACCGGTCCAGATGCGGGCCGAGGGCGACGATCAGGTCGGATTCGTCCTTGCGGGCGACGTCGTCCGGCGTGGCGCGCGCGGTCAGCAGGCGGGCGTGCAGGGCCGCGTCCTCGGCCGAGAGGCGATCGAGGAAGGCGCGGTCCAGGCGGACCAGACCGGTCCGGCTGGCCAGGTCGTCGAAGGAAAAACCCATGGTCGGGGCAATGTTCGTCACGGCGTCAGCCCATCTTGCGTAGCAGGGAGAGCAATAGCGCCCTCTCGTCCGGTGTCAGAGGCGAAAGCGCCGCGTCATGGGCGCGTCTGGCGCATGCCACCGATGTCACCACGGCGGCAAGCCCGGCCTCGGTCGGCGTCAGCACCGCGGTGCGACGGTCGAGCGGGTCGTGCGTGCGGGCGATCAGGCCGCGCTCCGTCAGGCGGCGGACGACGCCCTGGATGGTGGCGGGGTCCATGGCGACCAGCCTGCCCAGAAGATTCTGGGTGGCGGTGCCGACCTCAGCGAGTTTCTGGAGGGCCGCGAACTGGGTGGGGGTCAGGCCGATTTCGGCCGAGGCTTCAACGAAGATCGCGACATGGCGCTGGTGCGCCTTGCGCAAAAGGAAGCCGACGTGACCCTCTAGCGAGAAGTCGTCGGTGGGGGGCAACCCGTGGTTCCTTGGCGGTTGGGCTTGGGCGATGGCTTGTCGTTCGTATGCGAATGGTTGGGGCGGGAGTCAAGGGTCGGTTCAGGCTGGCTCCCGCTATCGGGCATACCCGAAGCGATCCAGGAAACCGCCAAAGGCCTGCTCGCATCGCGCTTGTTCCTCGGCCGGCAATTCGGCCCGCCATCGCCCGATCGAGGCTTCCAGGGAACGGCTCGTGCCATGATTGGCCGGGATGGATGCCGTGTCGTCGGGCCTGGCCTGGCCCTGGGGTGGGGGCAGGTCAAGAAAGCTCCAGAGACGCGCCAGGGTTCCGGGTGTGTCCGTGACCAGGTCTTCGTAGCGGATCAGCAACAGATCGCCGGCATCGCTCGCGTGGACCGCCTCCAACTGGCTGACCATGGCCGATACATTGCGAAAGGCGGCCTCCGGGCCCGTGTTCCAGAAGGCACGCGCCGAACACAGGATATCGCGCGGGTCGCGCACCAGCAGAATCTGGCGGGCGTCGCCGCAGAGCACGCGGACACCATCCCGGGCGTTGTCCCGCGGTGGCACCTTCTCGGCGAAGTATCGCGCCCCGGCCTTGCCCTGATCCGCCTGGATGCGCGTGTAATATCGTAACTCCCAAGCACCCCCTGGGTGAGTCCGATTGGCAACAATGGGTTCCTGTTTTCGCGTCCGCGCTTGAAGCTGATTGCGTGCGGAGCGGGAACATGAGTCAACGTCGGGATGGAACTGCCTCCCGATGTGCGTGCGTTGA
>CAMCDA010000134.1 GCA_945873195.1 Asaia bogorensis
TGCCAATACGGTCGAGTATCAGGAGCACCTCGCGCTGGTGAAGGGCGACATCACCGCCCCCGGCCCGATCATGGTGCGGATGCACGCGGTCGACCTGCTGGACGACATGACCGCCTCCCCGCACTGGATTTCGATCCACAACTCCATGCACATGATCGCGGAAGCCGGTCGTGGCGTCGTCGTGCTGATCCGGGAGCATCGCAAGACCGCGCTCGCCGAACGGGTGCGGCAACTGGCGCTGAACGACAAGCCGCAGAAGGTGCTGCGCGACTACGGCATCGGGGCACAGATCCTGCTCGACCTGGGCGTCAAGGACATGGTGCTGTTGACCAACCGCCGCCGCACCGTGGTCGGGCTGGAAGGCTATGGCCTGAACATCATCGAACAACGCCCGATCCCGAACATCGTCGGCAAAGGATACGAAGTATGAGCACTCAGGACGCCGCCCTTCCCTCGGCGCCCGTGGTCGCCGGACCCGCGCCGCATCTGCTGATCGTCCGCGCGCCATACTACAGGACGGTGATCGACGGGATGACCACCGGGGCCGAACGCATCATCCGCGAAGCCGGCGGGACGTGCGAAATCCTGGACGTCGCCGGCGCCTATGAGCTGCCGCAGGTGCTGCGCATCGCGATGCGCGGATCGAAGCGGTACGACGGTTTCGTGGCCCTGGGCTGCGTGATCCGAGGGGAAACGGACCATTACGACTTCATCTGCGCCGCCACGATGCAGGCCATCCTTGATGTCTCCCTGCAATTCGGCATGTGCGTGGGCACCGGGCTGCTCACCTGCGACACGCTGGCGCAGGCCGAGGCGCGGTCGGGTCAGGATGGCCACAACAAGGGGGCCGAGGCCGCCGCCGCGGCCCTGATCCAGATCAACGCCGCCCGCCACCTGGGGGCTGCATGATCGACGGGTTCCAACCGTCCAGACGAGCATGAGCAAGGGACCCAAGACTCGTTCCCGCACCGCATCCCGCGTGGCCGCCGTGCAGGCGCTGTTCCAAAGCGAGCAGGCCGGCGATAGCCCGGAAACGGTGATCGACCAGTTCATCCGCCACCGCCTGGGGGAACTGCCGAGCGGGGCGGGATTCGAGGATGGGCGGATTCCGGACGCGGAGGTGCCGCTGTTCAGCCGTATCGTCCGTGCCACGATCCGCCAGCAGGAAACCATCGACGCGATGCTGGCCCAGGCCCTGCCCGCCGACTGGCCGATCAACCGGCTGGACCCGGTGCTGCGGGCGCTGCTGCGCGCCGGCGGGGCGGAGTTGGCGATGGCCGATGGGCCGCCGGCACGGGTCGTGATCAACGAGTATCTTGATGTCGCGCGGGGGTTCTTCACCGGCCCCGAGGCGGGCTTGGCGAATGCCGTGCTCGATCGGCTGGCGCGGTTGTTGCGGCCCGATGATTTCGCGCGGGCGGAGCGGTCAGGGGAGTAGGATATGCCATTCGATGAAACCGGTCGGCGTCCGGGTCGGCGCCCTTCCCGCAATGTCCTGGGTGGGCCGTTGGCCATGTGCTCGTCTGAGCCGATGACCGGTTTTTTTCGCAATGGCTGCTGCGACACCGCGCCCGAGGATGTCGGCAGCCATACGGTCTGCGCGGTGATGACCGAGGAATTCCTGGCGTTCAGCAAGGCCTCGGGGAACGATTTGTCGACGCCTCGGCCGGAGTTCGGGTTCGCTGGGTTGAAGCCGGGGGACCGGTGGTGCCTGTGCGCGCCTCGGTGGCAGGAGGCCTTGGAGGCGAACGCGGCGCCCCGGGTGGTGCTGAAGGCGACCGAGGAGGGGGCGCTCCGGCATTGCGCGTTGGTGGATCTGACGCGGTTTTCGGTGGATTTGGCTTAGGGGCTGGGGCGGTCAGCGCGCGCGATCGGCCCATCCACGTTGTGGCGGGCGAAGGCCCGCCATCCACGGCTTTTTACTGCCGTGGATAGGCGCGCCGGTTGACGCTCTGCCGAGATATCCCCTCAGCTCAACCCACCCCGCGCCGCCACCGGCCACAGGCACTCCACCCGGCCCTTCCGCACGCCCACGTACCAGTCGTACTTATCCACCGTCGGGTCGCAATGCCCCGGCACCAGGCGCAGCTTTTCGCCGAGCTTCGGCATCTCGGTCTCGCTGCCCACATCCAGCTTGCCGTGTTCGTCCGACGCGCTGACGTAGCGGATATCCGGCTTCTGCCACAGCGTCGGCATCCCCGAGTCAACCGCCACCGCCTTATGCCCCGCGTCCAGCACGGCCAGGCCCCGGCGCGGCGCGCTCATGACCGTCGCCAGCACGAACAGCGCATGGCGGAACGTGCTGACCGGCGCGCCCCCGGCATCGAGGTTGCGCGCGTAGTCCGCGTCCATGAACACATAGCTGCCGGCCTGCATCTCGGTGTAGACGCCCGAGGCCGCCTCCAATTGGAACGTCCCGGTGCCCGCGCCGCCGACGATCGGGCAGTCCAATCCCTGCTGGCGCAGTTGCTCGACCGTCCGCCGAGACGCGTCGATGGCGCCGTCGATCAGCGTGCGGCGTTCGGCGACCGTGCGCTTGTGCTGGGCGCTGCCCTGGTAGGCCTGCAGGCCGCCGAAGCGCAGATGCTTCGAGGCCGCGATCCGTTGGGACAGCGCCACCGCCTCGGGGCCGGCCGGCACGCCACAGCGGGCGGCGCCGACGTCGATTTCGACCAGCACGGTCATGCGGATGCCGGCATCAGCCGCCGCGGCCTCGATCGCCGCCACCTGGAGCGGATCGTCCACGCACAGCGCGATGTTGGTGATCCGCGACAAGGCGCAGACGCGGGCGAGCTTGGCGGCCCCCACGACCTCATTGCTGATCAGGATGTCGGGGATACCGCCCCAGGCCAGCACCTCGGCTTCCGTGGTCTTCTGCACGCATTGCCCGATCGCGCCCCGCGCCATCTGCAACTTGGCGATGACCGGAGACTTATGGGTCTTGGCATGGGCCCGCAGCTTCACCCCGGTGGGGGCCAAAAGCGCGGCCATGTGGTCCAGGTTGTACTCGAAGGCGTCCAGGTCGATGACCAGCGCGGGGGTGTCGATCTCGTCCTCGCGCATGCCGGGCTGTGCCGGAGGTGACTGCATCATCGCGCTTCATCCCTTCCAATCGCGGTGCGTGGCGCCCGCGGCGATCCAAGTCCAGGCCGCAATCTTGCCCCTCGGCGCCGCCACGACAACCCGGGTCAGGCGATAGCGAGGGCCTTCATAGGCGGTCAGGCGGCGCAGGGCGGCGGCGGACACGTGCAGCAGCGCTCCGGGCACCCGCCCACCCCGGCGCGCCAGCGTCGCCGGATCAAGCAGCGTGCCGTAGACGAATAGCCTCAGAGGTTCGACACCGGCGGAAAATTCGGCCGGCGCTTTTCCAGGTGGGAATTCAACCCCTCCCGCGCTTCAGGCCCGGTGAAGCCCAGGAATTCCAGCGCCAGGGAGGCATCGAAGGACGGTCCCGCCATCCGCAGCCAGTTGTTCAGCGCGTATTTGGTCCAGCGGATCGCCGACTGCGCGCCCTCGGCCAGGCGGGTCGCGCATTCCAGCGCTTTGGCATCAAGCTCCGCGTCGTCCACGGCCAGGGAGATCAGTCCAATCCGCTCCGCTTCCTCCCCAGACACGGCATCGCACAGCAGAAGGTAGTATTTCGCCTTGGCCATGCCGCAGAGCAGCGGCCAGACGATGACGGAATGGTCCCCCGCGGCGACGCCCAGGCGCGTGTGTCCGTCGATGATCCGCGCCGTCTTGCTGGCGATGGAGATATCCGCCAGCAGCCCCGCCACCAGCCCCGCCCCCACCGCCGGCCCGCGCATCGCGCTGACCACGGGCTTGGAACAGTTGATGATGTTGTAGACGAGGTCCCGCGCTTCCTTCCAGACGCGGGTCCGGGCGTCGAAATCGTCCATGATGTCCCTGATCATCCCGAAATCACCGCCGGCCGAAAACGCCTTCGGCCCACCGGTCAGGATCACCGCGTTGACCGAGGAATCGGCGTCGATGTCGCGCCAGATATCCCCGAGCTCCCGGTGCATGGTCGCATCGACGGGGTTCAGCTTCTCGCCCGAGCCCATGGTCACGCGCAGCACCCGCGGGTGCGGGCGATCGAAGGACAGGCGGGTATAGGCGGCATAGCGGTCGGTCATCGGCGTTTCCCTTATTCGTTCAGACGGGGCGCAGGCGCGCCAGGGCACTGTCCAACCGCCCGCGCAGCTTGCCAATTCGGCCCACCCCGGCCAGGCGGCGATCGAGGAAGGCCAGCGTATCGGATCCATCCTCCGACCCGTCGCGCAGCCAGTACAGCAGCGTGGTGCCATAGACCCCGGTCAGGATCGCCCGCTTGGTGTACCAGGAGAAATCAGCCGACTCGTCGCCGGCAGCATACCAGATTGAGTCCACCGTCCGCGCCGAACAGGCCGCCGCCACACGCGCATTCGTCGGCAGCGCGAGCACGGCCAAGGCACGCCGGATTGCCTCCCGATGCGGACGGTTGCGTTCGAAGCGCAAAGCGATGACGCCGCGCACCCGGGCGGTCAGGCGGGTTTCGGCCAGGGTCGCCGCGTCCTGTTCCATCCAGCGGTCCGCCAGGTCGCAGAACGTGTCGACCATGTCGGCCGCACCGCCGGGGAACAGCAGTTCGGCGTCGTCCACCGGCATGCCCGCGTCGGCCAGCCCCATGCGCAGCGCGCGCATCGTCCAGCCGTCGAAGGGCACGTGCGGCAGCATCGCCTCGATCGCGGCGTCGCGCTCGGGCAGCCGCTCGGGGGGTGAGAACAGGCTCATGCCTTCTCCTGCTTCTGGGTTTCCATCGTCCGAGTCAGTTCCTCATTGAAGCCGAACAGCCGGAAATCGGTCAGCCGCATCGTATAGAGGATGCCGTCCAGATGGTCGTATTCGTGCTGCACTACGCGGGCGTGGAAGCCCGAGGCCTCCCGCGTCACGCGGTTTCCGTCGCAATCGACGCCGGTATAGCGGATGCGGATGGCACGGGGGACGGCGGCGCGCAGGCCCGGAATCGACAGACACCCCTCCCACCCCAGCACGCGCTCCTCGCCGATCAGCTCAATCTCGGGGTTGATCATGACCGTGTTACCGGCCTCCGAGTCGTTTGGATCAGTGCCATTGCGCGCGGCGGGGACGCGGAAAACGAACAGCCGCAGCGGCACATAGACCTGCGGCGCCGCCAGGCCGACGCCCGCCGCGTCCTCCATCGTTTCCAACATATCGGCTACCAGCCTGCGGATTTCCGGCGCGCCGGGGTCCGGCACGGGGTCACAGCGGCGCAGCAGCACGGGGTGGCCCATGCGGGCGATCTTCAGGATGGCCATGGAAACTCCCTGCGTTTGCCGGAAAATAGGGTTTGTGGTCCTGGGAGGCCATGGTATAGCCCCGCTTCCCGTGTCGGGCGACCCGGCTTTCGGGAGGTCAAGCATGCGTCCGATTGTCGGACGCACGAATGGAAGGAGCAGGCGGCCAAGTGCAAGTTCTCGTCCGTGACAACAATGTCGATCAGGCGCTCAAGGCGCTCAAGAAGAAGATGCAGCGGGAAGGGATTTTCCGTGAAATGAAGCTGCGGCGGCACTACGAAAAGCCGTCCGAGCGTCGGGCCCGTGAAGCCGCGGAAGCCGTACGTCGCGCCCGTAAGCTGGAGCGCAAGCGGCTGGAGCGCGAGGGCTTCTAACGCACAATCCCCGGTCCGCCCGGGGGACCCAGAATACCGACCGCGGGTCAGGCATAGCAGCCAGACGCCGCGGTCTGCGCTTGTACGCATCCTACGCCCAATCGTATGCTTGGCGGCCGCCCATTCCCTGCGCTAGGGTCCAATTGGACCTATCGAGCAGTGGCATAAACCATGTTGGCACCAGACCAAACACGGCAATTCTCCGTCTTTGAACGATTGCGGCAGGGAATCCTCACCGGATCACTCCCCTCCGGCGCGCGCCTGCCGCCCACGCGCGCGTTGGCCGGCGAACTCGGCGTGGCGCGCCAGACCGTGGTGCTCGCCTATGAACGCCTGGCGGCCGAGGGCTATGTCCGCGCCCGCACCGGTTCCGGCACCTATGTCAGCCCCGATCTGCCCGATGCCGCGCCATCCCCCGCCATCGCGCCCAGGGAAGCCGCGAGCGCCCTGTCCACCCGCGGCGCGCGCCTGGCCGCCATTCCCGCCAGCGCCACCGCGCGCGATCACCGCGACGGGATGCTGCTGGCCGGCGGCATCCCCGCGCCCGATTTGTTCCCCGCCCAGGCCTGGGCACGCTGCGCCAGCCGCGTTTTGAAGCCGCTGGCTGGTGAACTCAGCAGCTATCCCCCGCCACAAGGCCTGCTCGACCTGCGGGAGCACATCGCCGCGCATCTGGCCGCGACTCGCGGGCTGGTGACCGATCCGGGCTGCATCGTCGTGACATCGGGCACACAACAGGCGCTGCGCACCGCCGCCGAACTGTTGATGGACCCGGGCGACGCGGCATGGGTGGAGGACCCAGGCTACATCGCCGGCCGGGGCGCCCTGCTCGCCGCCGGGGCCGAGGTCGTGCCGGTCCCCAGCGACACCGAAGGCCTTAACGTCGCCGCCGGAATCGCCGCCGCCCCCCACGCTCGGCTTGTATTGGTCGCACCGTCCCATGCCACGCCGCTGGGTGGCGCCCTGCCAATCGGCCGGCGGTTGGCCCTATTTGGCCTGGGCCGGGCGGGCGAATGCCTGGATTCTGGAGGACGACTGCGACTCCGAATTCCGGTGGGAGGGGCGGCCGCTGCCACCGCTCGCGACCCTGGATAAGGCGGGGCGGGTGATCTACTGCGGGACCTTCAGCAAGACATTGGCCCCGGCGCTGCGGCTGGGCTTCGCGGTCGTGCCAGCCCCGCTGGTGCCGGCCTTCGTGCGGCTGCGTACGCTGATGGACCGGGGCACGGACGCGTTCGGGCAGGCGACGTTGGCCGAGTTCATGCGCCAGGGGCTGCTCGCCCCGCATATCCGGCGGGTGCGGACGGAATACGCCCGCCGGCGGACGGCCTTACTGGCGGCGATGGAGCGGCATGTGCAGCGCATCACCCCCCTGCCCGCGCCTGGCGGCCTGCACATGGTCGCGCGCTTGCCGGATGGGGCGGATGAAGCGGCCGCGGTCACGGCCTGCCGATCGCGCGGGCTGTCGGTCTCACCGTTGCGGGCATACTACGCGGGGCCGCCTCGGATGGCGGGGATGGTGATGGGTTTTGCTTGTACGCCGGAGGCTCTGGCGACGGATACGGCCAAGCGGTTGGAGGCGGCTTTGCGGGGGGCCGAGCGGGGGTAGGCTGGTGGCCCAGATGCTCCCCCTCCCCTTGAGGGAGGGGGTGGGGGGAGGGGTAGATGCGCCCAGGTCCGTGCCTTGAGGCCCCCCGATCCGTGCGGCGGCTTACCCCCCACCCCGGCCCTCCCCCCCTCAAGGGGGGAGGGAGAGGAAACAGGCCACTCAGGTCAGGAAGACGCCTCCGTTCACGTGCAGCACCTGTCCCGTGATGTAGCGGCCGTCGGGGCCAGCCAGGAAGCGCACGGCGCCAGAGATTTCCTCCACCGCTGCCTTGCGGCCCAGCGGGATACCCTTCTCCACAAGGTTACTCGGCGCCGCCCCGCCGGCGGACGCGCCGCGGACCGTGTCCACCGCCCCCGGCGCCACGCAGTTGCAGGTGATCCGATGCGGGGCGAGTTCGATGGCCAAGGCCCGCATCAGCCCTTCCAACCCCGATTTCGACGCCGAGACATGGCAGCGGTTTGGCGTGCCCACATGGGTGGAAATGCCCGACAGCCCGACGATCGCCCCGCCGCCGCGCGGGATCATGTGCGGCACCGCGGCGCGCGCCAGCAGGAAGGCGCCGTCCAGCGCGACCGAAACGATCTCCCGCCATTCCGCATAGCTCATGGACAGGAACGGGGTCTGCCGGCGCAGGCCGGCGTTGGTCACCAGGATGTCGATCCCGCCGAACGCCGCCACCGCCGCGTCGGCCAAACGTTGCGCATCCGCCTCGACCGAGACATCGGCCAGCACGCCGATCGCCTGCGCGCCCATGGCATTGACCTCAGCCACCACGGCATCGACGGCGGCCTTGTCGGCACGCCCGTTCACCACCACCGAGGCCCCTCGACGCGCGAGATCAAGCGCGATGGTGCGGCCGATATTCTTGCCCGATCCGGTGATCAGGGCGACCTTGCCCGCGAAATCCTGGTCCATCCCTAGCGAATCCCCCTATTGCCGCGGCATTTTGCCCATGGCGCGGCCCGATGGATAGCAAGGTGTCCCGCGACCGCACACATCCGGCCCAGGGCAACCAGTTGGGTCACCCAATCGTATTGAAGTAACGCGACACCGTAGCCAATAACGGATCGACAACTAATCGTCGGTCGGCGGCTCGTATTCCAGGCTCTGGTAGAAATCACGCACCGCGACCTCGATCCCCAGTTCCGGCATGTGCAGCGTGCTGCCCTCGGCCAGCGGTTCCGCCACGAACCGGTCGCCCTGCCGCGTCAGGTTCAGCCCGCCAATGAAATCCTGCTGGAGGATGACATAGCGCTGGATCGAGCCGGTTTCCGCATACTCGCCCAGCTTGCTGACCATGTCGGTGCGGGCGGTACTTTCGCTCAGCACCTCAAAGACCACGACCGGATCACGGACGACGGTCGCCTTGGGGACGACTTGCGTGCAGATGACGAAAGCGTCCGGGTAACGAATGCGCCCAGCCACCTCAACCTTCAGGGTCGGGCCAAGGGCTCGGCATGGCGCGCCGAGCAGAAGACGGTTCAAGGTGTCGCGAATATTTCCGCCGATCACTTCATGTGCAAAAGTCCCACCGGTCATCGCCACCGGCTCGAACCCGTCAAACTCCCAGCGCAACTCCTGCCGTTCTTCCCATAGGAGGAACTCCGCCAGGCTCATAGGCTTGCGCAGGGTCATACTCATGCCAAGCATCCTGCCAGATCGCCGCCTGTCGCGCCACAACAACGGCGGCGGGCATCCCGCCCGCCGCCGCCACCATCATGGTCAGGCCTTGATGAACGAACACCCACCCGCGCTCAACGGACGCCAAGCATCCGCCGGCGAGACCACCGCGAGTTCCTTGCAGAGGTCATACTTGCTCTTGGACTCGCTGGCCTTCTTCACCTGCCACAGATGCATCTCGTGCATCACGCGGCCGTCTTCGCGGATCTTCACGTCCTTGTTGTAGAAATCATTGACCGGCGTCGCCTTCATCTTCGCGACCACCGCCTCGGCGTCCGTCGAGCCGACGGCCTTCACGGCCTTCAGCCAATGGTTCGTCGCGCTGTAATTGCCGGCATGCAGCAGGCCGGGAACCATGCCGTTGAACTTCTCACCCCAGCGCTTTGCGAAGGCGCGCGTGCCGTCGTTCATGTCCCAGTAGAAGGAGTCGGTGTAGATCAGCCCCTCGCACGCCTTCTGGCCGAGCGACACGACGTCGTTGATCGCCATCAGCAGCGTGGCGATCTTCGTGCCACCAGTGGTCAGGCCGAACTCCGCCGACTGCTTGATGCAGTTCTGCAGATCGGTGCCCGCGTTGGCCAAGCCGATGACCTTCGCGCCCGACGCCTGCGCCTGCAGCAGGTAGGCCGAGAAATCCGCCGTCGCCAGCGGTGCCCGCACGCTGCCCAGCACCTTGCCGCCGGCCGCCTTGACCGCCGCCGCCGTGTCCCGCTCCAGCGCATGGCCGAACGCATAGTCGGCCGTGATGAAGAACCAGGTGTCGCCGCCCGCCTTGGTCAGCGCGTCACCGGTCACATGCGACAGGGCATAGGTGTCGTAGATGAAGTGGATGCCGAACGGAGAGCACTGCGCGCCCGTCAGATCCGACGTCGCCGGCCCGGTCGCCAGATAGGGCCGCTTCTTGTCCCGCCCGACCTGCTGGATTGCGAGGCCGGCCGAACTGCCGGCGCCATCCATCAGCACCACCACGTCTTCCCCATCGATCCAGGACCGCGCGATGGATGAAGCGATGTCCGGCTTGTTCTGGTCATCGGCCTGCAGGATCTGCGCCGGACGATCCAGCACACTGCCACCAGCATCCTCGATCGCCAGTTCCGCGGCGCGCCGGTTGCCTGGGCCGCCCACGTCGCGATACGGGCCGCTCATGTCGCTCAGGATGCCGATCTTGATCGGCTTGGAGGTCGTCTGGGCTCGAATGATGCCCGGCATCGCGAGCGGGGCGGCGCCAAGGCCAGCAATAACAAGGCGGCGGGAAATCGCTGTCATCAATAAACTCCTATAGCCCCGGCCCGTGCTTGATTTATCCGAACCGGCCGGGTAGCCGAACGGCATCAGTCGCCGCACCAGGGGGGAATAGTCCATGCCGGTCATGCCAGGAAAGACCGCGTTGCTCGAACTGCTGAAGCAGGAAGGGGTGCGGGTGATGTTCGGCAACCCCGGCACCACGGAACTGCCACTGATGGATGCTTTTGCGGTCGAACGAGAGCTGCGCTACGTCCTGGCGTTGCAGGAAGCCCCCGCGATGGGCATGGCCGACGGGTTCGCCCAGGCGTCCGGACAATTGTCATGCGTAAACCTGCACGCGGCCCCGGGACTCGGGAACGCGATGGGCATGCTGTATGATGCCCAGAAGGCCGGCAGCCCGGTCATCGTCACCGCCGGCCAGCACGAACAGCGCTTCAACTTCACCGAGCCCTTGCTTTGGGCCGACCTGCCCGTCATCGCCCGCCCCTTCGTGAAGTGGTCGGAAGAAGTCCGCCGCCTGTCCGACCTGCCGCGCGCCATCCACCGCGCCGCCAAGACCGCGCTCGCCCCGCCCACCGGCCCGGTGTTCCTGTCTTTGCCGGGCGACATCCTGACGGATTCGGAGGAACTGGACCTCGGCGCCCCCACCCGCGTCGCCTCCGGCATCCGCGGTGACCTGACCGCCATCAGCCAGGCCGCCGCGATCCTGGCCCGCGCACAAAGCCCGGTCATCATCGCCGGCGACGCCGTGCCGCAAGGCAACGCGCTGGACGAGATCGTCGCCCTTGCCGAAGCCCTTGGCGCGCCCGTGTATGACGAGGGCATGGCGACCCGCTGCATGTTCCCGTCATCGCACCCGCTATATCGTGGGGCCCTGGTCCGCCTGCCGGCCGCGATCAACGGGATGCTGCGCCAGCACGACCTGCTGCTCTCGGTCGGCGCCGACCTCTTCACCCTGTCGCTGCCCGACGATATTGATTCGATGCCGGAAGGCATGCCGATCATCCATATCGACACCAACCCCTGGGAACTGGGCAAGAACTACCCCGCCAAGGTCGCCATCCTCGGCGAACCCAAGACAACGCTGCCCGAGCTGACCCAGGCGGTGAAAGCCGCCATGACCGCGGCCGAGGCGGAACGCACGCTCAAGCGCCTGGCACACGTCCGGACGGAAGGCATCACCAGTCTGGCCCGCCTGAACGCCCAGGCCGAGGCCGTCGCCGCCCGCAATCCGATCCACCCCCTCGCGCTGATGCAGGCGATCGGCCGCGTGCTGCCGGAAAACGCCGTCGTCATCGATGAAACCCTCTCCTCCGGCAGCGGCCTGCGCCGCTTCCTGAAAAGCAACGATCCCCAGAGCTTCTTCGGCATGCGCGGCGGCGGCATCGGCTGGGGCCTGCCCGCCGCCGTCGGCGCCAAGCTCGCGCTGCCCGACCGCCCTGTCGTGGCACTCGTCGGCGACGGATCGGCCATGTACACGATCCAAAGCCTGTGGACCGCGGCGCGGGAGAACCTGCAAATGGTCTTCCTGATCGTGAACAACTACTCGTACCGCATCCTCAAGCAGCGCCAGAACGCGATGAAGGGCCTCGCCGCCCAGCACGATCTGTATGTCGGCATGGACCTCGATAACCCACGCGTCGATTTCTGCCAGGTCGCCCGCGGCCTGGGCGTGACGGCCAACAAGGCCACCACCCTGGACGAGGTCTCCGCACTGCTGGAAGCCGCCCTCCGCCACAACGGCCCCACCCTGCTGGACGTGGAAGTCGACCGGTCCTGGAAGCCGGTCTGAGCGTGGGGGCTGGGGAGAAGGAAGTGTTGGGGCTCCGCCCCAAACCCCGCGAGGGGCGTTGCCCCCTCGACCCCCACCAAGGGCACCGCCCTTGGTGGGGTCCAGGGGCAAAGCCCTTGGTGGGGTCTGGGGCAAAGCCCCGGCACTTCTTCCCCCCAGCCATCGCCCTCACACTGGCGTTCCTGGCCGTCGTCCCCCGTCCGGCGCAGGCGTCGGGGTGTGATTTGGGGCAGGTGGTTGGTTATACTTTGGTTTTTGCCAAGACGATTGAGGCTTATATTGAGGGGGGCCGCAAGCAGCGCGGCTTCCAGGGATGTCAGCCCAGCCGCGTGCTGGTTTTTACTGACAACACCGGGGTTCGTTGCAAGGGCGTGTCAGTGCAGTCCGCCAATATCCCAACGGCCTATCTTTTTGCCAAAACCCAGACAGACCTTAAGCTGTGTGTCGGCAATGAAATGCTGGACGTCGCGCCGGCCCAATAGGCCCGCGCCAAAAGGAGGAAACCATGGATCGACTGGCGGGACGCAGGATCATCATCACCGGAGGCGCTTCGGGCATCGGGCGCGCAACCGCTCGGCTGTTCCGGGCGGAGGGCGCGCAGGTGGCCGTGCTCGACCGCTCCGACAACGCGGCCAAGGCCGTGGCGGACGAAATCGGCGCGATCGCGGTCACCTGCGACGTGGCTGATCCGGCATCGGTGACCGCGGCGGTTGCCAAGGCGGCCGAGGCGATGGGCGGTCTGGACGGCGTGGTAAACGCCGCTGGCATCCTGTCCGAAGCCGGCATCGCGGATACCACGGCCGAGGTCTTTGCCCGCACCCTGGCGGTGAACCTGACTGGCACCTTCCTGGTGATCCAGGCCGCCGCGCCGTTCATCCAGGCGGCTGGCAAGGGGACGATCGTGAACATCGCCTCGGGCGTCGGGCTGATGCCGACGGGGCCTGGCAGCGTCGCCTATGTCGCGTCAAAGGGCGGGGTCGTGGCACTGACCAAGTCGGTGTCGATGGAGCTGGCGCCGAAGATCCGCGTGAACTCGGTCTGCCCGGGCGCGGTGGAGACGGCGATGACCTCCGCCTATATCCGCGACGCAAGCGGAGAACCCTCGGCGGCGATTGCCAAGCGCTATGCCCTCGGCCGGCACGGCCAGCCCGAGGAATTGGCCGCCGCGATCCTGTTCCTGACGTCGGACGAATCGTCCTTCATGACCGGCATCGCCTTGCCGGTCGATGGCGGCCGCACCTTCCACTGATACGGACCGGCGTGGGCTGACCCGACGGTCAGCCCACAACCGCTAGGAACCGGACTCCAGGATTTCCTCGATCACCCGTTCCAGATGCCGCAGCGTGTTGCACACCGTCAGCACGTTGCAGAACGGGGCATAGCGGTACATGTCCGAATCCCCCGTGCCCCAAGCCGAACGGAACTCGGGGTTCATCCAGATCACGCGCTTCGACCGCTGGGCGATCTCGCTCATGATCTCGGTCCGAGGATCGGTGCGGTTGCCGCGGGCGTCGCCCAGGATGAGGACCGTGGTCTTGTTCGTGACCTTGTCCATGAACTGGTCCTGGAAATCCGCGAAGGAGTTCCCGTAGTTCGACGACCCGTAGCCGATCATCTCCATGATCTTGGTGATGGCCTGCTCGACCGGTTCCTTGGCCAGGATGTCGCTGACCTCGATCAGCGATCCGGCGAAGGCAAAGGACCGGATATCCTTCAGAGCCTCGTTCAACGCGTACAGGAACATC
>CAMCDA010000135.1 GCA_945873195.1 Asaia bogorensis
GCTTTCCTTCAGAAACTCCGTGACCTTGGCGGCCACAAGCTGGGTCCGGTCGTCCAGGACCAGGGTCCGGTCGAAGTCCTTGGTGTTGTATATGCGGTCCTCGACTTCCTCGCCGTCGCGGTCACGTTGGCCCTTCTCCGGCCGATAGCCCTGCACGTCGCGGTCGATGTGGACCTTGATCACCTTGTAGGGCGCGAGGAATCCGTCCTGGATGCCCTGCTTGAGGGAATAGGAGAACACAGGCTCCCCAAAGTAGTCGATGTTGGAGACGTATTCAGTCTCCTTCGGGGTGGCGGTGAGGCCGATCTGGGTAGCGGCCGAGAAGTAGTTCAGGATTTCCCGCCATGCCGAGTCTTCCGCCGCGCTGCCCCGGTGGCACTCGTCGATCACGATCAGGTCGAAGAAACCGGGGGAGAACTCTCGGAACAGCTTCTGCCGTTCCTCCGGGCCGGTGATGGCCTGGTAGAGGCCGAGATAGATTTCATAGGCTGTGTCGATGCGCCGCTTGCGGTTGAGGGCGAGGGTCAGGTCGGTCTTTGTGCCGTCGGCGCGTTCGATGGTCTTGGCGTTCGCGGAGAGCTTCGCCATCGCGGCGCCGAACGGCTTGAAGTCGTTGACCATCGTCTGGTCGATCAGGATGTTGCGGTCGGCCAGGAACAGGATGCGTTTCTTGCGGCCGGCTTTCCACAGGCGCCAGATGATCTGGAACGCGGTGTAGGTCTTGCCGGTTCCTGTTGCCATGACCAGCAGAACCCGGTCCTGGCCCTTCGCGATGGCTTCGATCGCGGCATTGACGGCGTTGACCTGATAGTAGCGCGGGGTCTTGTCGCTGCCGTCGTTATAGTAGTCCTGGAGGACGACCTTCTCGGTTTCCGGGCTGAGACCCTTCCACGCGGAATAGCGTGCCCACAGGTCCGCCGGTGAGGGGAAGGCATCGAGGCCGAAGGTCGTTTCGACCTCTGCGCTGGTCCCGGTCCGATCGTGAAGGACGAAGCCGTCGCCGTTGGACGAGAACACGAAGGGGACATCGAGGGTTTCGGCATAGGTGAGACCTTGTTGCAGGCCGTCGCCGATTCCGTGGGTGTTGTCCTTGGCCTCGATCACCGCGAGGGGGATGTTGGGCTTGTAATAGAGGATGTAGTCGGCGCGTTTGGCCTTGCCACGGGTGACCAGCTTGCCGCGCACGATGATGCGGCCTTTGGTGAAGGTCACTTCCTCCCGGATTTGGAGGTCCATGTCCCAGCCTGCATTGCAAAGGGCGGGCGTGATGAACTTCGTACAAATGTCACGTTCGGAGAGGGATCGCTTGTCCATCGGCTTTTCGCTGGTCCTCCCCCCGTTATGCTTCGTCTGGACTCACGTGGATTTTGGCCAGTGGAGCGTTCAGCCAACGCCGCCACGGCGTGGCCGGATGATCCGACTCGTCGCTCAGAGACTTTATGATCACAGAGAATCCGGGGAGGGCGCAATGCGGGGCGGATCGTGCCGTATCGACCGCTGGCGGGCGGTGTCGGTGTCCATCGGTCGTCTCGTCGTTCCAGAGCCTACTGCCGCCGGCCTGGTCGTGATCTACGGGGGGCGGCTGTGGTGGCCCTCATGTGTTCCGATAACGTTATGAAAAAATGGGAGACGACGAATTTTCGGGGGGTGCCCCACGAGACGCGCGACCGGAGTTCCCGGCAACCACCCAGGGGTCGGACCGAGCGCCGCCCCTCGGCCACGGATAGCACGGCGGGGAAGTGCCCCCAGCCCCCGGTGAGGTCGTGGGGTCCTGGGGTGCTGCGGGGTCCTGTGTCCTGGGGGTCCGAGTCGCAACGCCGCCTGCGCCATGGCCGCGCGCACGGGATGGCGCGCCGCTGAGTCCGCCTGGGTTGGCGGACCCGCCGACCCACGCGGCGGCGTGTGGATTTGGCTTTCCGTGTGGCCGTGCCACGCTCCCATCACCGCCCCCAGCCCCAGGCCCAGAGATAGGAAGGACCCACGACCATGATCCGCCTGCCCCAGACCGCCGACGACGTGCGCCTCGCCATCACCACCACTGCCATCCCAGCGACAGGGACCCAGGCCGCTCGCATCCGCGCCCAGGCACGACCCGACGACCCTACGATCACCACCGACTTTGCGAGCGCCGACTTCTACGCACACCGCTCCGCCGCCCTGCTACTGGCGTCGCGCCTCGGATGGCGCGACACCGCCGCCGAATGGATAGGGGGGCAGCTAGACAACACCGAGCGGAAGTGGGTTTGGGTACTCGTGCCGAACCCGCCCCGCCGCCCCACCGACCCGTCCTAGCCCCGCCCCCCACTCCCCGCCCGCCCCGCGCCCGGTTTGTCCCGTCACCCGGGAGACGGCGCCCAACTGGACCACCACCAACGCCGCCGCCAGCACGGGACCCAGGCCCCGGACCCGCGCCGGGACCGTCATGGTGTGATGCCCATATCGGGATGGCTGGCCCAGGCCGGCCCCCAGGCCGTCCCTCGTCTAGGTGCACAGGTCCGGCGACGATCGCCCCCACGGACCACCCAGGCCCAGGCCGGGTGCCGCCATTCATTCCCGCATGCGTGTGGTCCCACCATGGTCCCGACCCGCCGACCCGCAGACCGCCGGGAAGGGGGCATCCCGACCGCTTGGGACCACCATGGGACCACAACCCCGGGCGCGTGGTCCCACACCGAGGCCCCAGACAGAAAAATCCCCGCTAAACCAGAGGCTTAGCGGGGCGAGTATACAGGGAGGCTTCACGTCTGGGAGACGCAGGGATCCGAAGACCCCTTTCCAGCCACTGGGGCTGAAACTCTGGCGGCGCACCGCCGTATTCCGTGCAAGAACATTAGGCTGAGGCAGCTGCCATGCGCCATCACCATTATACGGAAGCGGCCATGCTAATCATGCATGACGGAAGACAAAGCCAGCCCTGTTTGCCACCAGAACCACGCGTGGGCCGGTGATTCACGGGCTGATAACCCTGTATTCTGGAATAAATTAACGGCCAGTTATTCCCGGACACGGGCCGTCATCGGCGGTCCTATACGGACATCGCCGACCCATAGGCCCGCTCCTCCGCGCCGATCACGTAGCGCGGTGTCCCGCCCCCCAGCAGCAGACGGATATTCGCGACGGCGCGCCGCAACCCGATCTCGGTCGCGTTGGGTGACGACGCGGAGTTGTGCGGCGATCCGATCACGTTGGGCAGGCTCAGGAACGGGTGATCCATCCGGAACGCGCCGTGGCGCACCGGCTCGATCCACCAGGCATCGAGGCAGGCGATGAAATTGGGATGGGCCTGTAGGTGCGCGAAGAGGTCGGCCTCGACGATGACCTCACCGCGCGCGAGGTTCACCAGCACCGCATCGGGTTTCATCAGGCCCAGCGCGCGGGCGTCGAGCATCCCGTGGGTCGCGGTGGTCAGTGGCACGGACACGATCAGCACGTCCGCCGCCGCCAGCATCTGGTCCAGATCGGCGGTCGTGCCCATCCAGTCGACCGGTTCATCCGCCACGCCCCGGCGGTTGATCGCGTGAACACGCATGCCGACCGCGCGCATCAGGCGCGCCGTCGCCAGCCCGATGCCGCCAAACCCGAGAATCCCGCAGACCATGCCAGCGAGTTGCCTGTTCCGGCCGCGCTGGTTGAATTCTCCCCGGCTCAACGCCGCATGCTCGATAAACAGCCGTTTCACGGCCGCCAACGTCATCGCCAGCCCATGTTCCGCCATCGATTCGGCATAGGCGCCGCCATTGCAGGCGATCGGCACCTGTGCGGGCAGATCCGCCAGCGGAATGTAATCAACCCCCGCCGTCACGAACTGGATCAACCTCGCATTGCCGACCAGAGCGGATTCATCCGGTCGTAAATCCTTGCCCGTATGACGCGCCAGCAGCGCGGTCGCGCCGGACAGGGCGGCGGCCCGTCCGGCGTCGTCGAGATCGCCCAGGAACACCAGGCGCGCCGCGGCGCCCATCGCGTCGGCGACGATCGCGCGGTCCCGCGCATTCGCCGCGAACGTCACGACAACAGTCGGGTGGTTTGTCATGCTCAGAACCACGATTTCTTGTCGACCACATTCCGCAACGGCCGGCCGGCCGCGAAGGAGCGGCAGTTCTCCATCATGATCTCGTAACGCCGGTCATCCAGGTACGGCCCGTACCCAGCCATGTGCGGCGTCATCAGCACGTTCGGCGTCAGCCACAGCGGATGATCGGTCGGCAACGGTTCCTGCTCATAGACATCCAACGCGGCGCCGGCGATTTCCCCCGCGTTGAGCGCGGCGACTAGGTCATCGAGCCTGGTGGTCATGCCGCGGCCGATATTGATGAAGAAGGCGGATTTCTTCATGCGCTGGAAGCGGGCGCGGTTGAAGAAACCCTCGGTCGCGGGGGTGTGGGGCACGGTCAGGATGACGAAATCGGCGCGCGGCAGCAGATCGTCCATGGCCTCCGGCCGGTGCAGTTCGGCCACGCCCGCGGGGGTGGTGGCCTGGCGCGCGTCGGTCGCCAGAACGGTCACGCCCAGGGCCGACAGCAGGCGGGCGGTCTCGGCGCCGATGCCGCCAACGCCCACGATCAGCGCGGTGGCTTCCGGCAGATGCACGACGCCCTGGTTGTCGGCGGGTTTCTTCCACTCCCGGCGCAACTGCTGGGGCAGATAGACATGCAGCCCGCGCGCGAAGGCCAGCACGAAGGACAGGATATGCGCGCTGATATGATCGTTGAAAATCTCCCGGAAATTGGTGACCGAGAGGTCATGTTCGATCAGCGCGGGATAGTAATAACCCGCGGCGGGCGCGGCCTGCGGGGCTTGCAGCCAGCGGATGCGCTGGGCCTTGGCGAGCAGGTCGTCGGTCAGCCAGCCGAAAGCGGCCTCGGCGTCGGTGATTTCACGCGCCGCGGTCTCGGCGTCCTCGGCCACCACGACCCGGGCCTCGGGCACTTGCTGGGCCAGCGCCTGGGCCCAGCGCCGTGTTGTGTCGCTTTGCGGCGGCAACATCACGAATTTGAACGAGTTGGTTCCCGACATCCGCTTTCTCCCCTGATCCTGGGCGCAGCATAGCGGAGCTTGCGGCGCCCGGGCAGGGGAGCGGGGTTAGGAGATCTCGAACACCCCCAGGGCGTTGGTGCGGAAGATCTTCTCATGTTCCGCATTCGACAGCCGGATCGGGAAGGCCGTGCGGGGATCGTCATAGTCCCAATGCGGGTAGTCGGTCGCGAACATGATCCGGTCCCAGCCGATCCAGTCCAGCGTATCGCGCAAATGTTCGGCCTGTTCGGGCTCCTCCATCGGCTGCGTCGTGAACCACAGGCGTTCGCGGATGTACTCCGAGGGCGGACGCTTGCATTCCGGCACCTCATGCCGGTTCAGCGCCCAATGCTTGTCCAGCCGCCAACAGAGCGACGGCAGCCAGGCGAACCCACCCTCGATCATCACCCATTTCAGGCGCGGGAATTTCTCGAACACGCCTTCCAGCGCGAGGCCGGCGATCTGCGACTGGAAGCTATGGACGTTGATGTGATGGTCCTGAAGGTAATAGCTCGGCCACCCGCCACCGGTGGAGGCATAACCGCCGCCGACGCTGTTCACATGCACGGCCAGCGGAAGGTTGGCGGCCTGGCAGGCGGCGAAGATTGGCCAGTAGCGCTTGCGGCCCAGCAGCTCATTGGTCTTGGAGGGGATGAGCACCTGCGCGAAGTTCGGGTCACCGGCGCGCCGAGCGATTTCTTCCACCGCCAGATCCGGGTCCTCGTGCGTGACGACGACGGACGCGCGGAGCCGCGGTTCCGGCTTCACCCAGCGCTCGATCTGCCAGTCATTGACCGCGGTGGAGATGGCGGCGTCGAGGTCGTTGTTGCGCGCGGCGCCGTGCAGCGGGGCGAGGATACCCAGGCCGATATCGCAGGCATCGAGCAGTTGTTCGCGCATGAAATCAACATCCGACCCGGGCGGTCCGCCGGAGGCCGGCCAGGCGTCGCGGCGCGCGGTCGCGGGCGCGGCCTTGGGGTATTGCGTGCCGGTGGAGAACGGAATGCGCGGCTGCGACCCGTAATCGGCCAGATGCTTCTGCCAGCGTTCCGCCAGCCAGGGAAACAGTTCCTTGTTGGAGCGCATGGTGGGGTGGATGTCGCAATCGACGATTCCGGTGCGGATGCCGGAACCCGCGGCGCGGTCGAGAACCTCGCTCATGAGAGTGTCTCCTGCAGACGGGGATAGGTGGCCATGGGGTTGGTCACGGTGATTTTGTGGATCAGATCATCCGACAGACCCGGCGGCAAGGCGTTCGTGCCCTCGAAGTGCCAGTGCGGGAAGTCGGTGGCAAACAGCAGCGAGTCGTCGGCGTCGATGTGGCGGAGGATCTTCTGGGTTTCTTCCGGCCCCGGCACGTCGAAGGGCTGGGTGGTGAAGCGGACATGCTGGCGCACGAGGTCACCGGGGGATTGGGTGAACCAGGGGGTTTCCCCGCGCAGGCCGCGCCAGGACTTGATGGCGCGCCAGAGGAAGGCGGGCAGCCAGGTCACGCCGGATTCGACCATGACGACGCGCAGGGTGGGGAAGTGGTTGAACACGCCCTCGGCCATCAGCGACAGCAACTGGCCCTCGAACCCCGCGGTCTGGCCGACATAGTCATGGGTGAAATGGGTGGGCCAGCCGTTCGGCGTGGTGGCGTGGCGCATGGCGCTGCCGGCATGGATGGCGATGGGCAGGTCATGCTTCACCGCGGCTTCGTAGATCGGCCAGTAGTAGCGCCGGCCGAGGAGCATTTCGTTCATGCACAGAAGCTGGATGGCGACAAAGCGCTTGTCGGCGGCGAGGCGTTCGATCTCCTGCGCCGAATAGGGCGGGCTTTGCGCCGGCACGACGATGGCGGCCCGCAGCCGTGGCTCCTTGTCGAGCCATTGGTCCGCGACCCAGTCATTCACCGCCTGGCACAGGGCCTGTGCGAGGTCCTCGGAATGCACCGCCT
Organism: Asaia bogorensis; assembly: GCA_945873195.1. Lineage (GTDB taxonomy): Bacteria > Pseudomonadota > Alphaproteobacteria > Acetobacterales > Acetobacteraceae > Rhodopila > Rhodopila bogorensis_A. The sequence goes on from CAMCDA010000135.1 coordinate 6,956, forward strand.
GCGCGCCCCAGAGGCAATGGCCGATGGCCGCCTTCGTGCCGAACGCATCGAGGGCGCGTTGCAGCATGGGCAGGTCGGTCGCCGGCTTGCCGCCAGGCACGCGCCAATCGGGGCGGCAGGACAGCGGTGCGTTGTTGGGGTAGCTGGCGAGGTCGAGCCCGTCGGTCCCGCGGGAGGTGATCATCTCCCGCCAAGCCTCGGACATGTAGGGCAGGAGGGCGGCCATGGAGGGGACGCCGATATGGACGTCGCAGTCGATGGCGCCCTTGGTCAGGGGGGAGGGCTGGGTCATGGACGCTTCCGGTTTGGGCGGTTGCCGGCATTGTCGGCTCTCCACTGGTGGCGTCAACCTATCGCGCCGTGGCTGTCGGGAGCGGGTGAGTTGTCCGCCGTTTGAAGCGAATGAGTTGTCCGGTCTGTTCGTGGTCTGTTCAGGAGACCACGCATGCGTCGGCCCGGTGTCTTGTGGGAGGCGTATGTGACGCGCTTCCTGGATGTATTCGAGCGTTTCAAGCAGCACCGTCTGACGGCGGAGGAAGCCGGCGAGCTGCTCAACCTGTCTGCGCGTCACTTCCGTCGCCAATGCCGCCGCTTCGAAGAGGAAGGCGAGGACGGACTGCGCGACAGGCGCCTCGGCCGGGTGTCGAACCGGCGCGCGCCGGAGAGCGAGCTCGACCGCATGCGCCGTCTCTATCGCGAGGAATACGCCGACTTCACGGTGAAACATTTCCACGAGGACCTGCGCCGGCGCCACAACTACACGCTGGGCTACACGACGACGCGGCTGGCGCTGCAGGCCTCGGGCGAGGTCAAGCCCGCCGCCGGCCGGGGCAGACATCGCAAGAAGCGGACGCGCCGTCCGTTGCCGGGGATGATGCTGTTCCAGGATGGCTCGACGCATCGCTGGATCGCGGCGCTGGGTCATGACATCGACCTGATTGTCACGATGGACGACGCGACGAGCCACATCTACTCGGCGTTCTTCGTGCCGCAGGAAGGGACGATGTCGAGCTTCACCGGCCTGTCCGAGACGATCACGGCGCACGGCCTGTTCGGTTCGTTCTACACGGACCGTGGCTCGCACTATTTCCACACGCCGAGGGTGGGGGGCAAGGTGGACCCGAAGCACCCGACCCAGGTCGGGAGAGCGTTGAGCCAGTTGGGGATCCGCCATGTTCCCTCCTACTCTCCCGAGGGGCGCGGGCGGATGGAACGGGTATTCGGGACGTTGCAGCAGCGCCTGGTGCCGGAACTGCGCCGGGCCGGGGTGCTGACGATGGCGGCGGGGAACGCGTATCTACGGACGGTGTATGTTCCCGGGCACAACGAGAGGTTCGGCCAGCCGGCCGCGGAACCGGGCAGCGCGTTTGTCGCCTGTGCCGGGATCGCGCTGGAGGAAGTGCTGTGCGTGCACGAGGATCGGCAGGTCGGGCGCGACAACTGCGTGTCCTGGGCCGGGCGATCACTGCAGATACCGGAGCAGACCCATCGCCACCACTACGTGAAGGCCATGGTGCAGGTGCGCGTCTATCCCAACGGACAACTCGCGATCTTCGATGGGCCTCGCTGCCTGGCCCGCTACAACGCTGATGGAGCGGTGCTTTGATGACCCAGCACGACCTGGTTGACAGGCTGGCGCGCCCGGCTTGCCCGAGCGTGGCGGCCGGCGAGGCCGCCCTCAAGGACGCTGCGCGCCGCGCAAGGGCGCGGTGGCCTCGCGAAGGCGCAAGGCCCTCCTTGACCGCGGCCCCACCCGCCGCCAGCAGAGGTTCAGGCCGGGGCAGGAAAACGGCACTTCAGCCGAACAGGAAAACATTGCGATGGCGGAAGGCAGGGCGGACAACTCACCCGCTTCAAACGGCGGACATCTTTACGCGTCACCGACACCTATCGCGCCGTGGCGGGCTGGCGGGCGGATACGCCCTGCTGGCTCAGCAGTTCAACCGCCCGCCGGTCGAATGAGACGAACGTTTCGCCTCCCAGCCATTGTCCCTCATGGGCTATCACGCCGTCGGCGAAGTCACCGCCGGCATCCATCAGGCGCAATCCCGCTGTCACTGCCGAACGGTTGGTGACCACGTTGGATGCGTTGATGAGGAGGCGGATGGCGTTCGATATGTCAGGCGCCGCGATTCGATAGCCGCGCGCGAGGACCCAGACCAGTTCGCACAGCGCTGAAAGCGGCACGGCGACCGACGCGGCGTTGCCCAGTTCGGCCTGGGCCTGGGCGCTTTGCTCGGGGTGATCGCAGGTGATGGCGCGGACGAGGATGTTGGTGTCGGCGGTGATCTTCACCGCTCGCCGGCCCAGCCCTCGGCCGCGATGCGGTTCATCTCCTCAATCGACAAGGTTGGTTGGCCGTCCCGCTTTAGCAGGTTGAAGACATCCGTGATCGTGCCGGTAGGGCCGGCGGCTTTCACTTCGATCCGGCCATCGGGCAGCTTGTCCACGGAGATCTTCTCGCCTGGGTGCACGCCCAGATGGGCGAGCAGGTCCTTGCGGAGGGTAACCTGGCCCTTCGCGGTGACGGTCAGGGTGGGCATCGGGGGAGGTTCCTCTATGATGTGGACAATGTAAGGTGAAAAAGCCTTACATTCAAGCTAAACCCTTAGCCCGTCCCCGTGCTCCCAAACCCACCCTCGTTCCGCGCCGTCTCGTCCAGGCTCTCGACCTCCGTCCACGCCACCCGTACGACCGGCGCCAGCACCGCCTGGGCGATCCTGGTCCCCCGCTCGACCGTAAACGGCTGATCGCCGGCATTCATCACGATGACCTGGATTTCGCCGCGATAATCCTCGTCGATCGTGCCGGGGCTGTTCGGCAGCACGATCCCGTTCCGCAGGGCCAGGCCCGAGCGGGGGCGGATCTGCAACTCATGATCCGGAGGCAGGGCGATCGCCAGGCCGGTCGGGATCAGCACCCTCTGGCCAGGGGCGATCATCACGGGCTCGGTCACCGCCGCCAGCAAGTCCATTCCGGCGGCTCCCGCCGTCGCATAGGCCGGCAGAGGCAAATCCATCCCATGCGGCAGGCGGCGGACGCGGACAGGGATGCTCATGCCCGCCACCGTTCGGCCGCGGCCGGGTGGGTCTCCGGCAGATGATTCCCCGCGCCGAACAGCTTGTGGCGATAGGTGCCGGGCGAGTACGCGGTCTTGAACACGCCGCGGTCCTGCAACACGGGGACCACCAGGTCGATGAACCCCTCCAGGCATTCCGGGATCACCGTGCGCGACAGGTTGAACCCATCCACGTCCGCGACCTCCACCCATTCCATCAGCGCATCCGCCACCTGGGACGGCGACCCCACGATCGGCAATTGCCGGCTGCCGAGCACGAAGCGGTCGATCAGATGCCGCTTGGTCCAGCCGGGACTGAAGGACGCCGTCATCGCCTCAAGATTCGAGCGCACGGCCTGGCTGCCGGAGGCGTCCACCGGCTCATCCATCCCGAACCGGTCGAAATCCACCCCCAGCGACGCCGCGGCATGGGCAAGGGCCCCGCGCGCGGAGGCGTGCTGGCGGTATTCCTCCAACCGGTCCCGCGCCTCGGATTCCGTCGGTGCCACGATCACGGTCGCGCCGACAAAGGCCTTGACCGGCCGCCGAACGGACCTGGCCCGAATATCGGCCACGACCCGCTTCACATTGGCCTGGCTGGCGCCGTTCACGAAGACGCACTCGGCATGCTCCGCCGCGAACACCCGGCCGCGATCCGAGGACCCCGCCTGATACAGCACCGGCGTGCGCTGCGGCGAAGGCTCCCACGGCGGGATCGCGTCCAACTGGAACTGCTTGCCATGATGATGCACGGCCCGCACCCGCGTGGGGTCGGAGTAAACCCGGTTCGCCCGGTCCCGGATGACCGCGTCATCCCGCCAGGCACCCTCCCACAATTTGTAGACGACCTGCATATACTCATCGCCGAGGGCATACCGGTCGTCATGCGCCATCTGCCCCGACAACCCCGCCGCCCGGGCCGCGCTGTCGAGATAACCGGTCACGATGTTCCAGCCGATCCGCCCCTTGGTCAGATGATCCAAGGTCGCCATCCGGCGGGCAAACAAGAACGGCGGCTCATAAGCCAGATTGCAGGTAACCCCGAACCCGAGATGCGTCGTCGCATGGGCCATCGCCGGCACCAAGGACACCGGATCAATCAAGGGAATCTGAACGGACTCCCGCAAGGAAGGCCCAGCATCCCCACCCAACACGTCATACACACCCAGAATGTCCGCCAGGAACAACCCGTCGAACAACCCACGTTCCAACAACCGCGCCAACCCAACCCAATGATCCAACGACGTATAGTCAGACGCCTCATCCCGCGGATGCGTCCACATCCCATGCTGGATATGCCCCACACAGGCCATATCAAACGCATTCAGCCGGATCTCGCGGGTCATGGGAGGATAGCATTGGGGGTCTGGGGCGAAGCCCCGGCGCTACCCTTCATACCTAGGCGGCCCGGCGGAATGTGGGTGGCAGGCCGGATTTGGAGATTTGGCCGTTCAAGGGTTCGGCGGGCAGGCCGGCGTGCAGGATGGCTCGGGATTCCAGCAGCTTGTCGATATTGATGCCGGTGTTGAAGCCCATGCTTTCCAGCATGAACACCAGGTCTTCCGTCACCACGTTGCCGGATGCGCCGGGGGCGTAGGGGCAGCCGCCGAGGCCGGCCAGGCAGCTATCGAAAGCGCGGATGCCTTCCTCGATGCCAGCCAGGGCGTTGGCGATGCCCAAGCCGCAGGTGTCGTGCAGATGCAGGCCGTACAGCGCCGGCCCGATTGCCTCGCGCACTGCCCGGACGACTTCCTTGACCTGCGCGGGGTGGGCGTAGCCGACCGTGTCGGCGAGCATGATGTGTTCCACGCCAGCAGCGACCATGCCCGTGCACAGGTCGACGGTCTGCTTGGTGGTCACGACGCCGTCGATCGAGCAGCCGAAGGCGGTGGAGGCGCCCATGATCACGGGGACGTGGCGGTCCTGCGCCTTCATCCAGGCCATGACCTCCCGCATCACCTCGATCGACTGCGCGGGCGTGCGGTTGAGGTTAGCCTTGCTGTGGCCTTCGCTGACCGAGATCGGCATGGCGATCTTATGCACGCCGGCGTTGAAGGCGTTCTGCGCCCCGCGCAGGTTGGGGGCGAGCGCTTGCACCGTCAGTCCGGGGATTTCGGCGAGGACACGAGCCACGATCTCGGGCGTGTCGGAAAGCTGGGGGATGACGCGCGGGGGGACGAAGCTGCCGACCTCGATTTCCGGGATCCCGGCGGCGGCGAGCGACTTGATCCAGGTGACCTTGTCGTCGGTGGTCATGCGGGTCTTGGCGATCTGCAGCCCGTCGCGCGGGCCGACCTCGCAGATGGAAACGAATTCTTTAGACATAGGGAGGGATCTCCGCGATCAGGATGCTGCCGGTTTCGGACTCGGTGATGACCAGATGCCGCCCGTCCGGGGTCAGGGCGCAGTTGGTCGTCATGCGTCCGTGGTATGATTGGACCCGATACAACGGCTTGCCATGCGGGTCGATAACCCAGACGCAGCCATGGCCGGGGTTGGCGATAAACATTCGGTCATGCCCGTCCATCGCCAGCCCGTCGGGGCCGGAAGCACCAGGAGGCACGCGGGCGAAGCACTGCGCCTTGGAGACGATCGCGTCGGGGCGGAGGGCGAAGCGCCAGACCTCGCAGGACCGCGTCATCGCCACATACAAATGCGTTTGCGCGGTGTTGAGCACCAGCCCGTTCGGGCTCGGCCCGTTCGACAGCAGCCGGTCGATCCGCCCGTCCTTGTGCAGGCGCCAGACGCGGCCGGACGGGTCCTGCAACCCGGTCTGGCCCTGGTCGGTGAAGATTACGGACTCGTCAGCATGCAGGGTCAGGTCGTTGAGGCCCTTGAAGCTCTCGCTGTTCAGAGTCTGGAGCACGGCGGCCGCGGCGCCGGTTTCGGGAGCGATGCGGATCAGGCCGTGCCGGTAGTCAGCGATCAGCAGGTCGCCGTCCGGTTGGACCTTCAGCCCGTTGGGCCAGCCGGCATAGGCTGCGATCTCGGTCCAGTGGTCGTCCTCGATCCGGAAGATGCGGCCGTTGGGGATGTCGGTGACATACAGCCGCCCCTGGGCGTCGAAGGCGGGGCCTTCGAGGAACGAGTCAACGGGCGCGCCTCCACGATTGGCATCCGCCCATTCCGTGCGTTCCAGACGCCGGAGATGGTCGGGCAGGCGGGTGAGCAGGCGGGCGGGGATTTCCCGGGGTGGATCGAAGAACATGGCGGGAGGGTGGGGGACGCCCCAGGGTCATGGCAAGAGGTATGTCCCCAAGACCGCTGAACGGCTGCCCCACGCAACGAAGCCCACGCCGATCACCGGCATGGGCTTCATCAACGTTTCTGGACCAGGACAATGCACCCCGGCCAGATCGACTAGCCGCTGCCGAAGTTGAGATCGATGGCCGGCATCGACTGGATCGCCCGCTTCGTGGCGCCCTGCATCATCGCCTTCGTGGCGTCGAGTTGCAGCTTGCCAACCGGGAAAGCGACCAGCTTCGTGCCGCCACCAGGGCTGTTCAACGCTCTCAACTGACGCACCACTTCAGAAGGGGATCAAGGCCCTGCAGAGCCGCGGCGTATCTGTCTTGACTGAAGGTACTAGTCTTGTTTCGACGTAG
>CAMCDA010000136.1 GCA_945873195.1 Asaia bogorensis
ACGACGGCGCCGGATCTCGGCAATCATATCCATGAACAACACCCCAGATTCTCCAGCGCAAATGCCGGATGATCGCACGGACCAGGGTGGAAACTATTGGACGCTGTTTACCCCCGGAATCTGGAAAGATTTGCACGCTGTTTTACACCCCACAGCCACATCGCCGGCGATGCCAGTGTTGCCGCCGGTGACCACGAACAACGCGACGACGCCTCCCGCGGTAGTGACCACCACCACGCCAGTACCGGCCGGCGCGCCTGTCGCGGGAGCCAACAGCTTTACGGAGAGCCAGGCACGCTCGCGGATCGAGGACCAGGGTTTCACCGAGGTCATCAACCTGGCGAAGGACGACCGCTCGGTCTGGCGCGGCACCGCCATGCGGGGCGGCATTTCAAGCCGCGTCGCCGTCGATTACCAGGGCAACGTCGTCATCAACTGATCCCGAGCTCGGCTTGCCCCAAATTTCAAAGGTAACCAATTCAATGCCCAGCAAGATCGTTACCGCGTTGTATGACTCCTATGAGTCCGCTCAGAACGCCGTCCGCGATCTCAAGCGCGCGAACGTTCTCGACGCCGACATCAGCCTGATCGCAAACCAGAACGGGGTGGCCGAACCCGTTTCGGACGCATCCGATAATGCCGTGACCGGCGCTGAAGCCGGCGCCTCGGTCGGTGGCATCCTCGGCGCCGGGGCCGGCCTGCTCGCCGGTCTCGGGATCATGGCCATTCCCGGTGTCGGCCCCGTCGTTGCCGCCGGCTGGCTGGTCGCGACGGCCGTCGGCGCCGTGGCCGGTGTTGGCATGGGCGGTGTTGGGGGCGGCATCATCGGCGCCCTGACGACCGCGGGGGTCAGTGAGGAACACGCCAATATCTACGCCGAGGGCGTGCGCCGCGGCGGCACGCTCGTGTCGGCGCGGGTCGACGCGGCCCGGGTGCCCGAGATCGAGGAGATCATGCACCGGTTCGGTCGCGTGGACCCCGTGACCCGGGAGAGGGACTACCGCGGCAACGGCTGGACCTCGTTTGAAGATACCGGGCTCCCCTATGGTCCGGCGGATGCCGAACGGGAGCGGGCGCGCCAGATCGCCCGCCCGGCGGCCTGATCCGTCAGTGGGAGGGAGCCGAAGCCGGCTTTCCCTCCCGCCTATGGACCGCGAAGCGGTCGACCATCGTCGCACTCGCCTCATTCAACCCGACCACTTCTACGTCATGCCCATGCTCGCGCGCCTTGAGCATGAGGCGGTCGAGGGCGGCGATGGCGGAGATGTCCCAGAAATGGGCGCTGCTGACGTCGATGATGATCTTCTCGACCGATTCCAGCACGTCGATCGCCTCGGCGAACGTGCCGGCCGAGGCAAAGAAGATCTGCCCATCGACCCAGTAGGTCCGGACCCGCCCGTCCTCGGACAGGTCGGACGTCACGCGGCTGAGGCGCGATACCTTCCCGGCGAAGAACACCCCCGACAGCAGGACACCGATCAGCACGCCCAGCGACAGATCCTTGGTCGCGACCACGGTGACAACGGTCGCCAGCATGACGACCGAGGACGACACCGGATTGGTGCGCAGCCGCAGGATCGACGCCCAGGAAAAGGTGTTGATTGAAACCATCACCATCACCGCCGTCAGCGCCGCCACCGGAACGATCGCCAGCAGGTCCTGCAACGCGACCAGCAGGATCAGCAGGAACACGCCCGCCACCAGGGTCGAAAGCCGCCCCCGCGCGCCCGAGGACACGTTGATGCCCGACTGCCCGATCATCGCGCAGCCGCCCATGCCGCCAAACACGGCCGACGCCATGTTCGCCACGCCCTGACCAACACACTCCCTGTTCTTGTTGCTAGGCGTGTCCGTCATGTCGTCAACGATCTGCGCGGTCAGCAGGGATTCGAGAAGCCCGACCGCCGCCAATGTCAGCGCGACCGGGGCCAGGATACGCAGCGTCTCGAATGTGTAAGGCACCTCCGGCAGGGCGAAGCTGGGCAGGGCCGAGGGCAATTCCCCCAGGCTCGCCACCGTGCGGACATCAAGGTGAAATACCGCCGTGATGACAGTGGCCACGATGATGGCCACCAGCGGCGACGGGATCGCCTTGGTCACGAAGGGGAACAGATAGATGATGGCCAGGCTCAACCCGATCAGGCCATAGGTCGCGACGGGCACGCCGATCAACTCGGGCATCTGCGCCATGAAGATCAGGATGGCCAGCGCGTTGACGAACCCCGTCATGACGGACTGCGACACGAACCGCATGACGCGGCCCAGCTTGAACACACCGGCGAGGATCTGGAACACGCCCATCAGGATCGTGGCCGCGAACAGGTACTGGACGCCGTAGTCTCGTACCAGGTCACCCATCAGCACGGCGGTCGCCGCCGTGGCGGCCGAGATCATCGCCGGGCGCCCGCCAACAAAGGCAATGACGATCGCGATCACGACCGACGCATAGAGTCCGACCTTGGGATCGACGCCGGCGATGACGGAAAAGCCGATGGCTTCAGGGATCAAGGTCAGGGCAACGACGATTCCGGACAGGATGTCGCCACGCGGATTGGGCAACCACTCACGCTTGAAGGTGTTGGGGGAGGTCATGGAGGTCCTGGATCAGCAGCCGAGGGCGAAGAGACCTCTGGTATCCGTGATCCGGCGGATTGGCGGCCGGAAGAGCCACCCGGGATTGCACCGGGTCCGAGCGAATACCCGACCATAGCGCCCGAATTTGCTGCGACGCAACACGTCGGGGACGCCCGGAAGGAAGCCCACCAGCCGTCATCCCCGCGCTCGTCGCGGGGACCAATCGCGGCACGGTGCGGGCAATGGTCCCGGCACGAGGCCAGGATGACGGCGGTTGGGATCCGGGATGGAGGTGGTTGGAGGCCGGGACGACGAAAAGGGCGCGTCCGCTACCCGGCCCGCACGCTCAACCGCCCCGCCACATCCTGGATGAACTGCCAGGCCACGCGTCCGGACCGGCCGCCGCGGGTGACGGACCATTCAACCGCCTGGGCATGCAGGTCCTCGGTCGTGATCGGCAGCTTCATCGCGGCCGCGTAGCCATCGATCATCGCAAAGAACGTGTCCTGGTCGCAGTTGTGGAAGCCCAACCAGATACCGAAGCGATCGGACAGGGACACCTTCTCCTCGATCGCCTCGTTCGGATTGATGGCGGTCGAGCGTTCATTCTCGATCATGTCGCGCGGCATCAGATGCCTGCGGTTCGACGTGGCGTAGAACAGGACATTGTCCGGCCGCCCCTCGATCCCGCCATCCAGCACGGACTTGAGCGCCTTGTAGTCCGCGTCCTCCCGTTCGAACGACAGGTCGTCGCACAGGATCAGGCAGCGGCGGGTCTGTCCGCGCAGCATGTTCAGCAGGTCCGGCAGGGTGCGGATGTCTTCGCGGTGGATTTCGATCAGCGCCAGCGCGCCCCCGACCTCCCGCGCCACGACCGCGTGGATCGCCTTGACGATGGAGGATTTGCCCATCCCCCGCGCGCCCCACAGCATCGCGTTGTTGGCCGGGAAGCCCTGGGCAAAGCGGCGGGTGTTGTCGAGCAGGATCTGCTTCTGCCGCTCCACCCCCTTCAGCAGCTCCATCTCGACGCGGGACACGCGCGGCACGGGCGCCAGATGCGCAGGGGAAGGATGCCAGACAAAGGCCTCGGCGGACCCGAGATCGAGCGGCGGGGGCGGCGGCGGCGCGAGGCGCTCCAGCGCCTCGGCGATGCGGGTGGCGAGTTCGACCAGGCGATTGTCCATGAAGGCGCGATCCATCGGCGAGGGGGAAGAGAAACAGGAAGCTTGACGAAAGGGGGGCGGAAAGTATGGTCCCGGCCCAATCATCGCAAGGACCCCGCCTCATGAACCCGTTCGGGCTCATTTCGCCTGCCTATGCCCAGGACACCGCCGACATGCTCGGCACCGCGACCCAGTTCCTGCCGTTGGTGCTGATCTTCGGCGTCTTCTACTTCCTGCTGATCCGTCCCCAGCAGCAGAAGCAGAAGGAAATGCGGAACATGCTCGCCCAGATCAAGCGGGGCGACCGGGTGATCACCGGCGGCGGCATTCTGGGCACGGTCCAGAAGGTCCAGATGGTGTCCGACAAGGACGGCAAGCAGGTCGCCGCGCAGGAAGTGGAGGTCGAGATCGCCCCCAACACCCGCGTCACGATCATGCGCGACACCATCACGGCGGTCATCCGCCCGACGGCGGCGAACGACTCCAAGGCGTCCTGATCCCATCACCCCGTGGCGATACCCCGCCGCAGGGCGATCGGCACCAGGATCAGCGTCGTCAGCACGTTCAGCACCGACAGGCCCGCCAGCACGGCAATCGTGCCGGTGGTGCCCAGGGCTTGGATCATCAGATCCCCCACCGTCGGGCTGAACGCCTGCGCGACCAGCACGGGCAGCGCCAGCCAGCCCATCAGCACGGCGTAGCCCTCCCGCCCGAACATCGCCAAGGGCACCGTGCCGCGCGCGATGGATCGGAGTCCGTTGCCGCCGCCATACAGGATCAGGCCGAGCACGACGAGTTCGGCGCTGCCTAGGAGAGTGGCCAGGCCGATGGCGACGGCGGCGGAGCAGATCAACAGGCTCCAGATCGGATGGACCTTGCGGCCGAACGCCGACTCCAGCACCCGCGCGCCGACCTGGGACGGACCGATCAGCATGCCGAGTGAGACCGCGGCGGCCAGGGAGAAGCCGCGATCCTGCATCATCGCGATCAGATGGACCGCGATGATGGTCATCACGACGGATGCGATCGTGAAATTGGCGGCCAGCATCAGCAGGAAATACCGGTTCTCCCGCTTTGCCCTGGCGCTGATCGGCGCCGCCGGCGCTTTGGCGGCGGGAACGTGCAATGCCTCCCGCGGCAGGCCGAACCAGTACATCGGGAGGACGATCACCAGCATGATCCCGACATAGGCGAGGCTCGCGCCGCGCCAGCCGACGCGCTCGACCAGAAAGGCGGTCAACGGCCAGCAGACGGTGCTGGCGAAGCCGCCCCATAGCGTCAGGCTGGTGATGGCCGATCGCGCCTGGTCGCCGTACAGGCGCGTCAGGGTGGAGAAGGCCGGGTCATACAGCCCGGCGCCCATGGCAAAGCCGATCACCAGCCAGGCCAGGACGAACACGCCGATGTTGGGCGCGAGACCCTGGATCAGCAGGCCGATCGCCAGCAGGATCGCGCTCGCGGCCAGGACGGGGCGGCCGCCATGGCGCTCCACCAAGTGGCCGACGCGGGGGGACACGAGGCCCGAGACCAGCAGCCCCGCCGACAGCGCGCCCACGACCCAGGTCATCGGCCAACCGGTGTCGTCGGACACCGGTTTCGCGAGCACCGTGGGCAAATAGTACGACGATCCCCAGACCAGGATCTGCCCGATGCCCAGGAAGGCGATGACCCGCTGCCGGGAATGCGGGGGGGTGAGGCCACTCAAGCTCGGGGTTCCGGTCATTCGGCGGCCTGGGTTCCGGACGGGCAGCCGGGTTCGCCGGCGCCGGTTGGTTCACAGGCGGTGGCGGCGCAGCAGTTCTCGGTCAGGAAGCCCACCAGGCCGCGCATGCGGTCGAAGTCGGCGGCGTAGATCAACTGCCGCCCCACCCGCCGCTGAGCGACCAGCCCGGCCCGGTGCAGATGCTGCAAATGGAACGTCAGCGACGACGGCGGCACGCCCAGGCGTTCGGCGATCACCCCGGCCGACAGCCCCTCCGGCCCATGTTCCACCAGCCAGCGATAGATCGTCAGCCGGTGGTCATGGGCCAGGGCCCCCAGCGCGGTGACCGCGTCGAGGTGCTGCATGCTCAGGGTTTGCGGGCCTCGATGGTGGCGGAGACGACGCAGTTCTCGATCCCCGTCCCCGGCGCCCAGGAGGCGATGAGGTCCCGGCTTTCGGGCTTGGGCGTCACGGCAATGTCCTGGAAGCCGGCGTCACGCAGCCAGGCCTCGATATGCGCGACCGGGGCGGCGCCGGAGACACAGCCGCACAGCAAGGCGGGATCGGCCTGGAGGTCGGCGGATAGCGGTGCCGTGTTCACCACGTCGGAAATAGCCAGCCGCCCATTCGGCTTCAGGGCGCGGAACGCCTCCCGGAAGACCTGTTCCTTGTCGGGCACCAGGTTAACCACGCAGTTGGACAGGATGACGTCGGCGGTGTTGTCGGCGATGGGGAGGTGTTCGAGTTCGCCGAGGCGGAACTCGACGTTGCCCAGGCCGATGCGGCGGACGTTGTCACGGGCCTTGGCCAGCATTTCATGCGTCATGTCGACGCCGATGACACGGCCGGCGTCGCCCACCTGGCGGGCGGCGAGAAAGCAGTCGAAGCCGGCACCGCTGCCGAGGTCGATCACGGTCTCTCCCGGGCGGAGGGCGGCGATGGCCTGCGGGTTGCCGCAGCCAAGCCCGAGATTGGCCCCATCGGGGATCGCCGCGAGTTCGGCGTCCGAGTACCCCATGCGCAATGCCTTGTCGCGGGCGTTGGGGGCGGTGGTGGGGGCGCAGCAGGAGGAGCCCTCAGGTTCTGCTGGCGCACAGCAGGACGCGGCTTCAACGGGCGCTGGGGCGCAGCACGAGGTTGTTGCCGCCGGGGCGGGAGCACAGCAGGCAGTGGCCTCGGCTGGGGCTGGGGCACAGCAGGAGGCGGCCTCAACCGGGGGAGAGGCCGCCAGCGCGGCGGCGGCGATGCTGCCGTAGCGGCTGCGGATCAGGTCCTTGACGGCTTCCGTATCCATGGTCCGACATCCTTTCCAAGGGTCGCGCGGCGGGTCTGGATTGGGCGGTTTCTCACCGGACATGGGGTAGCACCGCACGAAAAATGCATCCGCCCCGACTGAGGGGGACGGAATGTTCTTCTTACGTTCGGTATTACCCGACCACACCCCGATGAGGCAACCTCTTCAACCACGGTCAACCCACCGCCATTGACGACGACGCTACCCAGGCGTAGCGTTCCAGTCAACGATAATTTGAGTAATATCGAATGAATGGGGAAACCGCCGCGATCGGCCCGGCCGAACGCCGCTTCATGTGGTCCGTCGTGGCCGCGCAGGTGCTGGTGCAGATCGGCGCCTTCACCCTGCCCGCGCTGCTGCCGGAGTATATCGCGCGCTGGGACCTCTCAAAGACCGAGGCCGGGTGGCTGATCGGCATCTTCTTCGCCGCCTATGTCGTCACCGTCCCCGTTCTAGTCGCGCTGACCGACCGGGTGCCGACCCGCGGGGTCTACATGGTGGGCGCGGGCATGACCGCCTTGTCCCATGTTGGCTTCGCCTTCCTGGCCGAGGGGTTCTGGTCCGGAATGATCCTGCGCGCGATGGCCGGCATCGGCTGGGCCGGCTGCTATATGCCCGGCCTGCGCGCCATCGCCGACCGGCTGGAGGGCAATGCCCAGTCCCGCGCTGTCTCACTGCATGCCGCGGGCGTCGGGCTGTCGGGCGCGGGGTCGTTCCTGGTGTCCGGCGGGATCGACTCGGTGGCGGGGCCGACGGGGGCGTTCCTGTTCGGTGGCGTGGCGGCGTGCCTGTCCTTCGTGCTGGCCATCCTGGTGATGCCGTCCCGCCGGTCGTCGCATGCTCGGCCGGCCGATCCGCGCGCCTTGCTGGATTTCCGGCCGGTCTTCCGCAATCGGCGCGCCATGGCCTGGATCGCGGGGTACACGGTCCATACGTGGGAGCTGGCGGCCCTGCGGGCCTGGGGCGTTACCTTCCTGACCGTGGCGGCCGTTCAAATGAGCCCGCCAGCCTGGCTGCCCGCCCCGACCGTGCTGTTCACGGCCGCCGGCCTGGTCGGGATCGTGGTGTCGATCTCGGGCAACGAGTCCGCGCAGAAATGGGGCCGGATGCGGATCGTGACCCTGGCCATGAGTTCGGCGGCGGTCCTGTCCCTGACCGCCGGCTGGACGATCGCCGCCTCGGCCTTGCTGGCGACGGTGCTGGTGATCATCTGGAACGCGACGATCTACCTGGACAGTTCCGCGCTGACGGCGGGGACGGTGGGCGCGGCGGACCCAGCACTGCGAGGCGCGACGATGGGGCTGCACAGCATGTGCGGCTATACCGGCGGCTTCCTGGGGCCCTTGGGCGTCGGGCTGGCGCTGGACTTCGCCGGGGACAATATCGCCCTGGGCTGGGGCCTGGGCTTCGGGCATTTGGCGGTGATCACGCTGGCCGGGTTGTTCGTGCTGCGGCGATTGGGATCAGCAGGCGCGTCCACGACCGGGCGGTGAGCAAACCATGCGACTCGGCCCCGAGCGCGGGAGCGGCAGCCTACCGCGTGGTCACCGCGCGGGCGTCTCAGGGCCGCTCCTTGCAGGCTGCCGCCTATCAGGTTGCCCACGCCGACGTTGACCGCGCGCGTCAGTCCACGGGCTCATCGGCGAGGGACAGTTCCTCTATTGGAACATTTCGGCGTCGCGCAGGCGCTGAACCAGGGGGGCTGGAATGCATCGTTCGCGGTCCATCTCGGCCCGCGCGGCGAGAATATCTGGTTCCAGCGACCGGGCTCGATCCAGGAAAACGCGCCCTTGTTCGGAAATTTCGTCAGGCATTGGAGGCCTCACAGCCGGTTCGAGGCGGGGTTCGCCGGTCCACGAATGACGCCGCACTATATTGGTTCATAGCCCTCCGCGTCCCGTCTTTCAAAATGAATGAAGCGGTGCACTGGATCGGAAGCCCGTGGCAGACCGATCCAAACGATGACGGATTTCCGAATAGGGCCTCCAGCGCGGCCGGCCACCGGCATGGCTTAACGTCGCCGTCTCTCCGCTACCCCGCCGCTATAGACGCCCGGTGGTAATTGGAAGCGCATGGCCGTCTCCTCCCAAGGTATTTGGAGGTCGGGGAAGTGTTGGGACGCCTGCCTCGCCCCAATTTGTTCGACGTCCTCAGTCTTTCTTCGCGAGGCCGAGCTGCTCGATGATGGGCTTCATGTCGGCGGCGATGCTGGCTATGCGTGCCTTGAAGGCGGCGCCGTCAAGGTAGGCTGGCACCATGTCGTATTTCTCAATAAGCGCGCGGATGGACGCGGTTTCCAGCGCCGTTTTGAACGCGCCATGCACTTGCGCCGCCACGTCTGGCGGCAGTCCCTTCGGCGCGAGAAGGCCGAACGAAACATCAAGCTCGAAGGGATAGCCGATTTCGCGCGCCGTCGGCGTGTCGGCGAACGCGGGCAGCCGCTTGTCGGTCCACATCATAAGCAGGCGCATCCGGCCGGCCTCCACCTGCGGCTTCCATTCGACGCCGGACACCATCAACATGACGTGATCGCCGAGTACGGCGGGGATGACTTCCATCGCCCCCTTATGCGGCACATGCGTCAATGAGATACCAGCCAATCGCTGCAGCCGCTGCATCCCGAGATTCGCCATGGAATTCTGGCCGGTCGTACCATAGGTGATCTTGCCCGGGTTGGCCTTGGCATAAGCGACGAGGTCGGACCAGGACTTGAACGGGCTTTCGGCCTTGACGACGACGCCGATGGGGAAGCTCACCATCTGCATGATGTAGTCGAAGTCGTTGGCCGGATCGAAGGTCAGCTTCTGCATCAACGGCAGGTTGGCGAGGCCGGCCGAGGCGGCGACATTGAGCGCGTAGCCGTCGGGCTTCTGCGCCGCGGTATGGCTCATGGCGAGACCGCCGCCCGCGCCAGGCTTGTTGTCGACGACCACGGGTTGCTTGAACTCCGCCGCGACGATCCCCGCGATCGCGCGGACGAGGAGATCCTGGGGCGAGCCGGCGGCGAATGTCGTAGCCAGCATGACTGGCCGGCTCGGATAGGTCTGGGCGAAGGCAAATCGCGGCGACGCGACGCCGAGAGCCAGGGCGGACGCGATGAATTTACGGCGATCGAAGCGTGACATAGGTCGTTCCTATCCAGGTTGATTCCAGGTTTCAGCGGCCGCGACAACGCGAGGCATTCGTTTCCGATCCCGGCGCGGTACCAGGTTTAGCGGTTAAAGAAATCATGGTTGGGTCTACAGGCTTCGCTTGCGGCGACCCGCGCCGGGGATGGAGTATTGTTCGTTCGCCGCGATGATCCTTTCGACCAGGTCATAGAACATCTCGCGTTCCTCCACGGTCAGTGGGCTGAATATTTTTTCCCGCGCGATTGCAGTACTTGGTACCTGACTTGCGTGGACCGCCTCGCCGTCAGGCGTCGCTCGGACGAGTCGCGCGCGCCGGTCGTTGGGATTGACGGTACGTTCCACGAGGCCGCGCTTCTCCAGCCCGTCGATGATCAGGCCGATATTGGTTCGATCAATACCGATACGCGCGGCGAGGCTGATCTGATCAAGCGGCGAGCCCATTCGGAGCGCTCCCAGAGTGCCAAATTCGAGGTGACTCAAGCTGTCCCGCGCACAAGCTTCAGCCCAGATGGCCGTGACGATCTGGAGCAGCCGACGCGCCATCGGCACCGGGGCACGCACCAGCGGGGTCTTGGTCGTTGTGCACATTTGGAGACCGCTGTGCAGGGCGGCGGGCCTTGGCTCGGCTTGCCGCATTGGCTTGGCGGTCTTGGATGAACCGGTTCGCGGCAGGTCGGGCCTGGCGGCACTCTTGGGCATGGGCGGCATTCGATCAATAATTTGATGGAAAAATTATTGATCAAAATTTGGTTCAAATCAATAGCCGATTTTCGCCTGCTGTCCAGGGACGATGGTGGCGTAGCCGTCTTCGTCATTGCATCGGGATTTCCCCGATGAACGGCCACCTTGGCCGCCTGGGTGTTCCATCCGCGTGCGTCCGACTCGCCCAAGACACCCCAGTAATCGGAACATATCTCGTTGAGGAGTACAAGGCCGTGCATAGCCATCTGGATAATACGACGTTATTGTGACGGAGCGACGGTGGAGCGTCCCGGGCCGTGCCGTAGAATTCAACCAAGCCGTGTAACAGTCATTCGGCCGGCGTGCCTATCACGGCAACCTCGCATCGAGCGATGCGCCATTTCACGCGGAGCGCCGCCGTCCGTCGTCGATGTCCTTCAGCATCCGCCGCATGATCTTGCCCGATGCCGTCATCGGCACCGCGTCCACGAACTGCACCGCACGCGGAACCTTGTAGGGCGCCAATTGCTCCCGACAATGCGCGATGAGTTGCGCCTCCGTGACCTCCGACCCTGGCTTGAGCATGACATAGGCTTTCGCGAGTTCTCCCTTCGCCTCATCGGCAATGGCGCCCACGGCCGCGAGCGCGACGGCCGGATGCATGCAGATGACCCGCTCCAGTTCCGCAGGATAGACATTGAACCCGGCGGTCAGGATCAAGTCCTTCTTGCGGTCGACAATGGTGGCGTAGCCGTCGTCGTCCATCACCGCGATATCGCCGGTGTGCAACCAACCGTCGGGCCGGGTCGTCTCGGCCGTCGCCGTCGGGTTGTTGAAATAGCCCATCATCACCAGGGGACCGTAGAACATCAGTTCGCCGGCCTCGCCGCGCGGCATCTCGCGGGTCGGATCCTCGATCTCAACGACGCGGAAGGCGTTGCCGGGATAGGGCTGGCCGATCGTGCCAGGCTTGTTCAGCGCGTAGATCGGGTTCGCGCTGGTAGCACCCGCCAGTTCCGTCATCCCCCACACCTCATGCACCGGGCATCCGGTACGCCGCGTGAATTCGAGCGACTTCGCCACCGGCAGCGTCTGTCCGCCGACCCAGCACAGGCGCAGGCTGGACAGGTCGTATCTTTCAAAATCAGGATGCGCGAGCAGGTAGTAATAGGCGGTCGGCACCCCGTCCATGATCGTGGCGCGATGCTGGGCAATGGCCTCCAGCATCGCGATCTCGTTGAAACGCGGGAAGGTGATCAGGGTCGATCCCGCCAGCAACGCCCCGTTCATGACGCAGCTTCCATAGACGTGGAACAACGGCAGCGCGTTGATGACTCGATCCTCCACGGTGCGCGCGGCCATCAGGGCCGTGCCCACGGCGGCGGCGACCACGGCGCGATGGCTCTGCATCGCCCCTTTCGGCCGCCCCGTCGTGCCGGATGTATAGGCGATCACCGCCAGGTCGGATGGATCGCGCGGGCACGGGCTGAATGCGAAGTCCCCATCTCGCAACCAGGACTCCAGCGTCGCAGCACCCGCCGTCTCCCCGGTGCCCCAGGACACGAGATGTTCCACGATCCCGTCCGTCTTCAGTGGCAGAAGCTGTTCGATCTTGTCGGAAGCCGCGACCACGACTCGCGCGCCCGCGTCGCCAATGGTGTAGCGCAGTTCATCCGTCGTCAGCATGCTGCTCAGAGGGTTCAGCACCGCGCCCGTCTTCGCGATGCCGTGATAGGCAACCACCCATTCCCAACTATTGCCGCCGAACAGGCTAACCCGATCGCCAGGCCTGATCCCCAGCCCGACCAGGCCGTTCGCGACCTTGTTCGACAGGGCGTCGAGTTGTCGGAAGGACAGTCGCCGATAACCGATGATCAGCGCCGTGCGGTCCCCATGCCGCGCGGCGGCTTCGGGCAGTATCTCCGACAGGATCGTGGCCATGGCGTGCTCTCCCTTGCGTGGTTGCTTTGTGTTGGCACGACGGATGATGGACACTGGGCGCGCCCCCCGGTAGTGTCGGAATTGACATTCTCTGTGCGGATTCAGCCAAATATGACGAGCGTTGCGGTTCTGACCATTGAGGGGTGCTACGCGTCCTGCGCGGCAGGCTATGTCGATGTGTTGCAGGCCGCGAATGCGCATCTGCGCGCGTCGGTGTACACCGGCCAGGCGCCGTTCGCATGGCGTTTCGTTTCCGGAACGGGGGGCGTGGTCGCCGCCAGTAACGGCATGCTGATAGAGACGACGCCACTCGACGATACATGCTTCGACCTGATCGTGATCCCCGCGATCCACTATCCCGGATATGCGCCCTATGCTCGGCTGCTCGACGGGCTTGGGAACGCGTATGACTGGCTGCGCGCGCAATGGGACGCCGGCGCCTGGATCGGGACCCATTGTTCCAGTGTTTTCATCCTGGCCCAATCGGGACTGCTCGATGGACGGGTGGCGACGACGACATGGTGGCTGGATCGTCGGTTCCGGTCCCGCTACCCCAAGGTCGACCTGCAGTATCGTTCCGCATTGACCGAGGTTGACCGGCTGCTGTGCGCCAGTGCCATGGCCACGTATCTGCCGCAGGCGGTCCGTTTCGTCGACGTATTCATGGGGCGCGCCATCGCGTCCCAAACGGCGAAAAGCCTGATGATCGACACCAGCGAAACGGGCCAGATTCCCTATTTGCCGATCCTGACCGAGACCCGGCACAACGATTTCGTCGTGGAACGCGCCCAGCAATGGCTGCAAAAGCACATGACGCGGGATGTGTCGATCACGGAACTTGCCTAGGCCGTGGCGGCCAGCGAGCGCACGTTGGCGCGAAAATTCAATGCGGCGATTGGGCAAACGCCGCTTGGCTATCTTCAGACGCTGCGCCTGAGTTCAGCGCGCGCCTTGCTGGAGGCTGGGGACCTGAGCGTGGAGGCCATCGCGAAC
>CAMCDA010000137.1 GCA_945873195.1 Asaia bogorensis
CGCGCGGTGTTCACCGGGTTTGTCGAGACCCGCTCCGGCACCGTGCTGCTGCGGCGGTTGCAGCAGGCCGGGGCGACCACCAAGCGGGGCAAGCCGTTTACCAAGACCGACATCTACCGGGTGCTGAACAACCGGGTGTATCTCGGCGAGGCGGTCCACAAGGGAACCGCCTACCCTGGCGAGCACACGGCGATCGTCAGCCCGCTACAGTGGGAGGCGGCGCACGCCATCCTGCAAATCAGCCCGCGGGTGCGACGCAACCAGACGGTAAGCCAGACGCCGGCCTTGCTGCGGGGGCTGATCTTCGGCTCCGACGGCCGAGCGATGTCGCCCACCCATGCGCGGGGTAAGCGTGGTCAGGTCTATAAGTATTACGTCAGCCAGTCGGTGCTGAAGGGTAGCGCGGCGGATGGGCCGGAGGTCGCCCGGGTGCCGGCAGGGGAGATCGAGGCTGCGGTGATCACGCAGGTGAGGGCCCTGGTGCGCCAGCCGGAGGTGATCGTCGGGACCTGGCAGGCCGCGCGCGCCGCATCCCCGGACCTCACCGAGCACGCGGTCAAAGAGGCGCTGGACCAACTGGACCCGCTCTGGGACGAACTGTTCCCGGTGGAGCAAGCGCGGATCATCCATTTGCTGGTGGATCGGGTCGAGATCGGCGCCGGCGGGGCGACGGTCCGCCTGCGGTTGGAGGGGCTGGCAAGCCTCGTGCGCGACCTCGGTGCCCGTGATCGCAAGGAGGCCGCATGACCGCGACCCCGCCGATGCTGACGGTGCACATCCCGCTGACGGTCCGCCGGCGTGGGGGACGGAAGGTGGTGATCGCGCCGGACGGGACGGAATCCCCCGTCGTCGGTGTCGCTACCCGGATCGACAGCACGCTGGTGAAGGCGCTGGCTCGGGCGTTCCGGTGGCGGCGGATGTTGGAAAGCGGCGTGGTCTCCACGGTGGGCGAAATCGCGGTGCGTGAGAAGATCAACAAATCCTATGTGTCGCGGGTGCTGCGGCTGACGTTGCTGGCGCCGGAGATCGTGGAGGCGATCCTGGATGGACGGCACCCAGAGGGGGTGACGCTGCGGGGGTTGATGGAGGGGGTGGCGGTGGTGTGGCGCGGGCAGAACCGGCTTCTCGTGAACTGCACAGAAGCTGCCGTGGCTGGCTGAAGCAACAAAGGATGGTCCCGACTCGTCGTATCTGGCAAAGCTAGCCACCATGTTGCACCCACTCACGAATTCGGCGGCGGCACCCCCACCGCCCACCCAAGCCGACATAAGGCAAGTCAAAGCCTTGACGCAGGCCGTGGCCAAGGAGGTGCGCCAGCACGGCGCCCCGTCGCTCGAAGGGACGAGCACTGCCTGGCTGGAGAGCCAACCGCAGACTCTTTGGCCGCTGCTCGACGCCGCCGTGGCCGCCAGCACCGCAAGCCGGCGCGATGAGGCGCTGATCACCGCCGGCCGCTGGTTGCTCGCCAATCAATTAGAGCTGATCCGCTACCGGCTCGAACGCGGCCACGACTGGGCGCGTGTGATGCTCGATGCTTACCCAGAGAAGCTGATCGCGCTGGCCCAGGCCAACACCTTACCGGAGTCCGATTGGCACGAACTGGTCAATCTGCTGACCATCGCCAAGGTACCGATCCGGCCGGAGGTGATGGCAGCGCTGGCCCAGGCCGCCGCGGATGTGACGCCCGACGCGGCGCCGTCACAGGAGGAGATACCGCAGCAGGTGCGCAGGCTGCTCGACGAAATCGGCAGTTCGGCCGACGACCCGTTCATGGTGGTCGAGACGCTCGCGGAGATCAGCGCGCTGATGCCAGCGGAGCTGCGCGGTTATATAACGCACGAACTCGGTCTTTCGCCGTATGCCGTGCTACGCGAGGTGGTGCCGCTGTTGCTGCTCGATCACGAACCGGCGGTGCGCCAGGCCGCGGCGGCGGTGCTGGATCAGATCGCGGGTCCGCAGAGGCTTTCGCCGGTGATGCTGCGGCGCACGCTGCTGGTGCGCAACTGGGTTCCACAAGCCGAACGCGAGGCGGTTGATCGGCTGGTCCGCAAGGCGCGCCTGAAGGGCGTGGTGTGTGCGCAATGGGCGGCAGCACCGGCGCTGGCAATCCACTGCTCGATGGTGGACGGCTCCGGAGCGCAGCACTTGACCCTGACCTCACCGACCGGCCGCACCGGCCTCTTTGCCGGGCTGCTGCTCAAGCAGGATTTCGGCATTCGTGACGCTTTGTATGCTCTGGCGGCGCCGCGGCGTGAGATCAGCAGTGCGCTCAAGGCGGGCCAACGGCAAACCGCATCCCACGCGGTGATGCGCGAGCACCTCGACACCGTGGTGCAGCATGCGATCGCGGTCGGGCTCAAACTGGCGCACCTGCCGCCGCCGGCAATGGTCGCGATCGCCGAAGCTATCGGCGCGGCGGACTGGAAAGACCGTGCCCTCGACGTGATGACGGAGACCGAGCGGTTATTCACCGGCCTAGGCACTGAACATCACAGCCAGGCAGCGATTGCCGCGTCACTGCAGCGCAGCGGTGCGTGGATTGCCGACGACCCGATGATGCAGTCCTGGTTCGACGACGACGCGGCGATCCGGGCACTAGCCCAGCGCCGGCCACGGCTGAAGCCCGGGGTCGCGATGCGACAGATGCTGGAGGAGGTGCTGCCGACACGCCGGGAAGCCTGGGCGGAACGGGTGTTGTTGCAGGCGTTGTGGCTTCAGGCCGGCACAGGCGACACCAAACCGACGGCACGCTGGCTGGATTGCGTGGTGCTGGCGCATGAATTGCTAGCTGGGCGTGAGTTGGCAGAGCTGCCAGCGATGGTGGCGATTGCCGAGCGCAGCATCTTCGCGGCGCGCGTCGGGACGTGGTGATCGCGGGCGACGACAAGACCACGTCGGGCAGGAGGGGGAGCGCGTTCGCCCTTGCCGGTGCCGCAGCGTAACCAGCCCCGCGTGATCGAGAAAATTCAATCGGAGTGACCATGCCCAGAGGACGCCCGCGAAAGGATAAATCTGCGCCAACGGACCAGCCCACCACGCCGGCCAAGGGCAACGCCGCCCCGCTCGGCATCGAGGCTCAACTCTTCCTCGCCGCCGACAAGCTGCGCAAGAACCTGGAACCGTCCGACTACAAGCACGTCGCACTCGGCCTGATCTTCCTCAAGCACATCTCCATCGCCTTCGAGGCAAAGCACGCGTCCCTGCTGGCGGAAGACCCGACCGCCGCCGAGGACTCGGACGAATACCTCGCCGAGAACGTGTTCTGGGTGCCGGTGGAAGCCCGCTGGTCCCACCTGCAAGCCAACGCCCGGCAACCCAGCATCGGCCGCCTGATTGATGAGGCGATGGAAGCCATCGAGGCGGCGAACCCCGGCCTGAAAGGCGTCCTGCCCAAGGACTACAACCGCCCCGCGCTCGACAAGGTCATGCTCGGCGAGTTGATCGACCTGGTCTCCGGCATCGCCACCGGCCAGCCAGGCGACAAGGCGCGTGACCTGCTGGGCCGGGTGTACGAATATTTTCTCGGTGGCTTTGCGGGTTCAGAAGGCAAGCGCGGCGGCGAGTTCTACACCCCGCGATCGGTCGTGCGGGTGCTGGTGGAAATGCTGCGCCCCTACAAGGGCCGGGTGTATGACCCGTGCTGCGGCTCCGGCGGGATGTTCGTGCAGTCCGAAACCTTCGTCGAAAGCCACGGTGGACGGATCGGCGACATCGCTATCTATGGGCAGGAATCCAACAACACCACGTGGCGGCTGGCGAAGATGAACCTCGCGGTACGCGGCATCGACGCCGATATCCGCTGGAACAACGAAGGCAGCTTCCTGAAGGACGAGCTGCGCGACCTGCGCTTCGACTTCATCCTGGCCAACCCGCCGTTCAACGTCTCCGACTGGGGCGGGGAACGGCTGCGGGAGGATGCGCGCTGGGCCTATGGTATGCCTCCCGCGGGCAACGCCAACTATGGCTGGTTACAGCACATCCTGTGGCACCTCGCACCCGGCGGCACAGCGGGGGTTGTGCTGGCGAACGGGTCCATGTCCTCCGGCCAGAACGGAGAGGACGCGATCCGCCGAGCGATGGTCGAGGCGGACGTGGTGGACTGCATGGTCGCACTGCCGGGGCAGTTGTTCTATTCCACGCAAATCCCCGCTTGCCTGTGGTTCCTGGCTCGGCGCAAGAACCCGGACGGGCTGTGCGACCGGCGCGGGGAGGTGCTGTTCATCGACGCCCGCAAGCTCGGCGCCCTGGTGGACCGGACGCGGCGGGAATTGTCGGCCGAGGACATCGCGCGGATCGCCGACACCTACCACGCGTGGCGGGGCGAGGCGGACGCCGGCGCCTACGCGGATGTGCCGGGGTTCTGCAAGGCGGCGACGCTGGAAGAGATCCGGTCGCACAACCATGTGCTGACGCCCGGGCGGTATGTCGGGGCGGCGGATGTCGCGGATGACGACGTGCCGTTCGCGGAGCGGTTCGCGGCGTTGACGGCAACGCTGGACGCGCAATTCCAGGAAGCCGATCGCTTGCGAGACGCGATCAGGACCAATCTGGCCCGACTGGTCCCCTCGATGGATGGTTCGGCATGAGCGGATCGGTGCTGGACCTCAGCGCGTTGCGTGATGCCATCGAATCCCTGGCCGACGGGCTGGAGGTGGTGGGCGATGCCGTCTGGTTCCCGGCGCAAACGCCGAAGGTTCGGAATACGCTGATCGCGGGTGTCATTCAGAACTTCGAGTTCGTCTATGAAATCAGCGTGAAGATGATCAAGCGGCGGATCGAGCTTGACGCGCTTTCTCCGGCGGAGGTCGATCGGACGAATTTCCGGGAACTGCTGCGCGAAGCGGGTGAGAAAGGCCTGATCGACGATGTGGAGGCGTGGTTCGTCTATCGGCGGATGCGGAATGTGACGGCCCATACCTACGATCACGCCAAAGCCATGCAGGTCTACAAGGACACCCTGAAGTTTGTTGAGGATGCGCGGGTCCTGCTGGCGCGGCTGGAAGCTCGCAATGTCTGAGACGCCGCCCATCGATATTCGCCCGGATCACTGGGCGATCGTGCGGGACATCTTGCGCACGCATGTTCCGGGGCGGGAGGTCTGGGCGTTCGGCTCGCGTGCCCGGGGGACGGCGAAACGCTATTCCGATCTCGATCTGGCGGTGATCACCGATGAACCTTTGCCGGTGGCGGTGATGGCGGCGTTGGCGGATGAGTTCTCGGAGTCTGACCTGCCATGGCGAGTGGATGTGGTGGATTGGGCGGTGATGGGGGAGGCGTTTCGGAGGGTTATTGAGCGGGATCGGGTTGTGGTGGACCTGGGAGCGCAACAGACCGACACAGCCAAGCTAGACGCCACCATCGCCGCCAACCTGAGGGACCTCGGCTATGGCGGGTGAGTGGGGCCGATGCTCGCTCGCAGATCTGATCGACGTAAAGCACGGCTTTGCGTTTACAGGGGAATTCATCTCCGACGGCCCAAGCGGTGATGTGTTGCTAACACCTGGAAACTTTGCAATCGGTGGTGGCTTCAAGGCAGACAAATTCAAGTACTACGGCGGTCCAGTTCCGGAGGACTTTGTCCTTAATGAAGGTGACTTACTGGTCACGATGACCGACCTCAGCAAGCAGTCAGACACGCTCGGGCTTCCCGCGTTCGTCCCTCCACGCTCAGATGGCCGGCGCTACCTACACAACCAACGACTTGGCAAAGTCCTCATGAAGGACGTGCGCCTGCTCGATATTCGGTACCTGCACTATCTCCTGTGCAGCACTGAGTACCGGCATGAGATACTGGCCAGCGCAACGGGCACGACCGTCAAACACACGTCACCGGAGCGCATTCGGCGGTTCGCCTTCTATCGCCCCCCACTCTCAGAACAACGGGCCATCGCACACATCCTCGGCACGTTGGACGACAAGATCGACCTGAACCGCCGGATGAACGAGACGCTGGAGGCGATGGCGCGGGCGACCTTCAAGGACTGGTTCGTCGATTTCGGCCCCACGCGCGCGAAGATGGAGGGACGCACGCCCTGCCTCTCCCCCGAGATTTGGGCGCTGTTCCCGGATCGACTGGATGATGAGGGGAAGCCGGAGGGGTGGGAGGCTCGGCCCGTTGGAGATTTCGCTGAACTGAAGGGGGGTAAGCAGCTCGAAAAGGAGCAGATAGCCTCATCAGGTGCGGTCCCTGTCTTTGGTGGGGCTGGAATTATGGGTTACACTACCAATCACAATGCCGCCGGATTTGTAATTGCCGTTGGTCGGGTTGGTGCTTACTGCGGCCAGTTTTTTTCCCACCGCGGGAAGGCCTGGATAAACAACAATGCCTCATTGATCAGCACTTTCGAAGGAATTCCAGGCGAATGGCTTTTTCAGGCTCTCAGGCACGCTGACATCGAAGTTATCAAGAAGGGCGCGGCTCAACCGTTCGTCTCGAACACAGATGTCGCTGGCCTACCGATCATTTGGCCGGGCGAAAAGGTCGTTTCCAAATTTTCCAAGATGTTGATGCCGCTTATGCTTAAGGTCGAGGGGAACCAGTCGGAAACCGAAACGCTTGCGATCACCCGCGACCTCCTCCTCCCCAAACTCATGTCCGGCGAAATCCGCGTCCAGGACGCCGAACGCGAAGTGGCAGCCGCCCTATGACCACCGCCCCACGAGACGGCGAACTCATCCTCTACCGAACCGAGGACGGAAGAGCGGCGATCCACTTGCGGGCGGTGGATGGCACGGTCTGGCTGACCCAGGCCGAGATCGCCGCCCTGTTCGACACCACGATCCAGAACGTCAGCCTTCACCTGAAAAACATCTTCCGTGACAAGGAGTTGGCGACCGAAGCAGTTCTCAAGGAATCCTTGATAACTGCCGCTGACGGCAAGGCCTACGCGACACAGCTTTACAACCTGGAAGCCATCCTCGCCATCGGCTACCGCGTCCGCTCCCCGCGCGGCAGCCAATTCCGCCGCTGGACCACGACGGTGTTGCACGACTACATGCTCAAGGGCTTCGCCATCGACGATGCGCGGCTGAAGGAACCCGGCGGGCTGGACTATTTCGACGAGCTGCTGGAACGCATCCGCGACATTCGCGCGTCGGAGAAGCGCTTCTACCAGAAGGTCCGCGACCTGTTCGCCGCCTCCAGTGTCGACTACACGCCCACCGCCCCGCTCGCGAAGACGTTCTTCGCTACCATCCAGAACAAGCTGGTCTTTGCCGTCACCGGCCACACCGCCGCCGAGTTGATCGTGCAACGCGCCGATCCGGCGAAGCCGAACATGGCCCTCACGAGTTGGAAGGCTGGACGTGTCCGCAAGGCCGATGTGACGGTGGCCAAGAACTACCTCAACGCCGACGAGATCACGCAACTCAACCGCCTGACGACCATGTTCCTGGATTTCGCGGAATTGCGCGCCTCCCGCCGTCAACAGACCACGATGGCCGAATGGGTCACGCAGACGGATCGGTTCCTGGCCTTCAACGAACGCGCGGTGCTCACGAATGCCGGCCAAGTGTCGCATGACCAGATGGAGGCCATCACCCATCAGCGCTTCGACCAGTTCGAGGCACGCCGCCGATCCGACGAAGCCCAGGCCGCGGAACAGGAAGCCGCCTCCGACATCGCCGCTCTTGAACAAGCCGCCAAACGCGCTCGGCCTTCCCGCAAGACATGACGCTGGTTTGTGTCTCACGAAACCCGGCTTCATGATGCACAACGGCATTTGTCGCTAACGAATGAGCAATAACAGGCCACGGACCAGCCAGGAGGGCTGAGGCGCCATGTCAGGCAAGGGGATCGCGGAGAGCCATGTCGAAGAAGCCGCGCTCGCCTGGCTGGCCGAGCTTGGGTATGCCGTGTTGGGCGGGCCGGAGATCGGGCCGGATGGGGACAGGGCGGAACGGGCCAGCTATCGCCAGGTGCTCCTGCTGCCGCGCATCCGCTCGGCCATCGCGGCGCTGAACCCGGACCTGCCGGCGGATGTCCGGGATGTGGTGCTGGCCAAGCTGACGCAGACCGAAACGCCCTCACTGATCGATGAGAACCGCCGCCTGCATCGGTATCTGGTTGAGGGTGTGCCGGTGGAGGTGCGACGACCGGACGGTTCCATCGGTGGGGTGCAGGTTCGGCTGGTCGACCTCGCCGACCCGGACGCGAACGACTGGTTGGCGGTGAACCAGTATACGGTGATTGAGGGCAAGGCGACCCGCCGGCCCGATGTCGTGGTGTTCGTCAATGGCCTGCCGCTGGCGGTGCTGGAACTGAAGAACCCCGGGGATGAGAACGCCACCCTGGATGGCGCCTTCAATCAGTTGCAGACCTACAAGGACCAGATCGGGTCGCTGTTCCGCACCAACGCCGTGCTGGTGGTGTCGGACGGGATAGCGGCACGGATTGGCTCGCTGACCGCGGATCGGGAGCGGTTCATGCCGTGGCGGACGGTCACCGGCGATGGGCTGGCACCCAAGGGCATGCCGGAACTGGAGACCGTGCTGAAGGGGGTGTTCGACAAGCGCCGGCTGCTCGATCTGGTGAAGGACTTCGTCGTCTTCGGTGAGACGGAGGATGGGGTCCGGAAAATCCTGGCCGGCTATCACCAGTTCCACGCGGTGCGGCATGCGGTGGAACGGACGCTGGCCGCCACGGCGCCCGAGGGGGATCGCCGGGTGGGCGTGATCTGGCACACGCAGGGGTCTGGCAAGTCTCTGCTGATGGCGTTCTATGCCGGCCAGATCGTCAAGCATCCAGCGCTGGCAAACCCGACGATCGTGGTGCTGACCGACCGCAACGACCTGGACGATCAGTTGTTCGCGACCTTCAACCTGTGCCGCGATCTGCTGCGCCAAACGCCGCAACAGGCGGTCGATCGCGATGATCTGCGCCGCCTGCTGGATCGGCCATCGGGTGGCGTGGTGTTCACCACATTGCAGAAATTCGCGCCGGAGCCGGGTGCCTCCGACTATCCGGTGCTGACCGACCGGCGCAACGTGGTCGTGATCGCCGATGAGGCGCATCGCAGCCAGTACGGGATGCGGGCGAAGATCGATCGGCGCAGCGGCGATATCTCCTACGGCTTCGCCAAGTATCTCCGGGATGGCTTGCCGAATGCGTCGTTCATCGGCTTTACGGGGACGCCGATCGAGGCGCAGGACGTGAACACGCCCGCGGTGTTCGGGGACTATATCGACATCTACGACATCAGCCGTGCCGTGCAGGATGGCGCGACCGTGCCGATCTATTACGAGAGCCGGTTGGCTCGCATCGAGTTGGACGAGGCGGAGAAACCCAAGATCGACGCCGAGATCGCCGACCTAACGGAGGATGAGGCGGAGAGCGAGCAGGAACGGCTGAAGCGGAAATGGGCCAGCGTCGAGGCGCTGGTGGGCGCCGACAAACGCCTGGCGCTGGTGGCCGACGACCTGGTGCGCCACTTCGAGAGCCGCACAGAGGCGCTGGGCGGCAAGGCGATGATTGTGTGCATGAGTCGGCGTATCTGCGTGGCACTGTACGATGCCATCATCAAGCTCCGGCCCAACTGGCACAGCGACGACGACGAGGCGGGCACGATCAAGGTCGTGATGACCGGAGCCGCGTCCGATCCGCCGGCGTGGCAGACGCATATCGGCAAGCGGGCAAAGGCGAGGCGGGACATGCTGGCCAAGCGCGCCAAGGACCCGAAGGACCCGCTCCGGCTGGTGATCGTACGGGATATGTGGCTGACCGGCTTCGACGCGCCGTGCATGCATACGATGTATGTGGACAAGCCAATGCGCGGTCACGGACTGATGCAGGCTATTGCCCGCGTGAACCGGGTGTTCCGTGACAAGCCGGCGGGTCTGGTGGTGGACTATATCGGCATCGCGCAGAGCCTCAAGACAGCGCTCGGGCAATACTCTGGTGATGACCGCGAGCAGACCGGGATCGACGAGGCGGAAGCAGTGCGCGTGCTGCTGGAGAAATACGAGATTGTAAGGGCGATGTTCCGTCCGGACATGAAGGCAGGGTTTGACTACCGACCGGCGCTCGAGCCGCAGGCCACGTCTCAGTCGCGGCTCGCCATCATGGCGGGCGCCATGGATTGGGTGCTGACGTTTCAACAGGAAGACTCTGCGCGGGAAGCATCCGATGAGGGCAAGAAGCGCGCCCATCGGCGGTATGCGGACGGCGTGGTGGCACTGTCCAAGGCATTTGCTCTAGCCGCGGCGAGCGACGAAGCACGGTCGATCCGCGAGGATGTCGGCTTCTTTCAGGCGGTCCGAGCTGCCCTGGTGAAGACCGTGCCCGGCGATGGCAAGAAGACCGGGGCCGACCGGGAACTGGCCATCCAGCAGATCGTGAGCCGCGCCGTTGTGTCGACGGAGATCGTCGACATCATGCAGGCGGCCGGGCTGGAAAGCCCCGATATCTCGATCCTGAGCGACGAATTCCTGAGCGAGGTTCGGGAGATGCCGGCGAAGAACCTCGCCATCGAAGCGCTGAAGAAGCTGATCAACGGCGATGTGCGGGCGCAGTCCCAGCGCAATGTCACTCAGTCCCGAGCCTTCACCGAGCGGCTGGAAGCGGCCATCGCCCGGTATCACGCCAACGCCATCACCACGGCCCAGGTGTTGGAGGAACTGATCGCTCTCGCCAAGGACATCCGGGCCGCTCGATCGCGTGGGGAAGAAGCCGGGCTCAGCGACGAGGAGATCGCGTTCTACGACGCGCTGGCCGAGAACGAGAGCGCTCGCACGATGATGGGGGAGCCAGCACTACGGGTGATCGCCCATGAACTGGTGTCCAGCGTGAAGGGCAATGTATCGGTCGATTGGATGCACCGAGAAACGGCGCGGGCGAGGATGCGGGTGCTGGTGAAGCGGATATTGCGCAAATATGGCTACCCGCCAGACCTGCAGGATGCGGCAGTGCAGAACGTCTTGCAGCAGGCTGAAGCGCTATCCGCGGAATGGGCCGCGTGATGGCATGGCTGCGTTTGCCGAGTGCTCCATGCACCAGTCCGGGTCCGGGGCAGGGCGAAGCACCCCTTGACCCAATCATCCGATTCGATTTCAGCATTCATCGCCTACCCAGTCTCTATCTCGAACTCCGCGATAGCAGTAGGGTCGAAAAGAATCGCTATATCAATGCCTTGGAGATGCGTACCAAATCGGCCGAGTCAACAGGTTCGGAGAGAAAGACCCCTCGGAGAGAGAAATCCGGCCGTCCGGCCCATGGGCCAGTCAACAGGTCCGCCCGGAAAACCGCCGGAATCCTGCGCCTTTCGGCGTCCTAAACGGACGTGGAGAATATTGTCGGAGAGGGAACTGGCGGAGGGAGTGATGCCGGGGACAAATGGTCTCTGCACACACGAAACCCATTATTCTATATGATATCAGATGGATATGATTTGGAATGCACCGCGTCACTGCGACGTGCGTTGTAGAACCCAGCGCGTAAGCACCGTATTCACCACACCACGCACAAAGCTGCCACCACTGCGCCCCACCTCTGGTCCGGCCCCTGCCGGAACAGCGTCGCCGACGGATACCAGGCGGTCGTCGTCGCATCCCGCCCCCAGCGCCACTCCGGCGTCGCGGGCAGGGCGACCCGGACCGGATGCCCCATCGCCCCCGCGCAATGCGCGGCCAGCGTGTCCACGCTGATCAGCAGGTCCGTCGCGGCGATCGCCGCGGCGTAGGCGTCCAGAGCCAAAGCCTCCGCCGTCACGTCGATCACCCCCTCCACCGACGCCGCCAGCGCTCGGCCTGGCGCGCCATGTTGCAGGTTCACCAGATCGATCCCGGCCACCCGCGCGATCCGCGCCACGTCCCCCAGACCCAGCGACCGCTGGGCCGCGTTCCGCGCCGAGGGATTGGCCTGGAAGACGATCCCCACCCGCCGATGCCCGGCCCGCCCCTGGGCCGCGTAACGCGCGCGCCAGGCCTCGGTCAGCGCGGGATCGGCGCGCAGATAGGGGATCGCGGCCGGGATCGTCTCGGCCGTCGTGGCGAACACATGCGGCAGGCTCATCAACGGCGCGAAGGCGTCGAAGGTCACGGCCGACAGGTTCAGCTTGCCATCCGGGTGTTCCGCGGGCGGGGTCAGCAGAGTCTCGATCCCGTCCACAAGCGCCATGATCGGCGCCAAGACCGGCGGGCAGGCCAGCGTCACCACAGCCCCCCGCGCGGCCAGCATCGGCAGGTACCGGGCGAACATGACCGAGTCGCCCAGCCCCTGCTCGGTGAACACGACGATCCGTCGCCCCTCCAGCGGATCGCCCGGTTTCAGCATGCGGTCCCGATGGCGGGTGATCGACTCGCGCACCGCCCAGGGCACCCAGCCCGGATGGTCAAGCCGAGCGTCGTAGGCGGCCCAGGCGGCGGTCAGGTCCCCGCGATCGAGGAGGGTGATCGCGTGGTTGAGCCGGTCGCGGACCTCCGCGCTCAGGCGGCGTCTCCGATCAGTTCATCCAGCGTCATGGTGGGGCCACGGTTGATCAGGCGGTTGATCTGGCCCTGCGCGAAGCCGACCCCCATGGGTGTGCGCACGCCGGGGACGCTGGCGATGTCGTAGAGCTCCCGCACCACGCCGCCCAGCGCGAGCCAATGGTCCGTCGCCCCGGTGGTCATGTTGATGACCTGCACCATGCATTGGGGCTCCTTGCCCTCCTGCTTCAGGCGGTCATCCAGCGGCAGTCCGGAGAAATCCTTGTGCTGGCGCGGCAGGGACAGGCCGACGACGGCGTGGTTGCCCAGGAACGCCAGCCCGCGGGCGAAGCCGGGGCAGAAGGCGATCGGGTTGAACCGGCCGGACGCGACCTCGACTTCCCCGAGTTCCCCGGTCCCGGCGTTGCAGACATACAGCTTACCGCCATGCAGCCGCGGGGAGTGCGGCATGGTCAGGCCGGTCGCCACGATCTCCTGGCTGGCGACATCGATGACGCAGCCGGCGCCGGTCCGTTCCTCCCGCCAGCCGCGCGCCTTGTCGGTCGTGCTTGCGGCGGTGACGAAGCGAGGGCGGCCGCCGTCCATGGCCAAGCCGTTCAGGTGGCAACGATCCTCGGGCCGGAGTTCGGAAATGAACTTCGGCTGCCAGATCGGTCGGAAGCTGGTTTGCTCATCGACGGTCGCGAGGCAGGAGAACAGCGTGTTCACGAAGATCGGCCGGCCGGAGGGCAGCACGCCGACATCATGGGCGAAGACGTCGCCGGTGTACCAGGACACGCGGGGGACGAAGACCCCATCATGGCCTTCCAATTGCTGGCCTATTGGAACGATG
>CAMCDA010000138.1 GCA_945873195.1 Asaia bogorensis
GCGATCAACGCACGCACATCGGGAGGCAGTTCCATCCCGACGTTGACTCATGTTCCCGCTCCGCACGCAATCAGCTTCAAGCGCGGACGCGAAAACAGGAACCCATTGTTGCCAATCGGACTCACCCAGGGGGTGCTTGGGAGTTACACTACATGGGGCAAAGCTCGAAGACCGCGACGGAAGACCTGGACATGTCGCTCATGTTCATCGTCCCGATCGACGCGCCGGGCCTGAAACTGATTTGCCGCACGTCGTATGAACGGGCGGCGAAATCCCCCTTCGACTATCCGCTGTCGTCCCGCTTTGATGAGAATGACGCGATCTTTATTCTCGATAAGGTGTTCGTTCCGTGGGAGGACGTGTTCATCTACCGCGATCCGGCCCGGGTGCTCAGCTTCTACGCCCGCTCCGGCTTCACCAACGGGTTCCTGTTCCAGGGCTGCACACGGTTCGCGGTTAAGCTGGATTTCATGTGCGGCCTGCTGGCCAAGGCGCTGCGCTGCACCGGCGGGGATGAGGCGCGCGGCAACCAGGTCCTGCTGGGGGAGGCGATCTCCTGGCGCAACCTGTTCTGGGGCCTGTCCAATTCGATGGCCAACAACCCGGACAAGTGGAACGGCGATGCCGTGCTGCCGGAACTACGCGCGGGCCTTGCCTATCGTGTCTTCGCGCCCGACGCCTATCCGCGGGTGAAGGAGATCGTTCAGCGCATCGTCACCTCGGGCCTGATCTACCTGCCGTCATCGGTGAAGGATTTCGCCAACCCAGCGATCGAGCCGTATCTGCGCCAATATGTCCGAGGCTCCCACGGGATCGGGGCCGAGGAGCGGGTGAAGATCATGAAGCTGCTGTGGGACGCGGTCGGCACCGAGTTCGGCGGCCGGCACGAGCTGTACGAGATGAACTATGCCGGCGGATGGGAGGATATCCGCGCCCAGGCGCTGACCTTTGCGCAGAAAGGCGGCGATCTCGCGAACATGGAGGCGCTGGTCGACCAGTGCATGGCCGACTACGACCGGGAAGGCTGGACCGGCGATACCTGGTTTGATGACAACGGCCTCACCCACTGACCGGCGCCCAATGTCTGGTTCCGATGGCGTGGTTGCGATCTGGATCGGTCGTCAGGAAGTCCCACGCGGTGCGGCCTGCGGAGATGATCCCCTCTCACGTATCCCAGGTCGTACAATTGATGAGGATCAACCTGCAGTCGGGGCGGCTGGTGCGCGCCGGCAGCCGGGAAGCAATGTGACGGTTTGACCTTACATCGATAAGGCACCCCCGGCATGCTCGGACCCGGCCGGCAAAGCCACACTGTGCTGAATTCGTCTTCTCGTTGATTGGCCCGCGGGTCTGAGCCAAATTCTCGTTGCGGCGGCAAGGAGCCTATGATAACAATAGCTAAGTTCCTAGGTCATATTTTGAAATAGTTAAGAGGTAGGGAAATTGTTGCGTACGGCGCCTTCACGACACATTCTCGAATACCTCCGGCTCCACGCATACGCCATGCCCGACAAGCCCTTTGTGATCGTAGACATCGGGTCGGGTCGTCGAGTTGTCACCTATTCTCAGGCGTGGCGGGAAGTCCTGGCGGTTCGTCGTCGTCTGGCAGTGTCAGGGGTTGCTGATAGCGGAGTAGTGCTCCTGTTTATGCCGCAGGGGTGGGACGCGCTGGCGTATTATTTTGGTGCCATTGCTCATGGTTGCACCGCATCGTTCATGCCTTGCCCATCGCCGAAGCAGGATCCCGATCTCTATTGGGCGTCCCATGAGAAGTTGATGGCGCGAATCACGCCGGCGGCGCTGATTACGACAGCAACTCATCAAGAGCAGATGCGCCACAACAGCCTGCTTGTTGGCGATTGCGTTTTGGTGTGTGCGCAACCAATCACTGACGACGAAGCGAACGCAGCCGATGCAGACGATCCTGGCGTCGCCGCCACCTTCGCCGTACGTAACGATCGTTTGCCGATCCTGCAACACAGTTCTGGTACTACCGCCCTTAAAAAGGGCGTCATGCTCTCGCACGAGGCAATTCTGACGCAGGTAGAAAGTTACGCCGAGGCCATCGCCGCAACTGCGGACGACGTAACAGTATCATGGTTGCCTTTGTATCATGACATGGGCCTGGTCGCCTGTTCGCTGACGCCGATGATTCTCGGGCAGACAATCGTGTTGCTTGACCCATTCGAATGGGTGGCCCGTCCCGGCACGCTGCTCGAATCGATCAGCCAGCACGGTGGTACCCTTTGCTGGCTCCCCAACTTTGCATTTGACCACCTCGCCCGCAGCGTTGATATCAATCGCCTGGAAGCACGCCTCCATACGATGCGGGCATTCATCAATTGTTCCGAGCCCTGCCACGCCCTTACGTTCCGCCGTTTCGCCGAGACATTCCGACCGATGGGCTTGCGAGAGGAGGCGCTGCAAGTGTGCTACGCGATGGCGGAGACCACATTTGCGGTGACGCAGACCCGGACCAATCAGATGCCAGTAACGATCTCCGTCGATCGGAAGGCGCTGCACGAGAGGGGTTTGGTTGTGCCATGCGCCCATCCGGCGGACGCAGTCGAACTTCTATCTACCGGGACGCCGATCCGTGGAACCGACGTCCAGATTCTATCCGATGACGGGCAGCCCGTGAACAACGGTGAGGTCGGGGAAATCTGCATTCGGTCGAGTTGTCTGTTCTCGGGCTACTACCGGTTGCCCGAGGAGACCGCCGCACGGCTCGTTGGTACACTGTACCGATCCCGCGACCGTGGGTTCATTTGGGAGGGTGAGCTTTTTGTGCTCGGCCGGATGGATGACCTGGTCATTGTCGCGGGCCGCAATTTCCACTCGGCCGAGATCGAAAGCGTGCTGAACGGGGTGGCTGGCCTCAAGCCGGGACGGAACGTTGTGTTTGGCAATATGAACGCCGAGCGTGGTACGTCGGATTTGATTGTTGTCGCCGAGACTGTGAACAGTGATGACGCAATCGTCGACGGCGCCGGATATCGTGGGCTGCGGCATGCGGTTCGGCATGCGATTTTTCAGTCGCTCGGCATTTATCCGGCCGAAGTCAGGCTCGTTGAAACCGGGTGGCTGATCAAGACCACGAGCGGAAAAATCGAACGTGGACGCAATGCGC
This sequence comes from Asaia bogorensis, assembly GCA_945873195.1. Classification (GTDB taxonomy): domain Bacteria; phylum Pseudomonadota; class Alphaproteobacteria; order Acetobacterales; family Acetobacteraceae; genus Rhodopila; species Rhodopila bogorensis_A. The sequence continues at coordinate 3,131 of CAMCDA010000138.1, forward strand.
AGAAGTTTCAGCAAGAAAAAACCCAGCCACCTGATAGGAGGGTATGACTTTGGCCGACGAGATGTTCCTTAAGCTGTGTGCTGTGATCGCGGATGAGTTGGGGGCTGATAAGGCGCTTTTCGGGCCCGAAACCACCGCAGAGGATATCGATGGTTGGGATTCGATCTCTCATGCCAGCGTTGTGATGGCGGTTGAGCGGGCGTTTTCCATTCGGTTTGAAGACGATGAGATTTTTGGTTTTGTGAATGTCGGGGCGATGTATGAGCGCGTTCGCACGCTGACCTCGGCGGCATGATTAGTCCGATATCGTAATGGTAGGTGGGATGACGTCGTGAAAATCGTCTTTTTTGGAAATTGTCAGTCCGAGGCGATGCTGCGCCTTTACCGCCGGTATGTACAGCCGTACTCTGGCGCAGAGACATTACATATTCAATCATACGGACCGCGGACTGAGGAGGCTACTCGACGGAGCTTATTGTCGGCCGATATGGTTGCACTTCAGGTGCAAGATTTTGGAGGCAAGGCGGACAAGATCGTGTTTCCGGAGGGGCTACCTGTCCATCGTTTTCCCGTTGTAGCCGGTAACTTCCTGTGGCCCTTCACGGGTCGCGAGCGACCCGGAAATCAGCCAATGTTCGGCTTGGGGGCCGGCCCGTTTCCGGGGCAGATGGGTGATTCTTACCTGAACCGCCTGATTTTGGCAGGACGGGACATCCAATTAGCAGCCAGCGAGTATACTTCTCTGGATGTGTCAACGGTTGTGGATCTCGACCGAATGTTCCAAATCGTCATGTCAAAGCAAAGGAGACTTGATCAGGAACTCGGCTATGGTGTTGAATCCTTGATGAACGAGCATTTGCGGTCGGAGCCGCTGTTCCGAACGTCGCTACATCCGACGGCCCGTATCGTTGTTCATCTTGCTGTCACGCTGTTTCGTAAAATGGGCGTTGATGAAGCCATTCTCAACCGAATCGAGCGCTTGCAGAAGAATCCAGGACTTCCACCGCCTGAGTGCCCGATTCATCCTAGCATAGCGAGACATTTTGGGCTGAATTACATTAATGAAACTACTACATATCGGTTCCTGAATGAGGGCCGATACACGTTCTCTGAATGGGTCACGCGGTATCTCGCCGGCGATTGGAACCAGACGCTCGCCGAGGGGATGGATCATAGACGCAAGAAACGACCATTCGACGCGACACAGGCATTGCTCGAACGCGGATTGGCCTTGTCTCCTGGGTCTGGACCGGGCTGGGGAGCCCTGTCGGCCACTCTGATCGGGCAAGGACGGATGCAGGAAGCAATCTCGGCGGCTCGCAAAGCCGTCGAATGTGAGCCGGATGAGGCAACGAGTCATGCCCATCTTAGTGGCCTCCTGTTTCAAAGCGGTGATGCGCAAGGGGCCGCGCAGGCCTGCCGGGCCGCATTCGATCTGGATCCTGCTGCAATACAAATACGTCGGAGGGTGCCATATGCCCTTATGAAAGCCGGCGAGTTTGTCGATGCCCTTAAATTCGTCCAGGACCAGATAGCCGACCCGGTCGAACCGCCGACCAGCGAATTGTATGCGCTGTTAGCCCGATTGCTGGAACGCACAGGGGAGCATTCGGAAGCGCTGCGTATCGGCGCGCTTGCCGCCGATATGTTGCCGGTTCATCGATTAGCGTTGACGACATATAGTGGCTTGTTAAGCGCCGCCGGCCGCCATGAGGAGGCCGCGACCTTCATGCGTCAGGCAGTCGAAATGACGCCAGACTCTGCTGAGGCGTGGTTCGCGTTGAGCCGCAATTGTGTGGCGCGGGACAAGGATGACGAAGCGTGTACGGCGATCCAGAATGCTATCAGACTGGATGATGGGAAGTTTCCATATCATAGCCTCCACGCCTCCATCCTTGTACGGTTGCAGAGATTTCACGACGCGCAGGCGGCATACGACGCCGCACTCAATCTACGGCCAGATGACCCAACGCTTCTGGCGCTCGGGACCGTGATCCAGCATCGTATTGCCAGTCTGGACCAGCGGCCCCGGGTCATGCCCACCGCAACTGATGCCGGGCTACCGCCGTCACCTTGACCTCTGGACGGAAGGCGGAGTGACCACAGCGCCTTCCGATAATTCCCTTCCTAGCGCCGCACCACCGCCGGATCGCTGTCCCACGGTCCAGGGAATAGGCCGCGATTGACCACATCCTCCGAGAACACCTGCTCCTGCCGTGGCCATTCCGCGCGGGGCTGCTCGCAGGAGACTCCCAGCCCGTTCCCATCCGGATCGCGGAAATAGATCCCCAGCGAAATCCCATGATCGACGATGCGTCGATCCGGACCTGGTTGTCCTTCAACCGCCGATAGGCGACGGCCAGGTCTGCCAGGCTTTCAACCATCCAGGCCATGTGGTTAAGCCCGACCTGACCACGCATCGGCCCGGCCGCGTCGGGACCGACCTGCATCAGCGCGACCTCGTGCGACATGTCCAGGTCCGCCGACATGAACGCCGCGCATCCCGGCCGATAGTGATACGTATGCAGCCCCAGCACCCGCGCGTACCAGTCGCGCGATTGTTCGGCGTCCCGAACGTAAAGATTGACGTGTCCCAGGCGCATCTCCGGTCCTCCCTCAGGCCTGCGTATCATCCCGCTTCAGGAAATCCAGCACGCGGTCCATCGTCTCCCGCTTCGGGTAGATCGAGCCCAGCGACCGCGCGCGGGTCAGCGGGTCACTGGCAAAGAACCGCTCATACAGGACCTGCCGGTTGCCGAAGGAGGAGCACGCAATGTCCCAGGCCAGATGAAACAACTTCACCCGGTCGCGCGCATTGCTGCTGTCGGTGGCAAGGTACTTCTCGATATGCGGCCCCAGCGGCGTTTTGAAATCCGCTTCCGTCGGCAGGATCATCAGGCTGGACGACCCCAGCAATTGCAGGATTTCAACCATCCGCGGATAGGCGGTCATGAACAGGTTCCGCGTGGTCTCGGCTGGCAGCGACGCCGGGCACATCACGCCCCATTCATCGAGCTTCGCATCCGCCTCGGCCGCCCGCATGCAGGCCTTCATCAGTTCCGTGTACATGATCAGCTCGCCGATCCGTTCATCGGAATGCGGCAGATGCGAACTGCCCAGCGTTTCCGTGACCAGCAGCGCGACGCCCAGCACAAGCTCGCACTTGGCGAGGTTCTTGGCGGCGCCCTGGTGCGAGGTATGAGACGAGGAATGCGTGACGGACGCGGTATTGTTGAGCATCCCGACATCGCCATAGACGAACACTCGCTCCCACGGCACCAGCACGTCGTCGAAGAAGACGATGCTGTCCATCTCCTCGAACCGAGAGCCCAGCGGGTGATCGAAATGGGATCGTCCGTAATCAAACGTGTCGCGGCACAGGAAGCGCAGGCCAGGCGTCGCGCAGGGCAAAGCGAAGTTCAGCGCGAAGGGACTGTGCGCATCCCGATGCTGTGCCAAACGGGGGGAATAGACCGCGATTTCATCAGCCAGCGGTCCCAGCGTGGCCAGCACGCGCGCGCCCCGCACGACGATCCCGGCCGAGGTCTCCTTGACCACCTGGAGCGCCGTGCCTTCCTGGAGGTTGAACATCCCGCTCACGTCGCGGGATCGTTGCAGATTGATCAGGGAATGCGTCAGGACCAGGTCGTTCTCGCTGATGTACTCATAATAGCGCCGCATATTGGCCGCGTATTCGGGCTTGGTTCGGCCGAAGTAATCCGCGGCCGCGTTCCAGGCCGAGAACGTCACGTTCATGAAATCGGGCGAGCGGCCCATCATGCCGCAGGTCGTGCGCGCCCAGTTCAGCATCATGACGCGACGGCCTTCCAACTCCGCCCGCGTGCGGGGGACGATGAACGACATGCCCAGCCGGTCGCCGGTTTTCGGAGACACGAAGGTCATCGCGTCGCGCTGCGCGGGGTCGGATTGCTGGTCGTACAGCGATGCGATGGCGCGGGCGCCGTTCGCGAGGCCCGGATGTGTCGTGACATCGATGATGCGTTCGCCGGCCATCCAGACTTCGGCCGGGTGGTCTCGAAGTCCTTGCAGATACGCCTGGCCCGTACGCGCTGGCATGTCGTTTCCTCCGGCTCCCGGCTTCGGCCGGCTGTTGGTCTGGCGGCGATGGTGTCCCTCACCCAAGGCGGGATCAAGGGGCCGTACATGAAACGGGCGGAGGCGTTGCCGCCTCCGCCCGTCTGGGGAACGCCAGATCAGCTCACGGCTTCGTAGGGAAGGCGCTTGATCTTGTCCATGTTCAGCCCCTCGATCCGCATCAGGCGGGTGGACGCCTTCCGCTCGGGGGAGTGCAGGACGCCGACGTCATACAGATACGCGTCGCCGGGCCGCATCACGTAGTCATGGTTGTACTTGGCCTTGCCGGGCGTGCCCTCGGACGGACGCGCCACGCAATCCCACGCGGTCATGATCGTTTCGCCGGCGGCCTGGCCGTAGATCGCCCAGGACGGGCCGTGATCATGCGGCTTGCTGCCCTTGGCGCCGGCATAGCCGTGCGCGAGGATGGTGAAGCCGAATTCCTGATCCTCATACAGGATCTTCCGCTCCGGCGTGCCTTCCGGGATATAGGCGCTGACGAATTGCGGATCGGCCAACGCCTGCTTCAGCATCGAGCAGACCTTCTCGCGCCCCGAGGTGCCGGGGTTGTTCTTGATTGCGTCGTGGCAATCGGCGGCAAATTTTTCCAGTGTTATGGTCATTGACATGGCCCTCCTTCTCTTATCGACGATAAGGGTAACAGGACGCGCGGTCCAGCCTGATGCCCAGGTGCCGGCCCAGCGCGTCGATCGCGTCGGCATGGTCGGGGTAGGGATCGGCGTTGGCCGGCCCGACCACGATGCAGGCGCCGGCGGTCTGGCCCTTGGGCGGCACCATCGCGGTGACCAGCGCCCGCCCGTCCTGGTCGCGCAGCGTCATGAACCGGGGCATGGCGCGCTGGATATGGGCGGCCTTGCCGATGTCCTGCTCAATATAGACGGTCGTCGCCGGCTGGTAGGCGGCCTCCGCCTTTTCCCATTCGCGGCGGTAATGCTTTTCCACCGCGTGACCCATGGCCTCCGATTCGGCGGTGGCCTCTCCCTCATGCACCAGCCGGAACCAGGTCCGGTCGCCGGGGGCGTCGCAGACATATTCCATGCGTCTCTCCGGTGGCTTGGACGGTATCGAGGTGCAGCTTAGAGTGCGCCCGACAGGACGGTAAAGGGGAACGACGTGGCTGGCGAAGAAGGGGATGTGTTCGACTATGTGATCGTGGGCGCGGGCGCGGCCGGATCGGTGCTGGCGAACCGGCTGACCGAGGAAGGCACCGCCACCGTCTGCGTCCTGGAAAGTGGGCCGCCCGACCGGCATCCCTACATCCATATCCCCGCCGGCTTCATCAAGATGCTGTTCAATCCGACCTACACCTGGCAGTTCCAGACGGAACCCGGCGAGGGCACCAACGGTCGCCGCATCCCCACCACCCAGGGCCGAACGCTCGGCGGTTCCAGTTCCATCAACGGGATGATCTATAACCGCGGGCAGCGGGCCGACTTCGACCATTGGGCGCAGCGCGGCAACCGCGGCTGGGGCTATACCGACGTGCTGCCCTACTTCAAGCGCACCGAGCAACGAATCGGCGTCGCCGACGACAAGATCCACGGGCGGGAGGGCAATCTGCCCGTCACCGACAATGACTGGATCCACCCGATCAATGAGGCATTCATCACCGGCGCCGGCGAACTCGGCCTGCCGCGCTGCGCCGACTACAACAGCGGCGACCGGCAGGAAGGCGTCGGTTACTTCCAGCGGCTGATCAATCGGGGCTTCCGCCACTCCGCCGCCCGCGTCTTCCTGCATCCCGCCCGCGCGACCGGGCGGCTGAACGTTCGGACCGATGCCCGCGCCGCGAAAGTGCTGTTCGAGGGCACGCGGGCGGTCGGCGTCGAATACGTCAACGACCGCGACCGCAAGACCCGCAGCCGCGTCATGGCCCGCCGGGAGGTGATCCTGTCCTCCGGCACCGCCAACACCGCGCGGTTGTTGCAGATGTCGGGGATCGGGCCGGCCTGGCTGCTGGGGGAACTCGGCGTGCCAGTGCTGGCCGACCTGCCGGTGGGGGAGAATTTCCGCGATCATTACAACGCCCGCATCGTGGCGCGGGTGAAGAACGTCCGCACGATCAACGAGATGGCGACGGGCTTTGGCCTGGCGGGGCAGGTGGCGCGCTGGATGGTGGGCAAGCCCTCGATCCTCGCGGTCAGCCCGTCCATCGTGCATTGGTTCTGGAAATCCGATCCGGCGATGGGCCAGCCCGATCTGCAGGGCGTGTTCAGCCCCGCCAGCTACAAGCAGGGATTTGTTGGGTTGCTCGACAATTTCCCGGGCATGACCTGCGGCGTCTGGCAGCATCGGCCGGAGAGCGTGGGCTATGTCCGCGCCCAGTCGACCGATCCGTTCATCGATCCGATCATCCAGCCGAACTACCTGAAGGACCCGATGGACAGGCAGGTGCTGGCCAAGGGAATGCGCCTCGCCCGCCAGTTGCTGCATACCGAGGCTCTGAAACCCTTCTTCGAACGCGATGAACTGCCGCCCGGCGGTGAACTTTCCGACGATGAGTGGCTGGATTACGCGCGTCAGTACGGATCAACGTCCTATCACCTGATCGGCACCGCGCGGATGGGGCCGGCCAGCGACAAGACCTCGGTCGTGGACGACGAACTGCGCGTCCATGGCATCCAGGGGCTGCGCTGCGTGGATGCCTCGATCATGCCGAACATGCCGTCGGCCAACACCTACAGCTCCACGATGATGATCGCGGAGAAGGCGGCCGATATGATCCGCGGCCGAGCGGCCTTGGCGCCGGTGGAAGGGGTTCCGGCGACGGTTTAGGGGGCTATCGCAAGGTCAGGACCCGCGTCAGGCCCTGGCCAGGCTCGAACGTCAGGCGTGGCGCTCCGGGCGGGCAGGCACCGGCCTCGGTCCGGTGTTGGCACCAGGTCATCGGCGCCGCGACCGTGGGCGGCCCGTAGCGTGCCACGACCGAGCGTTCCAGCACCTCCGGCGCCCCTGGCTTGCGGGCGTCGAAGGTATAGGCGATGCGCGCGACCATGGGCGGTTCCATTTCGGCCGCGAAGGTGAAGACCAGGGTGCCGTCCTTGGTGCGGGCCTCGATCATCGTGACGCAGCGGCGGGTCGGCGCGCCGGGGCAGGGGACGTCCTGCCGCAGGAAGCCGGCGCCCAGGAAGCCCTGGCGTTCCACCACGGCGATGACCTCCGCCTCGGTCATGCCCAGCCGATAGTCGATGATGTCGATCCGGCGCGGATCGAATCCCCGCGACCCGGCGGGGCCAAGGAGGGTCAGGATCACGAGCAGGCAGGCGAAACGCGCCAGGCGCATGGGGGACCTTTCGGAGCCGCCCGATCCTGGCAGGTTTTGATGAACAGGCGGTTAACGCGAGCCCCGTTCAGTCGATCTCGATCACCACCGGCACATGATCGGATGGCTGCGGCTGGTCCCGCTCCATCCGGTCGGGCTCAGCCGAGGCCAGGCGTTCGGCGAGGTCGGGGGACAGCAGCGCATGGTCGATCCGCAGGCCCGAATCGCGGGGCCAGGCGCCGGCCTGATAATCCCAGAACGTATACATCGGCTCGCGCGGGTGGATCGCCCGGATCGCGTCGGTCAGGCCCATCCAGATCAGCCGGCGAAACCTATCCCGTGTTTCCGGACGCAGCAGGGCGTCCCCGGGGGACAGGGCGCCGGGGGCATAGTCGGCGTCGGTCGGGCAGACATTGAAGTCGCCGGTGATGACCAGCGGGGTATCGGCCGCCAGCAGGGCCTCGGCCCGGTCGGCCAGCAGGTCCATCCAGCGCATCTTGTAGGCAAAGCCTTCCTCCCCGCGGGAGTTCCCGTTCGGCAAATAGATGCCGATGATGGTCATCCCGCCCGCCTCGAGCTCGATATAGCGCGCCTGGTCGTCGTCGGGCGGCAGGCCGGGCAGGGCACGGTGGATGGTGGTGAAGGGGATGCGGGACAGGACGGCGACGCCGTTATAGGCCTTCTGGCCCACGATCTCGGCCTTGTAGCCCAGGGCATCGAAGGTCGCGGCGGGGAAGGCGGGGGCCTCGCACTTGATTTCCTGGAGCAGCAGGACATCCGGCTGCACCCGTTGCAGCCAGCGCTGGACATGGGTTTCCCGCTGGCGGATCGAATTGACGTTCCAGGTGGCGATCTTCACGGGGAATCCTCGGGCGGGTGTCGCGGGGGACTATGAAAGCTGGGGCGCGGCGGGTCAAAAAGGGATGCCAGCCCGAAAGCGTCATGGCATAAAGCGGCACCATGAAGGAGAGAAGTGATGCGACGCGCGATTGTGGCCGTGACCCTTTGCCTGCTGGCGGGATCGCCGGCCCAGGCCTTTGACGCAGCGACACCCACGACCGCGGACCTCGCGCCGGCACGGGCAATGATCAAGGCTAAGGACTACAAGGGCGCGCTGGCCGCGCTCCGTCAGTTCGAGGGGCGGCTCGACCACGCCGATCTCTACAACCTGCTGGGCTTCGCGTCGCGCAAGACCGGCGATTATGCGAAGGCCGAGGTTTACTACGTACAGGCCCTGCGGTTGGACCCGCGGCATCTGGGGGCGCTGGAATATCAGGGCGAGTTGTTTGTTGAGACGGGACGTCTCGACCAGGCGCGCCGCAACCTCGCGATCCTGACCGCGCTGTGCCCCAAGGGGTGCGAGGAACTGGAAGACCTGCAGGAGGCGATCAAGGCGAAGGGCGGCTGATCTCGGTCTCACTTGTTCCGCCGGGCGCCTTGTGGGGCAACCGTTCAGGCGGCAGAGTGCGCGCCCGACAAAATGGGGCAGGGACGATGGCAATCGAATTCTATACCTGGAACACGCCGAATGGGCGGAAGATCAGCGTGGCGCTGGAGGAGATTGGGCTGGCGTACAACGTCCACCCGGTGAACATCTCCAAGGATGAGCAGTTCAAGCCCAACTTCCTGAAGATCAGCCCGAACAACCGCATTCCCGCGATCGTCGATACCGACGGCCCGGGCGGACAGCCGATCAGCGTTTTCGAGTCGGGGGCGATACTTATCTACCTCGGCCAGAAGACCGGGAAGTTCTATCCCACCGATCCGCGCAAGCAGGTGCCGGTGCTGGAATGGCTGATGTGGCAGATGGGCGGGTTCGGGCCGATGCCCGGCCAGGTCCACCACTTCCTGCAGGTCGCCGATCTGGTGGATCAGAAGTATGGGCTGGAGCGGTATTCCAAGGAAACCCGCCGTTTGTATGGCGTGCTGGACCGGCAATTGGCCCATCACGAATACGTGGCGGGCGAATGCTCGATCGCCGATTTCGCGATTTTGGGCTGGGCCTGGCGGCATGAGCGGCACAAGGTTGATCTGGCGGATTTCCCCCAGGTCGCGCGCTGGTACGCAACGATGATGGCGCGTCCGGGCACCAAGCGCGGGTTTGAGGTCGCGCTCAGCTAATCCGTTTGACGTAAGGCGGGGGGTTGCCTACAAGCATCCCTGCAAACGCCGTGCCCGGGGGCAACCCCGGGTATGCCTTTCCCGGCGGAGGGGTGGCCGAGTGGCTGAAGGCGGCGGTTTGCTAAACCGTTGTACGCTGTCAAGGCGTACCGTGGGTTCGAATCCCATCCCCTCCGCCAATTTTTCCAATACTTTGAAACAGCCGAACGATTCCGCCAGTCGGATGTATCTTCCCCTTTGCCGTCCCCTCCATGTGAACGCGAAAGAGGGAGCTCGGGCGCGAAATTCGGCGAAGGCATTTTTGCGCGCCCCCGAAGGTCCCCCTCCTAAACTTCATCTCGCTGCAAGCGAAGGACCGGAACGGCTCCGGGGCCATTATCGCTAGAGATTGCTGCCCCCCCCCTCAAGGGCCGGGCTATCGCACATAAGAAAACAGCTCTGGAAAGGTAACTCCCAAGCCCCCCACCGTGAGCAAGAAAGGCGCTCGTGGAGGTACGGCGGGGCCAGCGTTATCCGGATAAAGCGAGGATGAGTGAAGCCGGCGTGGTCGAGAGGGCCGTGAGAAGATTCCAACCTTGTTTCCGGGCGGTGGA
>CAMCDA010000139.1 GCA_945873195.1 Asaia bogorensis
GTTGCACAACACCCCGGGGCGACTCGCGATCCGTGCGACGCCAGCGAAAAAACCGGTGAACACCATGCGATAGCCAGCCCGGATCTCCGATTTATGCCTCAGACTACCGGCCCGGCGACGCTGCCGGGATTTTGTTCGGGAATCCTGGACGGGTCGTTCGCTTGACAGGAACACGGCCCCGTTGGCATGCTCCCTGCGGGGGTAACTGACGAAATTCTCTTTGTCAGTCACACAACAATACGGGCGTGTGAGAATAACATGGAAATTACCAGTAAAATAGACGGCGAACTTGTCGTCTTCCAACTCACGGGTCGTATCGACGCCGCGACCAGCCCGTCGGTCGAAGGCGCGGTGAACACCGCGGTCGGCGGCGGCACCAAGCGTGTGATCTTCGACATGAGCGCGGTCAGCTACGTGTCCTCCGCCGGTCTGCGCGTGATCCTGCTCGCGGCCAAGAAGGCAAACGCGGCGGGCGGCGGCATGGCCGTGTTTGGCCTGCAGGCGGGCGTGCAGGAAGTCTTCTCGGTTTCGGGCTTTGGCCGGATCGTTCCGATCACGGCGAATGAGGCCGAGGCGCGTACGAAACTCGCCGGCTAACAAGGGCAGGATTCCGATGAAACATCTTACGCTTGCCGACGAAATCGTCGTGCTGATGCTGGATGACACCTCCGGAGAGATCAAACCGGGGTGTCTGGCCGTCGCCGGGGTGGCGATCGCCGCCGGCGTGCTGATGGAACTGGCGCTGGTTGGTCGTATCGATACCGATCTTGAGTCGCTGTTCGTCGTCGACCGCACGCTGCTGGGCGACGCGCTGCTGGACGATATCCTGCTGGAAGTCGCCGCCGAACCGCGGACCCAGCCCAGCGCCTGGTGGATCGACCAGCTCTCCACCCGCCACGGCGACCTCGTGGAACGCGTGCTCGGCCGGCTCGTCGCATCGGGCATCCTGAAGGAGGAGGAGCGGAAGTTCCTCTGGGTGTTCTCCCGTCGCGCCTATCCGCCGGTGTCGGGACGGGAGGAGCGGGAGGCCAAGGCGCGCCTGATGTCCGTCCTGTTCAACGACGAGGTTCCCGACCCGCGGGACACCCTCCTGCTCGGCCTGGCCAAGTCCACGGGCGTGCTGGCGGCGATCCTGGCGTCCGATGAATACGAAAAGGCCGCGCCGCGCATCGCCGAAGTCGCCGCGCTGGAAGAAATCGGCCGAGCAGTCGGGGTTGTGACGGGGCAGGTGCGGGATGCGGTCGCTTCGATCATGATGGCTCATTATCCTTGAGCCTTCCGCCCGGCGATACGCGGCGTCTGTCGTTCGAACTGCCGGGCGACGCGCAGACGGTCATGGGGAAGGTCGAGGAAATCGAGACCTTCCTCCATGACTCCGGATGCGCCATGGGCCCGGCGCAGCAGGTGGCGATCGTCGCCGAAGAAATTCTGATGAACATCGCCTTGAACGCCTGGGGCGATGCCGGGACCGGGCATTGTGTTGTCGACCTGTCGGCCGAACAGCGCGCGGATGGGGTCTGGGTCACGTTGCGGACCCAGGACGATGGCGTGGCTTTCGACCCCCTGGCCGCGGAGGCGCCCGATCTGGAGGCTTCCCTGGAGGAGCGGGAGATCGGCGGCCTGGGCATTCATCTGATCCGGACCATGACCGACCAGCAGGCCTATCGGCGGACCGATGGGCAGAATGTGCTGGAGGTTGGGAAGTTGTGCGCGAGGGCGGCGGGATAGGTTTCGGTTGGCAGGCCGGGGGCGGGTGGCGCATGGTTCCACCCAGGAGATCAAGTCATGAGTGACCTGCTCGATCACGCTGTTGACGTCGTACGCGCCCTGCCGCCTGCCGAACAGGATGAGATTGCACGGGCTATGCTCGCTCTCGCCACGAGCGATGGGGAACCGGGAGTTATCGACCCAGCCCATCTGCCGGCGGTGCTGGAAGCGCTGGCCCAGGTGCGGCGCGGGGAGCGTGCCACGCCGGAACAGATTGAAGCGGCGTTTCGTCTCTTCGATCGGTGAAGGTTGCCTATTCGCCAAGGGCCTTTGAGGATCTGGCGGAAATCGCGGCCTATCTGCGTCCGCTCAATCCATCCGCCGCAACGCGGGTCAAGGCCGCGATCCTGGCGACCGTGCAGATAGTCTCCGTATTCCCCGGAATCGGGCGCCAGGACACGGTTGGCGGCGTTCGTCGCATCGGTGTTCGGCGGTTTCCGTATTCTATCTACTACTTGGTCGATCCGAACGCGGAAGAAATTGTTGTGCTGACGATACGTCACGATGCGCGTGATGCATCTGGTCTCGATGCGTAGAACGGCATCGGACGTCCGCCCCTCCCACCTTGGCGGGGCGGACGCTGTGGTTTTGAGACTACTTCCCGATGATCCGCCGCGCGATCGCCATGCGATGCACTTCCGACGGGCCTTCATAGACCCGCATCGTGCGGACCTTCGCCGCCATCAACTGCAACGGCAGTTCCTTGGCGACACCCATCGCGCCAAAGGCCTGCATGGCGTTGTCGATGATCTCGGTGGCCATTTCCGTGCCCCACAGCTTGATCATCGAGGCTTCCATCCGCACGTCCTTGCCCGCGTCGGCCTTGGCGGCGGCATCGTATACCATCAGGCGGCAGGCATGGATCTTCATCGCGGCGTCGGCGATCCACCACTGGATGGCCTGCCGGTCGGCCAGGCGCTGCCCGAAGGTCACGCGCTGCTTCGTGTGCTCGACCATCATGTCCAGCGCGCGCCGTGACATGCCGATCGACCAGGCACCCATCTGCAAGCGGCGCACGGTCAGGCGGAGCTGCATGGGCGCGTAGCCCTTGCCTTCCTGCCCGAGGATCTGCTTCGCCGGGATGCGGCAATCGTCGAACACCAGCTCATACGTCCGCTGGCCGCCGAGCATCGGGATTTCACGCTCGATGATGAAGCCCTTGGTGCCTTTCTCGACGATGAAGGCGGTCACGCCCTCGTGCCGCTTGCCCTCGCCGGTGCGGGCCATGACGATGACGAAATCGGCCTGCGGGACGCGGCTGACCCAGATCTTGCGGCCGTTGATGATCCAGTCATCGCCGTCCTTGACCGCGCGGGTGGTCATGCCGGCCGGATCGCCGCCGGCGCCGGGCTCGGAGATCGCGATGGCGGAATGGGCTTCGCCGCGGGCATAGGGCTCGAGGTACTTGGTCTTCTGTTCCTCATTCGCGACCGCGATCAGCATGTGCAGGTTCGGGCTGTCGGGCGGGAAGGTGAAGGGGACGCAGGTCCGGGCCTGTTCCTCATACACGCCCATCAGCGCGACATAAGGCAGGTTGGCCCCGCCATAGCTTTCCGGCACGTCGAGGCCCCAGAGGCCGAGTTCCTTGCAGGTGGCGAGGATTTTAGCTTCTTCCTCGGCCGTCAGTCCGGATTTCTGTCCGGACATCTCGCGCGCGAGGACCGCCTTTTCCAGCGGCATCAGGTCGCGCTCCACGAACTTCGCGACCAGGTCCTTGAGCATCTGGTGCTCTTCGGAGATTTCGAACATGCGATTCCCTATCAGTCTGACGTAATGCTGAACCTACTCCGCGGCCTTACCGACGGCCACCGAGAGGGCATTTGGTGTGCGGAAGCGGGTCCGGAAGGCCCCCCACTCCTCGGCACCGACACGATTGAACGCGGCCTGCACGTTCATGCCGCCGGCGGGGGCCGGATGGCGGTGGATTTCGCGGACCTGTTGCAGCACCGCGTCGCAGGCGCCGATCGCCGCCTTGAACAGCAGGCCGGGCAGGATGGCGAACTTGTAGCCCATGGCCTCGGCGTCGCGCAGGTCGATGTCGGGCGTCTTGCCGCCCCAGACGACGTTCAGCAGGCAGGGGGCATTCACCCGCTTCGGGACCGCGGCGATTTCCTCCATCGTCGCGGGGGCTTCCACGAAGATCATGTCGGCGCCGGCCGCGACGGCGGCATTGGCGCGGGAGATGGCTTCCTCGAACCCGATGACGGCGAGGGATTCGGTGCGCGCGATCACCATGAAGTCGGGGTCGCGGCGGGCATGGACGGCGGCGCGGATCTTGGCCACCCAGTCCTCGGTCGGGACGAGCTCCTTGTCATCCAGATGGCCGCAGCGCTTGGGCGAGACCTGGTCCTCGATATGGATGCCGGCCACGCCCGCGATTTCGTAGTCGCGGATGGTGCGGACGACGTTCAGTTCGTTGCCGTATCCGGTGTCGGCGTCGGCGACCAGGGGGATGTCCACGGCGCGGGCCATGCGGGCGGCGTTGGCCACCATCTCGGTTTCCGTCAGCAGGCCGAAATCGGGGTAGCCATGCGCGACCGAGGTCCCGGCGCCGGTCATGTAGACCGCGGGGAAACCGGCCTGGGCCACCAGCATGGCGGTCAGCCCGTCATAGGCGCCTGGGGCCACCACCATGCCCGGTGCCCGTAGCAATGCGCGCAGCCGTGCCGCCTGAGTCGTCATCGTTTCCTCCTGCTGGACCGGCGGAATGCTGGCAGGCTTCGATGGGGGAGGGAAGAGACGGCGCCCGACCCTACCGATTGCGCGACCGGCACACCCCTCCTATCAACGCGCCCATCTGACAGGAGACCGACCATGAAGCTGATGAGTTTCCGCCGTCCCGACGGCGTCGCGAGCTGGGGCATCGTCAAGGGGGAAGGGGTCATCGACCTCGGTGCCCGCGCGCCGGGGCTGAAGCACGCGCTCTGGGCCATGCCGTCGCTGGCCGATGAGGCGACCCGTCACGCGGATTTCCAGCTGGCCGATGTCACCTATCTGCCGCCCATCCCGGATGCCGACAAGATCATCTGCGTGGGCCTGAACTACATGTCCCACATCAAGGAAGGCGGACGGGAGCCGCCGACGAAGCCGATCATCTTCACGCGCTTCAATAACTCTCAGGTCGGGCATGGCCAGTCGATCATCCGCCCGAACGCCTCCATCACGCATGACTATGAAGGCGAGATGGCCGTGATCATCGGCCGCCGCTGCCGGCATGTGAAGAAGGAGGATTGGCTGAGCGTCGTCGCCGGCTATTCCTGCTTCAACGAAGGCTCGGTGCGGGAGTTCCAGCGGCACACGGCCCAGTTCACGCCGGGCAAGAACTTCTTCCACTCCGGCGGCTTCGGCCCCTGGATCGTGACGCCCGAGGAAGCCGGCGACATCACCAAGCAGACCCTGATGACGCGGGTGAACGGGGTGGAGCAGCAGCACGCCACGATCGACGACCTGTGCTTCGACGTGCCGACCCTGATCGAATACTGCTCGACCTTCACGCAGCTGGAGGCTGGGGATGTGATCGTGACAGGCACGACCGGTGGCGTCGGCGCCTACCAGACCCCGCCCTTGTGGATGAAGCCGGGCGATGTGGTGGAGGTCGAGGTGACCGGCGTCGGCATCCTCCGCAATCCGGTGATCGCCGAGGGCTGATCTTCCCCCATGATCGACACCATCCCCTGGGCGCGCGACCTTGCCTCGGTCGTCGGTGAGCACGGGCCGCGGATCGCCGTCCATGACGGCACCAACGCCCTGACCTTCACCGCGATGGCCGGCAAGGCGTCCCGGCTGGCCATGATCCTGCGTCAGGCCGGGGTCGCGCATGGGGAACCGGTGGCGAGTTCGCTCCGCAACTCGATCGATGCCGTCTGGGCCTCGGTCGGGCTGCGGATCGCGGGCGTGGCGGAGACGCCGCTGAACGCGAGCTACTCCGACGAGGAGAAGGCCTATTGCATCGGCGTCGCCGGCGTGCGGCGGGTCGTGACGACCAAGGCGCAGGCAAAGGCGTTCCAGGCGCTTGGGTGTGAGGTCTTCGTGGTCGAGGAGGTGCCGGACGCGCCGGGCGACCTGGCCGCGCTGCCCTCGGTGCCGGGGGACGCGCAAGGGCGGATTCTGTTCACCTCCGGCACCACCGGGCGGCCGAAGGCGATCGTCTATACCCATGCCGCGCGCTGGATCGGGTCCCTGCTGCAACGGGCGCATTTCGAGACGATGCCGGGACCGGGTAGCGCCGTGCTGCTGATGACCCCCTTCGTGCATGGGGCGGGGCTGTTGGCGCAGGGATTCCATGAGCGGGGCGCGACCGCCTGGCTGCTGGATGGCGTGGACCTGCCGAAGGTCCGGGATGCGCTGGATCACGGACGGGTCGATCACATCTTCGCGCCGCCGACGCCCTTGGCCCGCATCGTCGGGGCCTACGAGGGGCGGACGGTCCCCGGCATCCGCACGATCTTCTGCGGCACGGCGTCTCTGCTGCCGGCGCTGTACCAGAAGGCGAGGGCCATGTTCGGACCGGTCGTGCGGATCACCTATGGCAAGACCGAGATGATCAATCCGATCACCGTCCTGCCGCCGGCTGAAACCGATGCCTACTACGCCGAACCCCTGGAGGGGGACGGCGTCTGCGTCGGTTGGCCCGGCACGGGGGTGGAGGTGCAGATCCGGGATGAGGCCGGCACGGTCCTCGGCCCCGACGGCGTGGGAGAGGTCTTTCTGCGCGGGCGGCACATGTATCACGGGCACCGGGACGCAAGCGGGTTCCATCCCCTGCCGGCGGATGGTTTCCATGACACCGGGGACCTCGGTCGGGTCGACGGGCGTGGGCGGCTGCATCTGGTGGGGCGGCTCGCGGATGTCATCAAATCCGGCGGCTACAAGCTTTACCCCGAGGAGATCGAGCGGGTCCTGACCGGCACCGCGGGGACCGGCGCGGTTTCGGTCCTGTCGGTGCCGTCGGAGTACTGGGGGGAGATCGTGATCGCGGTCGCCGAGACGACCGATCCGGACTGGCCGGCGCGCGCCCAGGCGGCACTGGCGGAGATCGCCCGGTTCAAGCACCCCCGCGCGCTGCTGATGCTGCCGGAACTGCCCCGCAACGCCCAGGGCAAGATCATGCGGCGCACGATCCGAGAGCTTGTGTTGGAACGCTGGCGCGTCGTGGACGGGCCGTATCCGACGCTGGAGGCGATGTAGGGCAGGGGCAAGCGGCTGACGACGCCCTCATGGACCCCAGGCTTGTGTCCCCGATACCGTCATCCCCGGCCCTGTGCCGGGGACCATCCCCAGCACCCTGCCCGGAAGTACCCCCGATCCGTTCAGGGGATAGGGCATTGCGTGAGACGGCCGATAAAGTCCGTTCCCCTGACTGCCCCGCGCGAGATCGGATTTTGGTTGCCTCACGGGTCGTGTTCTTTTTATGTTCTAACCCGAGCTTCCAGGCAGGGCATCAGTTTGGCGCAACGACAGGCATCCTCGCGCCCCTCTCCCGCCCCCGTCGGAGGCACGTTCCTCTGTCAAGCAAGCCCCGCCGGACAGCCAAACGAAAAATCCATGCGGTCCTACCCCATGTCCGGTGATAAATCGTCCCGCTCGCCCCAACGGAACAGCCGCCAAATCCGATGCTGATCGATAGCCATTGCCACCTGGACTACTACACCGACGCCGAACGTCCCGACGTCATCGCCCGTGCCCATGCGGCCGGGGTCGGCGAACTCGTCACCATCGGCACCACCATGGAACAGTCCGCCACGCTGCCCGCGATGGCCGAGGCTCATCCCAACCTCTGGTGCACCGTCGGCGTCCACCCGCACAACGCCGCCAAGGCCCCGATCCCGACGCCCGAGGACCTGGCCGCCCTCGCCACGCACCCCAAGGTGATCGGCATCGGTGAATCCGGCCTCGATTATTTTTACGACAAGGCCCCGCGCGACGTGCAGGCCGAGAATTTCCGCGCCCATATCCGCGCCGCCCGCCTGACCGGCCTGCCGCTGTGCATCCATGCCCGCGATGCCGATGACGACATCGCGAATATCCTGCGGGAGGAACGCGATAGCGGGGGAGATTTCACCTTCCTGCTGCACTGCTTCAGCTCCACCCGCGCCCTGGGGGAAGCCGCGATCGCCATGGGCGGCTACCTGTCGTTCTCGGGCATCCTGACCTTTCCGAAATCCAGCGAACTCAGGGACATCGCCCGCGATGTGCCCCTGGATCGGCTGCTGGTCGAAACCGACGCGCCCTATCTGGCGCCCGTGCCCTTTCGTGGTAAGCGCAACGAACCGGCTTGGGTGACCCATACCGGCAAGGTGTTGGCCGCCGTCCATGGCATGGAAACCGAGGCGATGGCCGACCTGACCACCACCAATTTCCGCCGGCTGTTCCGGAAGACCGCATGAGGGTCACGATCCTCGGCTCGGGCGGATCGACCGGCGTGCCAATGATCGGTGGCGCCGACGGGACAGGGGATTGGGGCACCTGCGACCCGGCCGAACCCCGCAACCGCCGCACCCGCGCCAGCATCGTCATTGAAAACGGCCAGGATCAACGGCTTCTGGTCGATACCGCGCCCGATCTGCGCGAACAGCTCCTGGCCTGCCGGATCCCGTCGGTCCATGCCGTGCTGTTCACCCACGCCCATGCCGACCACATCTCGGGGATCGACGACATCCGTGTGCTGAACCGGATCATCGACCTGCCGCTGCAAGCCTTTGCGATGCAACGAACCCTGGATGAGATCACGCGCCGCTTCGGCTATGCCTTCGCCCCCTGGACCGGGCCCGGCTTCTACCGCCCGGTCCTGCTGCCGACGCCGACCGAGGCCGGCTCCACCCACGATATCCTCGGCATGACGGTCAACGTCTTCCGGCAGGGCCACGGCCGGGTCGAGACCCTTGGCCTGCGCATCGGGTCCTTTGGCTACTCAACCGACGTGGTGGATTTGGATGAGGCGGCGTTCGGGACGCTGGCCGGCATCGATACGTGGGTGGTGGGCTGTTTCCTGCCGCATGACCGGCATTGGACCCATGCAAACCTGCCAACCGTGCTGGAATGGGTAGACCGTTTGCGCCCGCGTCGGACCATCCTGACGCATATGGGGCCGAACATGGATTGGGGTTGGTTGATGCGGCATTTACCGGCTGGGGTGGAGCCGGGCTATGACGGCATGGTCATTGAGTTGCCGGACGCCTGATCGGCTCAGCATGTTTTCCGACATGTCCAGCCCGAGGACGCTTGCCGCCCCTTGTTCACGGGCCCAGCGGCAGAACCAGCCGAAGCCGCAGCCCAGGTCCACGACCCGCAGGCCGGACATCGGGGGGAGCAGGGCCCGCATGGACGGCCATTCCGCCGCCCCGGCGAGGCCCTCGGTCGAGCGTTCCAGGCGGCTGTAACCGACGAAGAAGTCGGGGCGGTCGTAGATATTCTGTGCCATGGCGACGGGCTCCGGACGGCGGGGTACCGGAATTGGTACCGCATCGGCAGCAGAAGCTCGACCGTTTCCCCGCCAATGTCGCCGGGGGGCGCGGGCAGGGGGCTGGCGCGGGTCAGCACGTCGAGGGCCGCCAGGTCCAGGATCGGCGCGCCGGAACTGGTCGCCACGCGCGCGCCGGTCACGCCGCCCCGCCGGTCCAGGATGAAGGCCACGACGATATCGCCCTTGATGTGCCGCTTGCGGGCCTCCTCGGGATACGTCTTGAAGCGGCCGATATGGGCGAAGATCGCCTTCTGCCAGACCGCGATCCGGCGTTCGGCGTCCCGGGCATTGCCGACATCCGGGGCCGCGGCCTGGTCCCGTGGGGTCTCGGCCCGCTGCGCGGGGGCGGTTTCGACGGCCATGCTGGCCTCGCTCCGGATGACCTGCTGCTGGGCATCGGCCGCCTCGGTCGCCTGGGCCCTTTCGGGCGCGGTTTCGGACGCCTTCTGGGTTCGCTCCTGGGCCATCCGCAGGTCGCGGTCCTCTGCCTCGGAGGGGGACGCCTGTTCGGTGGGCAGGTCGGCCTCGGTCTCCCGGGACTGGACCTCCTGCATCTCGGGCCTGGCCTGCTGGTCGGGCAGGGCCTGGGCCGCCGCCATCTGGGGGCGGGATTCCGCCTGGGTCACCAGGGGCGCGAATTCGATGACCATCTCGACGCCCGGTTCCTCATCGGTACGCGGGCTGGGGTGGAACCGGACCGCCAGCGTCCCCACAACGGCCAGCGACAAGGCGGTCATGGTCAGGGAGGCCTTGAGCCAGGGCAAGGAGGCCATGGCCAGGGACCGATCCGGCAGGAAGGCGGCCACACTCATGGTCCGACCTCGGGCGGACCGGCGCTGCCGCCCTGATCGAGCGCCACCATCGCAACCTTAAGGTATCCAATGGCCCGCAAGGCATTGAACAGGCGTATGATCTCTCCATACGGAACCGTCTTGTCGGCGCGGATGAACAGCCGCGTTTCCCGGTTGGCCCCGGTCGCCATGTCGACGCCGGAGGGGAGGGCCGGCCAGTCCACCACGTCCTCCCCCACCGCGAGGCTGAGGTCGGCCTTGAGGGTCACATACACGGGCTTGTCCGGCCGCGGCTGTGGCGTGGCGGTCGAGGCCGGCAGGTCCACCGGCACATCGACGGTCGAGATCGGGGCGGCGATCATGAAGATGATCAGCAGGACCAGGATCACGTCGATGAAGGGGGTGACGTTGATCTCCCCCAGTTCGGGCAGGTCCTCGGTATCGTTGGCGCGGATGGCCATTGGGTCGCCTCCGTCCTATGCGCCCGGGTCGGCGCGGTCGAGGTCGCGGGTTGCCAGCACGGTCACCAGCGCCACCGCGTCCCCGACCAAAGCGCGGTATGCGCCGACCGAGCGGGTCAAATGGTTGTAGAAGATCACTGCCGGGATCGCCGCGATCAGTCCAATCGCGGTGGCCAGCAGGGCCTCGGCGATGCCCGGCGCCACGACTGCGAGATTGGTGGTCTGGGACTTCGAGATGCCGATGAAGCTGTTCATGATCCCCCACACCGTGCCGAACAGGCCGACGAAGGGGGCCGTGGCACCGATCGTGGCCAGCAGGCTGACGCCCTGGCCGATCTCGCGGACCGAAGCCACCTCGATCCGCGCCATGCGGATGGCGATCCGGTCCTGGATGCCGGCCAGGGCATGCAGGTCGTGGGAGCGGGTGATCTCATCCCGGGCGGCCTGCAGCAGGGCGTTGCCCACCCGTTCCGGATCACGCAGGGCGGCGACTGCCTCGGCCAGGCCGCCATGGGGCGTGAGCGCTCGTGACAGCCGGCGCAGGCGGCGGGCGGCCAGGGTGATCTCGAACCGCTTGGCGAACAGCACCAGCCAGGCCAGGACCGAGGCGGCGGCCAGCCCGACCATCACCGCCTGCACGACGATGTCCGCCGCCCGGAACATGGCCATGGGCGACAGGTCGGCCGCCCAGGCGGGCAGGGGGGCGATCGCGAACAGGCCCAGCAAGACAAGGCGTTTCATGGTTCGGCCCAATGACGAATGAGATTGTGGTAGATGCCGGTCAGCCGGACGCTCCGATCATCGCCGGCGCCCAGATCGGCCGAGAGGTCCTGGATCGTCTGGTCCAGGTCGAACAGCAGGCTTCGCTGCTCCCCGCCGCGGACCATGCTTTGCAGCCAGAAGAAGGAGGCGACCCGCTCCCCCCGGGTGACCGGCATGACCTGGTGCAGGCTGGTCGAGGGGTAGAGGACCAGATGCCCCGCCGGAATCTTGACCTCCTGGGAGCCATGGAGGGTCTCGATCACGAGTTCCCCGCCGTCATAGGCATCGGGGTCGCTCAGGAACAGGGTCACCGACAGGTCGGTTCGGATGCGTTCGCCGGTATGGGGGTTGGCCCGGATGGCATTGTCGATATGAACCCCGAAGGACTGCCCGCCGCCGTAACGATTGAACAAGGGCGGCAGGATGGTTTTGGGCAGGGCCGCCGAGATGAAGGTCTGGTTCCGTCCCAGCGCGCGCAGGATCAGCAACCCGGCTTCCCGCGCCGCCGGGCAATCAGCCGTTGGCTGGAGGTTATGCTTGACCAGGGCCGACTGCGCCCCGGCGGTCATGCGCCCATCCTGCCAGTCCGCGCGGACGAGCAGGGACTGGCAGTGGCGCAATTCCTCGGCGGTCAGGACATCCGGGATGCAGGTCAGCATGGGCCGGCGGCCTTCGGGTCAGAAGGTTCCCCTGAGCGTGAGATAGGCCGAGCGTCTGGGTGCGATATAAACATAGGGAGAGTTGCTCCTGTAGAACGCATCGTAAAGTCGGGCATTGAAGACGTTGACGACGCGGAAGCTGGCGGAGAATGTGGCGTTTATTCTGTAATCGGCCAGAAGATCGAAGCGCCAGCCGGACGGCAACTTGTTGTAGCCCTCGGGCGTGGCGGTGCTGACGCCGCCGACATTGACCGTGCCGGGGGCGTAGTTCACGGCCTGCAGGGTGCCGCCGTAGATCTCGCTCTTGTAGGTGGCCTGCGCTCCCAGGGTCAGGTCTTCGGTCACCCTGTACTTGGTCAGCAGGTTGAATGACTGGTGGGCGATATTGGCCAAGGGCAGGCCGGTGTTGCTGGCCACGGCGGATTCCGTCATCTCGGAGGCCATGAACACGGCGCCGCCGAAGATGCTCCATTCATCGGTGATGTTGCCGGCCGCGCCGAACGCGAGGCCGCGGATCCGATAGGCGGCCGTGTCCTGCAACTGGGCCGTCGCCCCGGTGCCGATGGTCTCCCGGGCATTGTCCTTGGTGGTCTGGAACAGGGCCGCGGTCAGCAGCAGGCGCTTCTCGAACGTCTCCCACTTCAGGCCGATCTCGACCGATGTGTTCCGTTCCGGCTTGAACACCTTGTTGGCGGTGGTCAGCCCGCCATAGTCATCCCCGTTCGCGTCCAGTTCTGACCCGACGGGGTTGGAGGACGTTCCGTAGGCGACATAGGCCCCGAGGTTCGGCAGGACCTTGTACAGCAGGCCCGTGTTCCAGTTGAACATGAGGCTGTTGTTGGTGTTCGCCGCGCTGGCGTAGGCGGCCTTGGAGATGTCGTAGTTGTCCATCCGGACGCCCATGTTCAGGAACAGCCGGTCGTTCCAGTTCAGCGTGTCCAGGGCATAGGCGCTGACCGTATTGACGGTCGTCACCGTCGGCCGTCCATTCCGGCTGGGCGAGGAAAGTGTCGCGATCGAATCCGACCGCGGCCAGAACAGCGCGTAATTGACCCCGGTCGCGGCGGAACTGGTGCAGTTGGGGAAGCATTCGACGCTCAGGTTCGAGTATGTGTCCTGAGAGATCTCCTCCCGCGACAGTTCCAGCCCTCAGCCATCCCCTCATTTTTTATTCTGTGATTCCAAGGTAGTAGGTTGGTATGCCAAGTCGTCCCGCCACCTGCAACGGGAAGCTGGGCCAGCTGACCGGGTCACACCCCGAGTCACGTAACCCAGCCTGATACAAAAAGCGGTG
>CAMCDA010000140.1 GCA_945873195.1 Asaia bogorensis
CGATCAACGCACGCACATCGGGAGGCAGTTCCATCCCGACGTTGACTCATGTTCCCGCTCCGCACGCAATCAGCTTCAAGCGCGGACGCGAAAACAGGAACCCATTGTTGCCAATCGGACTCACCCAGGGGGTGCTTGGGAGTTACAATGAATCTCCCGGCATGCCGCACGCATGGGCACTCCTATATGTCACAATATTTCAATGCCACAAATGGGTCACACTTTGTCGCGAAGAATGCATCGCACGGCTGGGCTAAATGACGCCGTAATAGCCGCTTTTCAGGATTTTCAGACCATCGTCTTCCATCCGGTAATCGAATCCGACATCGAACAGCAGATGGTCGAGATCACCCCGGTTCTGGCGGACGAAGGACACGATCGGCTCGGGGTAGGACAGGGCTTCCAGGAACCATAGCAACTGCCCCACATCGACGCCGGAAAAATAAATACAATCATGGGTTTGCTTGTTCGCGACGCAGATGGTCCGGCAGGTCCGAAGGGCTGGCACCAGGACCAGATCGAGCGAAAGCCGCGTGTCATCGAAGAACGGCGAGCTTGTAACCTTCTTGGCCACATCCTGTAGTTGTGTTTCCGCGTCGAAGAAGAAATAGAAATTGTCCAGCCGCGTGCCGGACTCCGTGATCGAATAGGCGATGCCGGAAGATACCGCGCTGCCGGGATTTCCGATATACATGTGAACGACTTCAAGCCCATGCTCGCCCCGCGCAAGCCCTTCGTCGAGGTCGAGGGAGAACATGAAATACGGGAGGGTTTCCAGGGGTTTGATCGCGCAGGGGGCAAGCGGGGCAAGCGCCTCCAGGACCCGCGTGATGGAGACCTCCCGCGTTCGGCGGGCGTAATCGTAGAAATAGAACTCCCAGCCCAGCCGCCCGTCCATGAGCTTGACGCCGAACACCGTCCGGAATGGGCCGATTCCATCGCGAATCGCCTCGACGATTCCGAAGGCCCTGGCGTCGATCCCGGCATGGTCAAACGATTGATACAGCAGGTTGACCGAGCGGAACTTGTCCTCGGCCGGGGCTGGTGGGGCGTATTGCCACAGGCAGTAGTTCAGTGCCGGATCGTCGGCGGTCGCGAATTCAAACCGCGCCGATCCGGGCGTGGCGGTCACGCGCCAAAGCCGTCACTGAAGTGCGGCAGGCTGACCACGCCATAGTAAAGATTGAAGAAATCCGCGCCGTTGCGATGCACCCCGCCGGCCAGATGACCCAATGCGAGGCCCTTGACCTGGTCATACAGGGCCTGGAACTGCCCGGGCCGCACGCCGAAATGCTCCCGCATGCGATAGAGCAGCGGCTGGATGTCCTTCACCTGCAATTTTGCGTTGTATAGGTTGAGATCGAAGGAACGGCGGTCGTTCTCGGCTTCCTCGACTTCCAGATACTGCATGCGTTCCGCGGCGATTCGTATCGCGGCCTCCCGCAGGACGGCCGTCGCGATGTCCCGAGAAACGCCCCCGGGGGACGCCCCCTGCCCTGCCCCGTAGACCTCGGCGAACCGAGCCTCGATCGCATCGGCGGACAAGCCGGGGAACCAGCGATAGCGGGTGGTGACGGCCTCGCCCCGCAGCAGGTCCCATTTGAAGGCCAGATGGAGCAACACGGATTGGTTGCTGGCGCGGGCTGTTCTTGCTTCCTCGGGTGGGACAGCACGCTCCAGATACAGCTTGCAGACGATGCTGTTCGCATCCCCCTCAAACCCGAGATGCAGGCAATGCGCCATCTCGAACGCCGCCTCGGCCGCGGCGTGGGCGGCGGGCGGCATGCCCATGCGGTCGCAGATGTCCAGCACGCGCTGGCGCGGATCGCCGGTGACATCGTTGGTATTGAAGGTCAGCAGGAACCGGTTGGCCTGCAGGGACCCCTGGCTGATGCGGAACGACCGCTCATACTGGTGGGGCACGCCGAGTTCGCCCACCAGGCGGATCAGCTGCGCCGCCTTGGTGCCCGATTCGTCCGGCGGCGGGCGGGTCGGCGCCGGACCGGGGCGCGCCGCCGCAGCGGCCTGGCCAGGAGGCAACGCCTGCGCCTGGGCCAGGCGCAGAGACGCGGCATGCGGCTTCAGCGCGTCATCGAGTTGCACCGTCAGCCGCTGGGCAATCGCGCGCGGGATCACGATCCGATCCGTCACCCCGATATGCGGCTGGCCACCCGCCGCGGTCCCGACCGCTCGGCCGAACTCGATCACCACCTTGTCGCCGTCCAGTGACAGCTTGAAGGCATCGGCGAGCATGGGCGACAAGGGATCCATTCACGCCTCCGGCGGCAGCGGCACAAGGACATCGGCGTGCCAGCCATGTTTGTTCACATAGGCGGTGTTCAGCCCCAGGCAGCGCTTGGAGCCGCAATAGGCCTTGTGGACGCATTGATGGAAGCCGTTCCGCATGAATTCGGGCCAGAAGGCGGGATCAATGACCAGTTTGGGCTGCCCGTTGTCCAGCGCCGCCCGATCATCGCCCAGCAGGCATTCCGGGAAGTTCTTGACCTCCAGCGTCTGGCCCAGGCGATGAGCCTCGGCGATGGCGTCGCGCAGAAAAGGCAGCACATCCAGATGCGACGGGATGAGGTCCTTGTCGTCGGTTTCCCGCATCGGCCAATAGGTCCAGAACTCCATCTGCGCGAGCTGGCGCAGGTCGCCCAGCCGGCGCACGACCGCGGGCAATTGGCGGTAGCTGCGTTCGGTGATGACCGTGTTGGTCAGCGTGGCGACCTCGGGGAAGGCATCCAGGTTTGCCAGCGCTTGCAGCGTCCGCTCAAACGAACCGGGCACGCGGGTGATCGCGTCGTGGGTCGCGGCATCGGCGGCGGTGACACTGATGAAATACTCATCGATCCCCGCGGCGACCAGTTCCCGGCAATAGGCCGGATCGGCCAGTTTCATGCCATGGGTCTGGATGCGGACATGCTCGAACCCGCTGGCGCGCGCCGCCCGGGCAAGGTCGGGAAGATCGCGGCGCAAGGTGACCTCGGCACCGGTCAGGGTCAGGCCCTTCCAGCGCCGGTCGCGCGCATTGGCTTCGAGGATGCCGGCCAGATGATCGTCGGTCTCGGGCCGCAGCCAGTCCATCGTGCCCTCGATCATGCAATGCTCGCAGGCGAGGTTGCATTTGAAGTGTACGGTGACCTCGACATAATCCTCGGCCGCGAAACGCTTGCGGCTGATGGCGTTCACGGCTTGCGGCCCGTGACGACATACCATTCCGAGTCCAGCATGATGGACTGGTGGCCCACGTCGCTCATGCCCAGCGCGCGGAGTTGGTTTTCGTAGTCCGAGGCGGGGCGATAGGACCGGAAGAACAGCAGGTTGGGCAGCATCGACATCTGCGGCACGGCCTCGCGCACCGACAGCGGCGCCCGTTCGAAGATCAGCACGGTGCCGCCACGGTTCAAGGCACGGACGGCCTTGTCGACGAACTGCCGAGCCTCGGCTTCCGGCCAATCGTGGAGCATGGACTTGAAGGTTATCAGGTCGAAGCCGAACGGGATCGGATCACGCCGCAGGTCGGTCGGCATATAGGTGATGCGGTCCTGTTCCGGCTCCGCCAGCACATGTTCGGCGCCGATTTCACAGACCAGGGGCAGATCGAGGATGGTCGCCTGCAACGCGGGATGACGGCGGCAGAGTTGCAGCGCGAATTCCCCGCTGTTACCGCCGATATCGAGCATCCGTTGGTGCGGCGTGAAGTCGTGCAGGCGCATCGCCGCCCGCGCCTCATACCGACTGAGCGTCGAGGTGATCCGCATCCACCCGCGCGTCAGCGCATAGTTCTCCGGCGTGAAATCAAACGCTCGGCGGTAATCGAACAGGGCGAACAGGCGCGCCTGGCCCATGAAGCCGGCGGCGTTGCGGACCAGCGTGGTGAACAGATCGGCGAAGTCGGTAATCGTAAAGCCCGCGTAATCGAGCTTTGTTTCCAACAGGTCACGATAGCGCAAGGCGGCCTGGAACGCGCGGGTCAGGCGCACATCCTCCCCGTGTTCCTCGGTGACGTTGTTCGCCGCCAAAAGGTCGAGCAGGAAGCGTCCACCCTGGGGATCGAGACCCAGCATCCGGGACAGCGCCTCAACGGAGCCGGAACGGTGGGTGACGAGCCGATCGATCAGCCCAAGTTCGAACGCCGTCTTCAGCGCGCGCGCGTCCACGAGCGTCTTGAGGAACCCGTCCACGACGAGGAATTCCAGGCTGAGGGCCGGATCGTCCATGCTCGTTCAGCGCTCCGCCATAGCGCGCGCGAGCATGTCACGCAGATGCTTGGCCGAGGCCGGGCGCAGCGCGATGCGCCGCAGCAGGCGGGCGCCAAAGGCCTGGACCTGGAGATCATCGGCGGCGCGGGTGCCGAAGGCGAGGACCACCTGCTCCTGGGTCGCCGCGGCGGTCGCGATATCGCAGACCTGCGTGCGTGTGTCGGTGGTGTCCCAGGACAGCTCGTCGCTCATGCTCAGCCGTCCCCCGGCTGGGGCAGATGGACGGTGCAGC
This sequence comes from Asaia bogorensis, assembly GCA_945873195.1. Taxonomy (GTDB): domain Bacteria; phylum Pseudomonadota; class Alphaproteobacteria; order Acetobacterales; family Acetobacteraceae; genus Rhodopila; species Rhodopila bogorensis_A. Next base: position 4,498 of record CAMCDA010000140.1, read on the forward strand.
GCACACCGGCCGGAATGGCGTTGCCGGGATTGGACAGGATCAGCCTGACGCGGAACGTGTCACTGGCCGCGTCGATCACCGGATCGACCGCGTCCACCGTCGCGGCCACCGTCCGGCTGACCGGGGCCGCGAGGCGCAGTTCCGAGACAAGGCCCACCTTCACCGCGCCGTAATGTTCGGCCGGAACCACGAGATCGACGCTCAGCGGATCGATCTGCGCGATCGTCATGATCGTCGCCTGCTCGTGGATGAACTCACCCGGCATCAGCTTGATATCCGTCACGACGCCGTTCACCGGGCTTTTGATCATACGGAGGTTCAGTTGCGCCTCCGCCCGTTCGGCTTCCAGCATCGCGGTACGCTGGTCCATTTCGCCCCGGCGGATCGCGATGCGGGCCTGCTCGATCCGGGTGACGATCTCGTCCACTTCATTGGCGCGGGAGAACATGTTGCCGACCAATTGCTGGCGGCGGGCAAGCTCGCGCTGGTTCCAGGTCATGTCGGTGCGGGCGACCTCGATCGGGGTCGTGTTTGTGGCGCGGAACCGGTCCAGCGCGAGCTGCGCTTCCTCCACCGAGGTGTTCAGTTTGGCGAGCAACTGGCCCTGAGTCACCGCCTCGCCCCGGTCGGCGAAGATGCCGTCGATCAGGCCGAAGACGGGGCTGCCGAGTTGGATGACCTGCTTGGGCTTGAGCAGGCAGGTCATCACATCGACGGCGATCGACGCGGGTTGCGCCGCGGCGGTTCCCGCGAACAGGCCGAGGGCCACCGGGATGGCGGCGAGCAGGCGCTTCATCGATGGCGATTGGATCGTTCTCACGCGGTCATTTGGCACGCGGGACGGCCGGGGAGCAAGCCGCATGAACGGTCCCCGGCGGATCGGGCGGCGGCTGAAATGGGACGATACAATCGACATCCATCGTCATGGAGCCGCCGCCCCCATGATCCGGTGTTACCCCAAGGCCCAGGAGCTGTACTCGTAGCCCGGCACGAAGGTCGGCAGCGACAGGTCCGGGTTGCGGTTGATCAGCGACCGCGTGAACATCGGGTGCAGCATGCTCCGCACCTCGTGCTCGACCTGGAACAGCGGCTTGTTGGTGTCGGGATCGACGATATCAACGAAGCGGTACTGGTGGCGGTTGGTCTCCTCGGTGATCAGCCCGCGCGCCAGCAGTTTCTCGTAGGGGCGGGAGAAATTGGCGAGGGTGACCTGGATATGGTGGCCGTCGAAGGGGGCCAACGGCGCGGAGCCCTCGTGGAAGCACAGATGGCTGCCATCGGCCACCCGCACCCAGGCGAAGGGGCCGCGGTCGTCCGATCCCATGCCGGTGATGGCGTCGAAGATGTCCCGATAGAAGCGCTCGATCCCCGCCAGGTCGGTGCCTGGGGCGACGTCGAAATCGACATAGGGCATGCCCAGCCGCATGGAGCCGAACCGGCCGGGGTCCGGGGCATGGCAGCGGAAGCGGTTGCCCCAGGGGCAGGTCGCCTCGACCGTGTCACCCGCCTCCCGGAAGCTGAATTGCGTGGTGTCGAGGTGCTTGCGGACATTGCCCAGCCGGGTCAGCAGCTTTTCGAGATTGGGGATGACCAGCCCGATCGTGCCGCGCAGCACCTGCGGGCGGCGGGTCGGCAGATGGAAGGCGTTGCGGCCGGCGTTGACCCAGATGTTCTCGACGCCCGGCATCATGAAGGGGTCACGGGTCAGGCCCAGGCCGGCGAGATAGAATGAAATCGCCTTGCCCTGGTCGTCCACGGTGACGTTCACGTGCCCGAACTCGACGATATTGCCCAGGTCGTCCGTGGTCCGGTCATAACGCGGCTTCGTCGCGACGGCGTCGTTCATGGTGATTCCCCCCGTTCGCCCTGATGGGTCGGTCTCGGGAGACTGCATGATCGGGGTGGGCTGGCATTGCGCCAGATCAATCGGAACGAATCGGCAATGGCATGCGGGTTCGGGGCGCAGCCGAACCCGCGGTATTCACGGCGGATCATTGGCGGAGGGACGTGGCGCGCCCTGCTGGACTCGAACCAGCGACCGACAGCTTAGAAGGCTGTTGCTCTATCCAACTGAGCTAAGGGCGCCCATTCAGCCGTCCTTTACCCCATTCCCCCGCCCGCGCGCTACCGGTCCGGCAACCGCAGCACTCGTTTGGCGAGGATATTGCGGTTGATCTCGCTCGTCCCCGCCCCGATCGTGGTCATCCTCGACAGATGGAACGGCGCCAGCAGGTCGATAGGTTCCCCGTCCACGGCCGGATCGAATGCCCCGCCCATCGCCCCAAACGACCCCGCACGTTCCAGTGCGAATTCGGTCGCGCGCTGCATCGCCTCCATCCCGATCACCTTCAGGTAGGACACCTCATGGCCGAGCATTTCGCCGCGGCCGACGGCCTGGGCGTAGGTGCCGTAGAGGGCGGCGTGGTCCAGCATCAACATGCGCAGCCGGGTGAAGTCATCGACGAAGCCCGGGTCATCGAACAGGCCCGTCGCATGCGCCAGCGCGGTCAGGCGGTTCAGCGCCATCAGCGGGCGGTTGGGACTGCCGGTGCCCAGGCGTTCGAACCCCAGCACCGCTTTCGCGACGGTCCATCCTTCGTTCAATCCACCGATCAGGTTATCGGCCGGGACGCGGACGTTATCGAGGAAGACCTGGCAGAACTCCTCATCCCCCGCGATGTTGCGGATCGGCCGCCAGGTGATGCCCGGCGTGTCCATCGGCGCGATGATGAAGCTCAGCCCTTGCTGCTTGGGCCGCGTGGGATCGGTGCGGCACAGGATGTAGATATGGGTGGATTCCATCGCCAGCGAGGTCCAGATCTTCTGGCCGTTGATGACGAAATGATCGCCGTCGCGTTCAGCCTTGGTCATGACGCTGGCGAGGTCGGACCCCACGCCGGGCTCGGAGTAACCCTGGCACCAGATATGCGCGCAGGACAGGATGTTCGGCAGGTAATGGGCCTTCTGCGCCTCGGTACCATAGCGCATCAGCACCGGCCCGACCTGCCGCACGCCCTGGTCGGGCGCCCGTCCGATGCCGGCGCGTTCCAGTTCCTCGGCGTAGATGATCTGCTTGGCCGGCGACAGCGCCATTCCGCCTTGCGCGCGAGGCCAGGCCGGCGCGATCCAGCCCCGGGCCACGAGCTTGAGGTTGAAGGCCCGGACCTCCGCCCAACGGACCCGCCGCGGCAGATGGCGATATTCGTCGGGGTATTCGCGTTCGAAGAAATCGCGCGTGAGGGCACGGAAGTCCCCATCCGCCAGGCTGTTCCAATCGGTGTCCGGCGGCAGGTCGCGCAAGGCGGGGCGGATCGCGGCACGGGCCACGTTATCCGGAACCGGCGGGCAAAGGGCGGCAAAGCGGCGGCGGTGGTGATGCGCCGATCCGAGCCATGCCGACAGCACGAGGGTTCGTTTCATATACAGGCTGAGATCGAGCTCATCGGTAAAGCCCATCGCGCCGTGCATCTGGATGCCTTCCCGCGCGATCAGCCACGCCGCCTCGCCACAGCGTGCCTTGACCCGGCTGGCCAGGGCCGAACGCTCCGCCGGATCGTGGGAGGCCACGGCATCCGCCAGCACGCCGGCGGCCAGCGCCAGTTGCGCGCCGCAATCGACGGCCCGGTGCTGCAGGGCCTGGAAGCTGCCGATCGTGCGATCGAATTGCTTGCGGGTGCGAAGATGCTCCAAGGTCATTTCGAATCCGGTCTGGGCGACCGCGAGCAGTTCGGCGCCGGCCAGGATCGTCGCGACATCCAGCGCGCGCGCCAGGTCCGCCGCATCGCCGATGCGGTTCCCGAGCGGCACAAGCGCGCCGTCCAGCCGCAACGTGCCGGCGAAGGTGCCATCCGCCAGGGCATCCAGGTGGACGCCCAGGCCAGCTGTGCCCCTTGGCACCCACCAGAGTGACACCCCGCCGGGTTCGGCCGCCGAAACGATGAACCCATCCGCCGCCGCGGCACCGGCGACAAAGCGCTTGGTGCCGGTCAGCACCGCGTCGGCCCCGCATTGGACAAGCGTCGCGCAGAGTCGAGGGTCGAAGCGGTTCGCGTCCTCCTGCCAGGCAACCGCGGCCATCACCGTGCCGGCAACGACCTCGGGCAGCAGATCATGGCCCGCCAGCAGCAGGGAGGGCAGGACGGCGCAGGCAACGAAGGGTTCGGGAAACAGGCCGACGGCGAATTCGGCGGCGATGGCCGCGGCCTCGGGCAGACCGAGGCCCATGCCGCCATCGGCCTCGGCGACCATCACGCCGAACCAGCCGGCCTCGGCCATTGCGCGCCAGAGGTCCGGGGCATGGCCGGGTTCCCGCCCGCGCTGGGCGCGGACGCGCGGCAGGGTCGAATGATGCGCGACGAAGCGGCGTGTGGCGTCGCGGATCGCCTCGACGGGGCTGTCCGAGGCCATTGGGGCGTCATCCGGCATGGTCGTTCCCTCACTCCGTCCGGTGCCGCTTCGGGGCGGCATTTCCGCGGGTGGTCCACCATGACTCCCGGTCGGGACCCAGCGCAACCGGTTTGCCTTTGTTCGACGCGGGGGGAATCTGCCATGAAGGAGAGCAAGAGCAGGAGGTGCCGCCATGACACTCTTATCCCGGCTACTGCGACGCCTGGGGCTGGCGTCCGCGCCGGTTCCCCCCGTGGCGCCTGTCCGGGTTCCAAGGCCCGCCCGTCCCCCCGAGACCATCGCCTTCGCGGACCTCGCGGACATGCCGGACCCCGCGGTGATCCCGCCGCTGGATCGTCCGGGCGTTGACGAGACCGCGTTGAACGATGCCCAGCGCTCCTGGCGGCGCGACGGGGTGGTGATCCTGCGGGGCTTCATGCCGGATGCGGTGCTCGACCCCTATATTGAGCGGCGGGAACGGCTGCGGATCGAGGCGCCGGAGCTGTTCCTGGGCGGCTGGCGATCCCCCACGCCTTATGAGCACGTGCCGGAGATGCGCGCGTTGGCGCTGTATCCGCCGCTGATGAAAGTCCTGGAAGACGTGATCGGGGAGCCGATGCTGCTGCATCTGACCCTGACCGGCTGGGTCAGCACGCAGCGGAACTGGCACCAGGACGACTATCTGAACCCCGGCTTCGTCAATAGCTGGTACACGGCGGTCTGGTTCGCGCTGGACCATATCGATCCAGATTCGGGGCCGTTCGAATTTGTCCCAGGCTCCCACAACTGGTCACTGTTGCGGGGGGACAAGGTGCTGTCCTGCATGTCGGAGGAGGACGCCAACGCGGTCGATCCGGTCAGCGGATCGAAGGTCTGGCCGACGACCTCCGAGCGCTTCGTGGTGCCGGCGATCGAGGCGGAGCTGGCCCGGGTGGGCGCGAAGACCGAAACATTCCTGGCCGAGAAGGGCGACGTCCTGATCTGGCACGGACGGCTGATGCATCGCGGCTCTACGCCTCGGTCATCGACGTTGCTGCGGAAGTCGTTGATCGCACATTACTCGGGGATCAACCACCGGCCCGACATGCCGGGGCGGACGACGGACCCGAACGGGCAGAATTACGCGACGTTCGGGCACGCGCTGGTTTAGGGGGACGCCTGCCTCCCCTACCCCTTGATCCGCTTCATAGCCGCCGCGTAGCCGCTGAACAGAATGTCGGCGTCCGAGGAATAGGCCAGCAGCAGCGCGCCGGCGTTCTTCCATTGCTGCATCTGCTCGAAGCTGTTGACCAGCATCGCGCAAACCTTGCCGTGGCGCTTGCAGGCGGCCAGGACCAGATCCCGCTTCTCATCCAGCACCCGCGCCTGGTCCGGGGAGCCGAACACGCCCAGATCCTGTGCGAGGTCCGCCGGCCCGATCGTCAGCGCGTCGATGCCGGGCATCGCGGCGATTTCCTCCAGGTCATCGAAGGCCTTGCCGGTTTCGAACATGACCGTCACGAACACTTCCCGGTTCGCGTGCGCCCGACGCTCCCCAGCTGGCAGGGTGCCATTGAAATCGGTGGAGGCGCTCAGCCCGCCATTCCCGCGCAGGCCCATCGGGGCGTAGCGAGACGCCGCCACGATCTCCCGCGCGTGATCGGCGCTTTCCACCTGCGGGCAATGCAGGTTCATGACACCGACATCGAGCAGGCGGGTGATCCACTCCCGGTTCGCCTTCGGCGGGCGCACCGCGATCGGGAAATCCAGCGCCCGGGCCAGCACCGCCATGTCGCCGATCGTTTCCATGGTCAGCGCCGTGTGCTCCATGTCCACGCGCGCGAAATCGAGGCCCGCGGCCTTCATCAGCGACAGGATCGCCGGGTTCCGCACCATGGTCAGCCAGGTGCCGATCTGCGGCTTACCCTGTTCCAGCCCAGCCCTCATCGGATTGTTCTGCATCGTTTCTCGTCCCCTCGTTTGCCCCAGCTTGGCACAAACCCGCCCCCGCCGTTAGATGCGAGGGAACCAGGGGGACGGACATGCAAGCGGACTATGTCATCGTGGGCGCCGGATCGGCCGGCTGTGTGCTCGCCAACCGGCTGACCGAGGACCCGAACACCCGGGTCATCCTGATCGAGGCCGGGGGCAAGGACTGGAACCCGCTGATCCATATCCCCGCGGGCTATATCAAGCTGCTGGACCACCCGACCCTGACCTGGGGCTTCAAGGCCGACAAGAACGCCGGCCTGAACGGGCGGGAAATCCCCTATCCGCGCGGCAAGGTGCTGGGCGGATCGAGCTCCATCAACGGGATGATCTACATCCGCTCCCAACCCGAGGACTATGACCACTGGTCCCAGCTGGGCAATCGCGGCTGGGGATCGGAGGATGTGTTTCCGTTCTTCCGCAAGTCGGAGAACTGGGAAGGACCCGAGGACGACATCCACGGCAAGGGCGGACCGCTGTTCACATCGAACACGCGAGACCAGCCGGAACTGTGCCAGGCGGCGATCGATGCCGGCACGCAGATGGGCTGGGATTATCGCAACGACCTGAACAACCTGCCGCATGGGCTGGGTGATCATATCGGCTGGGTGCAGCAGACCCGGGGCGGCCGCCTGCGGGCCAGCGCCGCGCGGTCCTATCTGCGACCGGCGATGGGGCGGTCGAACCTTCAGGTGGTGACCAACGCCCTGGTCCATCGCGTGGTGCTCGAAGGCAAGCGCGCGGTCGGCGTCGAGTTCTCCCGCGGCGGCGCGGTCGAGCGGGCCGATGCGGCCGGAGAGGTGATCCTGTCCGCCGGCGCCATCGGATCGCCGCATCTGCTGCAACTGTCGGGCGTGGGTGATCCCGACCACCTCGGGCGGATCGGGGTCGAGGTCCGGCATGCCCTGCGCGGCGTCGGGCGGAACTTCCAGGATCATTTCCTGGTACGGGTGCAGGCGGAGGTGAAGGGCGTTGAGTCCCTGAACGAACGATCCCGCGGGATCCGGCTGGCCGGCGAGGTGATGAAGTATGTGCTGACCGGGCGGGGGATGCTGACCTATGCGGCGTCCCTGGTCGCGGCCTCGGTGAAGGTGCTGCCGGAGTCGGCGACGCCCGATGTGCAGGCGCTGTTCGCCTCGGCCAGCTATGCGCCGGGGCCGACGCGGCAATTGGATACCAAGCCAGGCATGACGTCGGGCATCTGGCAGATGCGACCCGAGAGCCGGGGCTATGTGGAGGCTCGGACGGCCGATCCGCGCGACCAGCCGGCGATCAATCCCAACTATTTGGCCGAGGACCGGGACCGGCGCACAATCATCGCCGGGATGCGGACGGTGCGGGACTGGTTCAACGCACCGGCCCTGAAACAGTTCCTCGTGGCCGAGACGTTGCCTGGCCGCGACGTTCAGACGGATGACGAGTTCCTGGCCTATGCGCGCCAGACCGGAACGACGGTGTTCCATGCGACGTGTTCCTGCCGGATGGGTCCGGATGTGATGGCGGTGGTGGACGACCGGCTGCGGGTGCATGGGCTGGAGGGGTTGCGGGTGATCGATGCCTCCGTGATGCCGGCGGTGACGTCGACGAACACGAACGCGCCGACGATCATGATCGCGGAGAAGGGAGCGGTGATGCTGCGGGAGGATGCTCGGGTGCGGGTAGCGGCCTGATCGGGTTTCCGTCCCTTGAGGTTGGTGCGGACACTGGATAGTTTGCGCCTGCTGGATGGGTGGCCGAGCGGTTTAAGGCACCGGTCTTGAAAACCGGCGTGCGTGTGAGCGTACCGTGGGTTCGAATCCCACCCCATCCGCCAGTTCTTTCCGATAGAGGCGTCTCTGCGCCTGCGTCCTGCACAGAAAAGCCCAATGGTTCCGTGGGTTTGCGCCGTAGGCTGTTGACCCACATTGGCGGAACGAACCAGGAAAACGGGTCTCCATACGGCAGTTGTCTCCGGACCTGTTGACTTGGCCGATTTGGTCAACGGTTTTAGTATATTGAAATCAGACTATGTTTGCGGGCACGTCCGGCCGGCAATTCGACAATGCAGCCGCCTTGCGTGTGCCTCTTGCAATCTTCTCCAAGGTCAACGGCCTTCACATGTGACCCGCGGCCCCCGTCCGCTGACGGAATGCTTCCCATAATCCACCCTGTGCCAACATAGTCGCCAGCATGGCCGCCCGGATCGCGTCAGAGTTCAGAGCCTGTCGGCTCATGGACTGGTGTACCGCCATCGTATCCATGATCGCGTTCATCAATTCGTCCGGGAGCGCCGGCGAGTGCATGAACTGTTCCTTGGTGTTCGCCGCAGCGGCGCGAGG
>CAMCDA010000141.1 GCA_945873195.1 Asaia bogorensis
ATCCTCACCGGACATGGGGTTGGACCGTGTGGATTTTTTGGTGGGAGGTTTGGGGCGGGGGTTTCTCACCGGGCATGGGGTCGTGGTGGGTGGAAAATTCCGTTCTTGGGATGCTGGGCTCACCGGGCATGGGGTCGTGTCATGGGGGAAAATCCTTTCTGCCCCCTCCCCCCTTGAGGGGGAGGGTCGTGGTGGGGGGGTGATATCCCTCGGTCAGTGCGGTTGCTTACCCCCCACCCCAGCCCTCCCCCTCCAGGGGGGAGGGGGAAGTAAGTTCCCTATTTGTTCTGATATAGCTCGCCCTGCTCCGTCTAGGCAACCTTCGCGTGTGTTCCCGTGCTGACCCTCTCCCATGTCGGCCGCCGCTTTCCCGGCGGGACCGAGGCGCTTCGGGACATCTCCCTCCGCCTCCACCCGCGTGATTTCCTCGCCCTCCTCGGCCCCTCCGGGTGTGGCAAGTCCACGCTGGTGCGGCTGATCGCGGGGCTCGACCAGCCGGACGCCGGGACCCTGGCCTGGTCGGACGGTCACGCGCCCGGGCCCGGGGAGATCGGCTACGTCTTCCAGGACGCCACGCTCCTCCCCTGGGCCAGTTCGGCCGAGAACGTCTACCTTCCCCTCCGCCTGCGCGGCGTTCCCCGAGAGGCAGCCCAGCCCGCCATCACCGCCGCCCTGGCCCGCGTCGGCCTGACAGGGTTCGAGGCCGCGTTGCCGCGACAGCTTTCCGGCGGCATGCGGATGCGTGTTTCCATCGCCCGTGCCCTGGTGACGAAGCCCCGGGTCCTGCTGATGGACGAACCCTTCGCCGCCCTCGATGAGATCACCCGGCACCGGTTGCAACTGGACCTGCTGGGGCTGTGGCGGGACCTCGGGACGACCATCGTCTTCGTCACCCATTCGATCTACGAGGCCGCGTTCCTCGCCCGCCGCATCGTACTGATGACCCCCCGCCCAGGCCGGATCGAGCGGGAGATCGCGTCCCCGTTGACCGAGGGCCGGGACACCCGCATGGACCCCGCCTATGCCGCCCTGGTGAGGGAGATTTCGGGCGCCATGGAACAGGCGCAAGCCGGCGCATGAAACCCGCTTTGCTGCCGACGGTCTTTGGCCTGCTGGCCCTGGCGATCTTGGAAGCCGCGGTGCATCTGGCCCAGATCCCGGTGTATCTGCTGCCAGGCCCGATCGCGATTGTCGGCGCCTTCCTGGCGGACCCTTGGGGGCTGATGGTGTCCCTGGGTTCGACGCTGGCGGTGACCTTCGCGGCCTTGGTGGTGGCCGCGGTGCTGGGGGTGGCGATGGCGCTGGCGATGGCCACCAGCCGTTGGGCCGAGGCCGCGATCCAGCCCTGGGCCATCGTGTTGCAGGTGACTCCGCTGCCGGCGATCGCGCCGCTGATCATCATCTGGGTGGGGGATCCGTTCACCTCGCTGGTTGTTTGCGCCGTGGTGGTGGCGTTCTTCCCGGTCTTTGCCAACACGGCCACGGGGCTGGCCTCGCCGCCGGCCGAGCTGGCGGATCTGTTTCGGTTGTACGGGGCGGGGCGGGCGAGGACGCTGTTCCTGCTGCGGCTGCCGGCGGCGCTGCCGTTCTTCCTGACCGGGCTGCGGATATCCGGCGGGTTGGCGCTGGTTGGCGCGGTGGTGGCGGAGTTCGTGGCGGGCTCGGGTGGCTTCGCGTCGGGGTTGGCGTATCGGATCATGGAAGCTGGGTATCGGTTGCAGGTGCCCCGGATGTTTGCGGCGCTGGTGCTGCTTTCGCTGGCGGGGATTGTGATCAACGCGGGGCTGGGGGCGTTTGGGCGGGCGGTGATGCGGTGGCGGGGGGATGCATGAGCAGGTTGCTGGTGTTTGGGCTGGGGTACTCGGGGCGGGCGGTGGCGGAGTTAGCGGTTGGGGCTGGGTGGGAGGTGGTTGGGACGTCGCGGAAGGTGGAGGTTGCCCCGGATTCCCTGGAGGGAGGGAGGCAGGATCCCCCCGGACGGCGCCCCCACGCCCCCCCTCCCCTTGAGGGAGGGGGCCGGGGGGAGGGGTCTCGCGGCAGTGTCCGGGGGGTGTCCCCCCTCCCCCCTTCCCCCTCCCTCAAGGGGAGGGGGGGCGTGGGGGTTACCGCCTTTGCCTCCGCGCACGCTGCCATTGCCTGGGCGACCCACATCCTTGTCACCGCTGCCCCGGGTCCCGAGGGCGACCCGGTGCTGGCGGTTTATGCCGACGCCATCCGGGCCGCGCCCAACCTGCGCTGGATCGGCTACCTCTCCTCAACCGTCGTCTACGGAGACCGCGGCGGGGCCTGGGTGGAGGAGGACACACCCCCCGCCCCCTCCCAGGACCGTGGCCACCGACGCCGCGCCGCCGAGATCGCCTGGGAGGCTTGCGCCGACCGGTGCGCGGTGGATGTTTTCCGCCTCGCCGGCATTTATGGTCCGACCCGATCCATGTTCGACGACCTTCGGGAGGGCCGAGCGCGTCGGATGGTGAAGCCGGGGCACGCGTTTGGGCGGATCCACCGGGATGACATCGCCCGCGCCGTGCTGGCGGCCATGTCCCAGGACCGTCCCCCGGGCATCCGTGTCCTGAACCTGAACGACGACGAACCTGCCGAAAGCGCCGTTGTCGTCACCGAGGCGGCGCGTCTGTTGGGCCTCCCCCTTCCCCCCGAGGTCGCCTTCGAGGCCGCGCTGCCCGCCATGTCCCCCATGGCTCGCAGCTTCTGGGCCGAGAACCGCAAGGTCGCCAGCCGCCAGACCAAGGCGGCTCTGGGGATCGAGTGGCTCTATCCCACCTACCGCGAAGGCCTACGCGCCATCCTGGCCGAGGAGAGCGGCGACCGTCCGGCGTAGCAGCGCCAGGTCCGAGGGCCGGGACAGCCGGTGGTCCCCGTCCTTGATCAGGATGACCTCGACATCGGTGGACACCGCCTGCTGGGCGATGGTCAGCGCCAGCTCCCACGGTACATCGGGGTCGGCCTGGCCGTGTAGCAGCCGGATGGGGCACTCGATCTGGAGCGCACCGGTCAGGACGTGATGCTGTGCCCCGTCCTCGATCAGCTTCATCGTGATGGGCGTGGGTTCGCCGTATTGGCTGGGCACATACAGGATGCCGTCCCGCTTCAGCGTCGCCTGCTCGGACGGCGCCATCGCGTCCCACATCAGGCGCTGGGTGAAATCGGGGGCCGCGGCGATGCCGACCAGGGCGACAATGCGCTCGGGGCGGGCCAAAGCGGTCAGCAGAGCGATCCAGCCGCCCATCGATGATCCGACCAGGATCAGCTTCCCCGTCGTCAGCCGGTCGATCGCCACCAGCGCGTCCGCCGCCCATTCGCCCATGGTGCCATCGGTAAACGCCCCGTCGCTCGCCCCGTGGCCGGAGTAGTCGAAGCGCAGCATCCCCAACCCGCGTTCGGCCGCGAAGGCCGCGAGGTTGGTGGCCTTGTCGCCCGCCATGTCGCTGCGGAACCCCGGCAGGAAGACGATGGTCGGGCCGGTTCGCTCCACCCGCGCCCAGGCCAGATGGGTGCCGTCGCCGCGATCCAGGCGGCCGGTCGTCTCTGTCATGTCAGTGCCCATCACCGGATGGGCGCGGGGCGGTTTCCAGCGCGCTCAACCGCGCCTCCAGCACCGACAGGCGCATCGTGACCTCGGCGAGGCGTGCCTCGGCGGCTTCCTGGCCAGCGCGCGCATTGGCGGCGAGTTCGGCGATCGCGTCGAATTCATCACGCCGGATCAGGTCCAGCCGGCGGATCGTCTCATCGACGCGGGCCTTGACCATGGCCTCGGCTTCCTCACGCAACCCGGCCAGGGCCGAGATCGCGCCTCCGGCCACGCCGGCGAGGTCGTCGAAAATGCGGGGGCGGTCGGCCATCGGTGATCTCCTGGATGGAACGTCGTGCTTTCAACAGGCAAGCCGGGTCCGTATAACCTCTTGCCATGATCCTCGTAACTGGCGGCGCCGGCTTCATCGGCTCCAACCTTCAGGCGGCGCTAGTGCGGCGCGGCCTGGAAACCGTCGTGGTCGACCGTCTCGGGTCCGACGACAAATGGCGCAACCTGGCCAAGCATCCTCCCGCGGGCATCGTCGCGCCGGAGGAGCTGGACGCCTTCCTGGCGCGCCATCCGCCGATCGAGATGGTGTTCCATATGGGCGCGATCAGCGAAACCACAGCCCGCGACGGCGATCTGACCTGGGCCACCAACGTGGAACTGTCCCGCAAGCTGTGGGACTGGTGCGCCGATCGCGGCGCCCGCTTCGTCTATGCCTCCTCGGCCGCCACCTACGGCATGATGACCGAGGGGTTCGAGGATGAGTTTTCCATCGACGCGCTGGACAAGCTGCGGCCGCTGAACCTGTACGGCTGGACCAAGCACGCCTTCGACACGCTGATCATCCGCCATCTGCTCAAGGCGTCGAAGCGTCCGCCGCAATGGGCCGGGCTGAAGTTCTTCAACGTCTACGGGCCGAACGAGTATCACAAGGGGTCCATGATCTCGGTCGTGAAGGTCAAGCATGATGAGGTCGCGGCCGGCAAACCCGCCCGCCTGTTCAAGTCCGACGTGCCGGGTCTGGCCGACGGGCAGCAGGCGCGGGACTTCATCTGGGTGGGCGACGTGGTCGACGTTATGCTCTGGCTGATGGACAAGCCGGCCGTCAGCGGGCTGTTCAACCTCGGCACCGGGCAGGCGCGCACCTATCTGGACCTGGCGCACGCGGTCTGCGACGCGGCCGGTCAGCCGCGGCGGGTGGAGTTCATCACCATGCCGGACAAGCTGCGCGGGCAGTACCAGTCCTTCACCCAGGCCTCGATGGACAAGCTGCGGGGCGTCGGGTTCAACGGCCAGTTCACGCCGCTGGAGGACGGGATCCGGCGCTATGTCCAGGATTATCTGGCCAGCGGCGACATCTACGCGTGATCCCGGCTTTCCTGTTCCCGCAGATCGACCCGGTCATCGTCCAGGTCGGTCCGCTTGCGATCCGCTGGTACGCGCTGGCCTATATCGCGGGGCTGGTGATCGGCTGGCGGCTGATGCGGCGGCTGGTCCAAAGGGCACCCGCCGTCGCCACGCCGACGCAGGTCGATGACTTCCTGACCTGGGCCACGCTCGGCGTCGTCATCGGCGGGCGGGTCGGCTACGTGCTGTTTTATCAGTTCGGGGCGTTCCTGAACCGGCCGCTGAGCATCTTCGCCGTCTGGGAAGGCGGCATGAGCTTCCATGGCGGCATGCTGGGCGTCGCCATCGCGACCCTCTGGTTCTGCCGGCGCAACGCGATCCCGCTGCTGGGGTTCGCCGACCGTGTCGCCGTGGTGGCGCCGATCGGGCTGTTCTTCGGCCGTATCGCAAATTTCATCAACGGGGAGCTTTGGGGGCGGGTTGCCTCGGCCGACCTGCCCTGGGCGGTGATTTTCCCGCATGCCGGTCCTTTCCCGCGTCACCCGAGCCAGCTTTACCAGGCGGGGCTGGAAGGGCTGGGACTGTTCGTCCTGCTGATCGTGCTGTTCCAGCGGGACAGCCTGCGTGAAAGGGCCGGCTTCCTGACCGGCGTGTTCCTGGCCGGCTACGCCATCGCCCGGATGATTGGGGAGATGTTCCGGGAGCCGGATGCCTTCCTGGGGTTCCTCGCCTTCGGCACGACCATGGGGCAGGTCCTTTCCGTGCCGATGCTGGCGATCGGGGTGTGGCTGATCCTCCGGGCGCGCGCGCCTGCCTGAGATGGCCCGCCCTGAAACAGAGCGCCTGGACGCTTTCATGGCGCGGGCCAACGCGGCCTATTACGCGACCCGCGACCCCTTCGCCGACTTCACCACTGCCCCGGAGATCAGCCAGGTCTTCGGGGAGGTCCTGGGCCTCTGGTCCGCGGTGATGTGGACGATGATCGGCCAGCCCGCCCCGATCCGGCTGATCGAGGTCGGGCCCGGCCGCGGCACCCTGATGGCTGATGCGCTGCGCGCCATCCGGCGGGCAATGCCGGCGTTCGGGGATGCGCTGCGGGTGGACCTGGTCGAAACATCGCCCCGCCTGCGCGCGATCCAGGCCGGCGCGGTGCCCGACGCAATCTGGCACGACCGGCTGGAGGACGTGCCGGACGGCCCCTTCATCCTGCTGGCCAATGAATTCCTGGACGCCCTGCCGATCCGCCAGTTCGTCTGCCGAGGCCAGGGCTGGGCCGAACGCTTCGTCGGGCCGGCCGGCTTCACCGAACAACCGGCCGACATTGTCCCCTGGCCCGAACCGCTGCCCGAGGGCGCGATCGTCGAACGATCGGATGCCGCCGCGGCCATCGCCGCCCTGGTGGAGGGACGGCTCGCGCGGGCGCCGGGGGCCGCGCTGTTCCTGGACTACGGCCCCGAGCACAGCGCCCCCGGCGAGAGCCTCCAGGCGCTGTCGGGCGGGGTGCCGGTCGATCCGCTGTCGCCCCCCGGGACCGCCGACCTGACCGCGCATGTCGATTTCGCCGCCTTCGCCCTTGCGGCGCGGGCCGGCGGCGCGAAGGCGCATGGCCCAGTGCCGCAGGGCCTGTTCCTCGCTCGGCTGGGTCTGTTCCAGCGCGCTAATCGGCTGGCCCAGGGACGCCCGCCGGCCGAGGCCTCCGCGATCATGGAATCCGCCCGCCGGCTGGGCGAACCGAACCGGATGGGGCGGTTATTCAAGGCGCTGGCGGTAACGCGCGGGGATATCGACGCCCTGCCGGGCTTCGTCGATTAGCGCCCCTCGCCCCTCCCGAAGCCGATCCTACCGCTTCCCGAGCCGGTCCTTCATCCAGGCCTCCGCCACCTGATCGGCGCCGGAGGGCAAGGCGCGGTCCGGCTGCTCGATCCAGGCGAGGATATCCGCGATCAGCCGCTCCCGCCCCAGATCGCGCAGCAGCAGATGGTAGCCGTCATCGTAGAAGGCGCGCCGGGGGCCATCCGGCATCGACTGCCACAGGGTTTCGATCGCCGGGGCCGGGATCACCTCATCCTTGCCGCCATACAGCAGCAAGGCGGGCGCCCGGAACGCCGGCGCCGCCGCCAGCGCCGCATCCATCAGGTCCACCAGCCCCTTCGTCGTGTCCACCCGCGTGCCCTTGATGGTCAGGGGATTGGTGGACAGGCGGATCAGCGCTTCCCGGTTGTTGCTGGCGGTGACGCGCACCATCCCGTTGGGCCGCAGGATCATCCCGGGCACGGTATTGGCGGTGACCCAGAGCGCGGCCCGCATGAACAGGTTCATCTTCGCCCGCCCCCAGACCGCCGGGGCGAGCAGGATATAGCCATCGGCATCCGGCGGATGGGGCCCGGTTGCCGCGACCATCAGCACCGCGGCGCCCATGCTCTCTCCCATCAGGATCAGGCGCGCGTCGGGAAACCGGGCGCGCAGGGTGGCCGCCATGGCGGTGGCATCGGCCGCCAGCCCCTCGGCCGTTGCCCAATGCCCGCGGGAGCCGGATTCGCCGAACCCGCGCTGGTCTGGGGCGATCACCGCGATCCCATGGGCCGCCAGGGCCGGCGCCGGCAATTCCCAGGCATCGCGGCTGTCGTTCATCCCGTGCAGGCTCAGCACGACGGCGCGGGGCGGGCCCTCCGGCAGCCAGGCGCGGTAGGGCAGGCGGACGCCGTCGGGCATCACGAAGGCCTCGGACGTGACCGCGGGGGACGTGATCGGGGGGCCGGGCGGGGCGAGTTCCGAGGAACAGCCGGACAGCAGGAACAGGACGATCAGCAACAGGCGATGCGGCATGCGGGTGTCCAGGTCGGTCGGGGAGGCTGTTTGCAGCATAGCATGCGGGGGGCCGGATGCGGCCGGGGAAAGCCAAACTCTTGCGGGACGGTCCGGCACCGACTACCTAGCCGGTGATATGGAACAAGTTTTGGCTCCGGCCAGCGTCGAGCATACGCATGTCGCGTTCGACGACGGCCTCGTTCTGGAATGCGGGCAGACCCTGCCGAGGGTGGTGGTCGCCTATCGCACCTATGGCGCGCTGAATGCCGACCGGTCCAACGCGGTCCTGATCTGCCATGCGCTGACGGGTGACCAGTATGTGGCCGAAAAACACCCGATCACCGGGCGGGGCGGCTGGTGGGATTCGTTGGTGGGTCCAGGCCTGCCGATCGACACCGACCGGTATTTCGTCATCTGCGTGAATGTCCTGGGCGGCTGCATGGGCAGCACCGGGCCGCGCACGCCCAAGGATGATGGATCCGGAGAACTGTGGGGCACCGATTTCCCCCCGGTGACGATCCGCGACATGGTGCAGGCGCAGAAGCGGCTGATCGACCATCTGGGCATCAAGCGGCTGTTCGCGGTGATCGGTGGCTCCATGGGCGGGATGCAGGTGCTGCAATGGGCAGCCCTGTATCCGGACATGGTCTTCGCCGCCCTGCCGATCGCGACGGGCGCGCACCACACCGCGCAGAACATCGCCTTCCATGAGGTCGGGCGGCAGGCGATCCACGCCGATCCTGATTGGCACAAGGGCCGGTACTGGGAGGTCGGGACGGTTCCGACCCGCGGCCTGGCCGTCGCGCGCATGGTCGCGCACATCACCTATCTGTCCGAGGAAGCGCTGACCCGGAAGTTCGGCCGGCGCCTGCAGAATGCGACCCGGACCGGGGCCGATCCGGCGGCTCTGTTCGGTGATATTTTCGAGGTGGAGAGCTACCTCCGCTACCAGGGCAGCACCTTCGTGCAGCGGTTCGACGCGAATTCCTACCTGACGATCACGCGGGCGATGGATTATTTCGACCTGGCGTTCGATTGTGGCGGGGATCTGAGCAACGCGTTCCGGGGGTCCACCACGCGGTTCCTGCTGGCGTCGTTCACATCGGACTGGCTGTTTCCGACGGCCGAGAGCCGCAACATCGCCCGCGCGCTGAACCGGGCGGGGGCCAATGTGTCGTTCGTGGAGTTCCCGACCGACAAGGGCCACGATGCGTTCCTGCTGGATGAGCCTGTGTTCCATCGCACGATTGCGGGGTTCCTGCGTGGGTGCGAGGCGCATGCGGGGATGCGGTAGGGAAAAGCGCCCCAAGCGGGCAACCTCGCTCTTTGCTCGGCATTGGGACCTTGGGTAGCGGGAGCCGCGATCCAATCAAGAGTCCCAACAGGCTCGGTGGATCGTTGATCATCGACCTCCTGCAAATCAGCGGCCGGGCGTCTCCGCCTCCCGCCGAACGGCCCGGGCAAGCAGCATCCGGTCGTGCACGAGGCTCAGGATCTCGGTCACCCCATCCGGTGCCACCCGATAGACAATCAGGTGGCGGGGTTCACCGACCCGGTGTCCTCGCGCCAGCAGATGCCGCACTGATCGGAGGTCCAAGGTTCGAACCCCAGGGGCTCCGGTAACCGCTCGCGAGCCAGGGGTCAGGGGCGTATCCCCGACCAGTTTCATCGCGGCCAGGAGCAGGCGGTTGTAGCGATCGGCCGCGTCCAAGCCCCATCGGGTTGCGCTCTCGAACAGTATTGCGTCGATCCGAGCCTCGGCGCGCCCGACAAGACGATACGCCACCTAGCGCGTGTCGGCTGCCCGCTGGTCACGCAGGCGTGCCATGGTCCGCTGATGCCAATCTTCCGCATCCTTGGGCGTGGCGATGGTGACGAAGTGTCCGGCCTCGGCCTCCGCGACACCGGCGGCGGCTTCGGACACGACTTCCTCCTCGGCCTCCAGTTCCTCGGCGAAGCGGCGGGCGGCCTCGACCAGATAGGCATCCGCGTTCTTGACGCGTCCGGACGCGACCCGCTGATCAATGATCGCCTGGAGGTCGTCCGGTAGTCTGAGATGAATGATGCCCATGGCCCCTCCTCGGTGGCAGGATAACGCCGCCCTGAAATCGTGCCTAAAACTATTTGCGTGATACCGCGCCCGTGCTGGTTGGCCCGCCGGGGCCCAGGCGGTGGAGAGCTGTTGATCGCCGCCCAAGCATCGCTCCGGCATGTTAAAGAAATCACCCCGCCCGGACGAACCAACGGATACGGGCCACCACGCCATCGGCATCCATCACCGTCGATAGATAGGACTGGCCATCCGGCTGCATGCGGCGGAGCATGACGTTCTGCGGTGATCCGTCCGGGGCCTTGCTGACGCGGTAATGGGTCCGTTCGTCAACCGTGACGATCCGCACCAGGCCATAGGGCTGCCCGACCTCGAACGTCCTTGTGTTGGATCCCTGGTTCGCGCCGATCCGGTCCCGGAACGCCGCGACCGCCTGGGATTTGTCCTGGCCGGGGGCGGTGATGATCTCCCGCACTGCGTAGGGGACCCAGGCGATATCGTCGAGGCGGGCGGTGTATCCCATGCGGATGACGGGATCGTTGCCGTACAGGACCTCGTAGTCTTGCATGCCGTTTTCGATCCGTAACGTGATGATCTCCTCGCCCACCTCATCCGCGATGTAGGCGTTGGTGGCCGGGTCCCATTTCCGGCTGCGGGCGATGTCAATCTTCCAGGTGCCGTTGAACAGTGACACGAAACGTTCCCCTTCCTTGCTGCGCCCAACGGTATCGCCAATTGGGGACGCTGGCGACGCCATTGCACCCAAGTCCGCGCCATGGAAAGCTTTCCGGCCAATACCGGGGAAACAACCATGAAAATCGCCCGCATCGAGGACCTGCATTGCGACGCCGGCTGGCGCACCTTCTCCTTCCTCAAGGTCACCACCGATGACGGCCTCGTCGGCTGGTCCGAATACACGGAAGCCGACGGCAGCCGCGGCCTCACCTCCGTCATCCACGGCATGGCCGAGGCCCTGATCGGCACCGACCCGCGCCCTATCCAGTCCATCGCCTCGACCCTGTATGTGAAGCAGGTCCAGGCCCCGAACGGCGTCAACCAACGCGCCATCGCCGCCATCGAGAACGCTCTCCTCGACATCAAGGGCAAGGCACTGGGCGTCCCCGTCTACGAACTGTTCGGCGGGCCGGTGCGCGACCGCATCCCCGTCTATTGGTCCCATTGCGGCACCTACCGCGTCCGCAACCACGAGGCCGTGGGCACCCCGCCGCTCCGGACCTACGACGACGTCGCCGCCATGGGGGCGGAGGTGAAGGCGCGCGGCTTCAAGGGCCTCAAGACCAACATCCTGCCGTTTGACGGCCAGAAGCTGGTGGGTTTCGGCCCCGGCTTCGGCCGCACGCCGGGCTACCCCGCGCTCAACATCGACCGGAAGACGCTGCAGGCGGTGCGCGACACGCTGGGCGCCTTCCGCGCTGGCGCCGGCCCCGACATGGGCATCCACCTCGACGTCAACTACCATTTCAAGACCGAGGGGTTCCTTCAGGTCGCCAAGGCCGTCGAACCCTATGACTTGGCGTGGCTCGAAATCGACACCTGGGACCCGCAATCCCTGGCGTTGATCCGCAGCCGAGCGCCGTGTCCTATTGCGTCTTGTGAGAGCATCACGGGGAGAAGGGCATTCCGGCCGTTCCTGGACGCCTATGCCCAGGACGTGGCGATCATCGACGTGATCTGGAACGGGTTCCTCGAATCCATCAAGATCGCGTCCATGGCCGAGGCGTATGAGGTCAACGTAGCCCCCCATAACTACTACGGACATCTGTGTTCCGCGGTCAGCGCGCATTTCTGCGCCGTGGTCCCGAATTTTCGTGTCATGGAAATCGACGTTGACAGCGTGGCTTGGCGCGACGACTTGTTCACCAACGCCCCGGTGATCGAGGATGGTGAGCTGATCCTGCCCACCGGTCCGGGCTGGGGCGTTGAGGTCAATGAAGCGGCCGTGCGCGCGCACCCGCCAAAAGGAAGATAATCTTGCCCGACGCGACGTACGACATCCTGGGTATCGGCAACGCCATCGTGGACGTGGTGGGGGCGGTCGATGACTCATTCCTGTCACGCCATGACATGCACAAGGGCGCAATGGCGCTGATCGATGCTCGGACGGCCGAGGCGATCTATGCCGCCATGCCCCCCGCGAAGGAGACCTCCGGCGGGTCTGCCGCGAATACCTGCGCCGTGGCCGCCAACCTGGGCGCGCGCGTCGCGTATCTGGGCAAGGTGGCGAACGACCAGCTTGGCAACGTGTTCGCGCACGACATCAAGGCCTCGGGCGTGCATTTCCCCTCCGCCGCGCTTGCCGGCGGCGCGCCCACCGCGCGTTGCATGATCCTTGTGACCCCGGACGGGCAGCGGACGATGAACACGTTCCTCGGCGCCTGCGTGACGCTGGGGGAAGACGACGTGGACGACCGCCTGGTGGCGGCATCGTCCGTCGTCTACCTGGAGGGCTATCTGTTCGACCCGCCGGCGGCCCAGGCGGCGTTCTACAAGGCGGCCCGCGCGGCCCATGCGGCGGGGCGGCAGGTTGCCCTGTCCCTGTCCGATGCCTTCTGCGTCGATCGCCATCGCGCGGCGTTCCGTGAACTCGTGGCCGACTACGTGGACATCCTGTTCGCCAACGAAACCGAAATCACCAGCCTGTATGAGGAAAACACCTTCGAGGCCGCGGCCGAAGCCGCCCGCCGCGACGTGGCCCTGGCCGCGCTGACCCGGTCGGAAGCCGGCAGCCTGATCCTGCGCGGGACCGAGACGGTGGAAGTTGCCGCCGAACCGGCCAAGGTCGTGGACACGACCGGCGCGGGCGATGCCTACGCAGCCGGATTCCTGGCCGGCTGGACGGCGGGCAAGCCGCTGGTCGCCTGCGGACGCCTCGGTTCGATCGCCGCGGCCGAGGTCATCAGCCATTACGGCGCCCGACCGGAAGCCGATCTGAAGAAGCTCGCCGCCGCGGCGGGGGTTGGCTAAGCCCCACCGAGCGGTTTAACCCACATTTAACAGCCACTCAAATAAACTCCGTCTTATCAGATATTTACGGTCCATCTGCGTAATAGGGGCAAAACCACGGGCACCGCCGCATTTTTCTCTTGCACCGATTCGGCGTCGTGGACTCTCTGCATCATGTGCCGCCGCCGCCCGCCCTTTCCGCGCTGAGCCGTCCGGATCTTGAAGCTCTTCTGATTGAACTATTCGG